>CAMAYG010000012.1 GCA_945862535.1 Rickettsia typhi | reverse complement strand
AGCTTCTTCTTCGGCAATTGCTTTTACTCTCTCTTCGATTAGATCATTAGGATTTAACAAAGCACCGATGAGGAGTTGTTGTTGCTCTTCAGTAAGAGCAACACCTTCGACAACTTTATCAATCTCTTTTTTCAGCTCTTTTATTGCCTGTGGGCGGTGCTTTGCATCTCCACCCTCTTGGGCTTGGGCTTTTTCAGCTTCTTTTAATTTTTTTATCGCTTCTTCTTGCAGTTGTGGAATTAGAGATTCTTTTTCCAGCAAATTTTTAATTTCATTATCTCCCTTGTCAGCGATAATTATATTAAGGATTTGCTTGGCTTGTTCATCACTAACATTGTCCGAACCAAGATCTTTTTTTATCTTTTCTCTCAAATCTTTACTTAATTCTTCATAGATCTTATCAATCCTTTGCTTGATTTCATCATCACCAACTTCAGCTTCTTCAACTTCAGCTTCTTCATTGTCTTTGCCCTTAAAAAGCCCCAACAAATCATTGTCAATTTTATCTTTGCCATTTATAGAATCGTAAAATTGTTTTTTTGCAATTTGTTGCAATTTATCATCTTTGCCATCTTGATTTTGAATATTGGCTTGATATGTGATTTTTGTTTTTAATTCTGGTAATATATTATTATATAAGGCACCAGAATTTGTTATATCAGAACTATTATTAATAATCTTTCCTTTTTTGGCAAGTTCCTTTAAAAGGTTTTTATTTATTCTACCTGTGTTATTTTCATTACTATCTTTAACAGATTTAGCTAAGCTATCCAAATTATCATCGTCTTGATTTACACCTATTTTTACCAGATTTGTTTTTATTTCTTCTAAGTCGAGATCTTTTATTTTTCCTTTACCGATTAGTTTTTGTTGATATTTTTCTACTTCTTCTTTTGCTTTGATGTCTAAATTTAAAAAAGGTCCAAGGGTTGTTTGCAAATCTTTCGGTAATTCATCTTGTTCAGTTACTGTAGTTACTATATTTTTAAAATTATCATAATGATCATCAGAAACTTTAATTGTGCCATTTACAAGGTCTATTTGTGTGAATTGATATTTTGCGTTATCTTTAGCATCATTGAAAGTTTTGATATATAAGTAACGAGCATAGCGATTTTTAAGTCTTTCGTTTATTAATTCTGTGCCATCTGATTTTATATAGTATGAAGATTCTACATATTCAACAAAAGGTAGAAAATTGGCATAATTTTTAGATAATGACGATTTTATGTTATTAATACCATAAAGTTCAGCAGGAGAATTGACACCACCACCAACTCCAAATGTAGTACCGTCACAGGATTTAACTGTTTCTTTATTGTCATCAAATCCTGATACTGCCTTAGCATCTTTTGGAATCATAAAGCCACCATCTTTACCACTTTTTATGATTCGCTCTTCATCATGTTGTCTATTGCACGATAATTTTTTATGTGCTTTACCAAGTTGCTCTTCGAGCGATTGTAATTCTTGGTTAAAATTTTCTTCAACAAAATGATTTTTTTCTAACTGTAAAAATTCAATCTTTGCTTGCAAAAACTTCCATTCTTTTATATCGCTAAGAATTTTTACTGAAAGATCTTTTATATATTTTGCATTGTGTTCTGCTACAGTTATTTTTCCTTTCATATCCTACTCCTTAATTTTAATATAAACTTCGCTACCGAGTGAGCGGAATTTTTCACTCATTTCTGCCATGCCCTCTTCTGCCTTGGCTTCTTCTGCCTTGGTAATTTCGGCTTCGGTGCGATTAGTAATGTTGTTTTCCGCAGATTGATTTAGCAGGTTCTGTTCGTTAGCATATTTACGAACATCTTGGCTAATTTTCATCGAGCAGAATTTTGGCCCGCACATCGAGCAAAAATGAGCCAATTTTGCTCCATCTGCTGGCAAAGTGGCATCGTGGTAACTTCTGGCGGTTTCCGGATCTAGAGATAGGTTGAATTGATCTTGCCAGCGGAATTCAAACCTTGCCTTGGAAAGCTCGTCGTCCCATGCTTTGGCGGCTTTGTTACCTTTGGCAAGGTCTGAGGCATGAGCGGCAATTTTATAGGTTATTACTCCCGTGCGAACATCTTCCTTATTCGGCAAACCTAAATGCTCTTTTGGAGTAACATAACAAAGCATTGCGGTGCCAAACCAGCCAATCATTGCGGCCCCAATTGCCGAAGTAATATGGTCGTAACCGGGGGCAATGTCTGTGGTAAGGGGCCCTAAGGTATAAAATGGGGCTTCGTGGCAAAGCTTTAACTGCTTTTCCATATTTTCTTTGATTAAATGCATCGGCACATGACCAGGGCCTTCGATCATCACCTGACAGTCATGTTGCCAAGCAATTTTGGTAAGTTCGCCTAAAGTTTTGAGCTCGGCAAATTGAGCCTCGTCATTGGCATCGGCAATAGATCCGGGGCGAAGACCATCGCCAAGCGAAAAACTAACATCGTATTGATTAAGTATTTCGCAGATTTCTGCAAAATTGGTATAAAGGAAATTTTCTTTATGATGAGCTAGACACCATTTTGCCATAATCGAACCACCCCTAGAAACAATGCCCGTAACTCGATTGGCAGTAAGTGGCACAAAAGCAAGGCGAACCCCCGCATGAATGGTAAAATAATCGACACCTTGTTCGCATTGCTCAATTAGAGTATCGCGGAATACTTGCCAGTTTAAATCTTCGGCAACACCACCAACTTTTTCTAGAGCCTGATAAATTGGCACCGTGCCAACTGGCACTGGGCAGTTACGAATAATCCATTCGCGAATATTGTGAATATTTTTGCCCGTGGAAAGGTCCATGATGGTGTCGGCACCAAAACGAGTTGCCCAAATCATTTTTTCGACCTCGTCTTCAACACTAGAAAATATTGCTGAATTACCAATATTGGCATTGATTTTTACCAAGAAATTTCTGCCAATAATCATCGGCTCGGCCTCGGGGTGATTGATATTAGCAGGAATTATTGCCCTACCAGAGGCAATTTCTGCACGAATAAATTCGGCGGTAATAAATTGCGGAACATTGGCACCAAAGGTTTCACCTTTATAATCGCTAATAATCGCTTCTTTGCGAGCAAGATTCTCGCGAATTGCCACATATTCCATCTCTTTGGTGATGATGCCAGCTTTTGCATATGCCATTTGAGTTGGCTTTTTGCCATTTTTTGCCTTTAGCGGGGTAAAATTTTCTAGGTTAAATTGTGGAACAGTGGCACTGGCATTAATATTGGCACCATTGGCATTAATACCGTTATCTTCTGGCTTTGTTGCCCTACCGAGGTAATATTCGACATCCCCCCTTTCAACCACCCATTGTTGCCTTAATTTTGGCAAGCCAAGATTAAGGTCAATTACATCTTGAAGATTTTTGTCGGTATAAATGCCCGAAGTGTCGTAAGTGATAAAATAATTTTCTTCTTTGTTGTCTTTGGTTGCACCGCTACTATTTTCGTCTTGCACTTTGCTAAGGTTGATTTTTTTCATTGCCACCAAAACATCGGCAAAATTCTCGCTTGCTACATATGTTTTTTCAGCACCAGAAAACCCGCCCATGGTAATATTGTTAGTGGTAATATTAGCAATGTGATTATTTTTGTGATTTTTGCCGTTAGTCATTTTGTAGTTTGGTTAAATTTAAGATAATAATTTGAGGCGAATAGTAGTTTTAATATTTCGATTAAGATTTATTGATATGAAATAATAATGAATAAATCAAAGTGATTTTAGATATTATAAAAGTTTTTTTTATTTTCAAGTTAATAGTTGATTTTTAAAAAAAAAGCTTGAAAATGCCAAGAAATTTACTTTGGCTGATTGCAATATTAGCATAATGTTTTATTGACATTATCAATCAAACCTCATTCTAACTAAAAGTTAATTAACAAGGAATCAATCAAATATTCTTAAAATGCTTTCAACCATTATTTTTCTACCAATTGTTGCTTCAATTTTGTTATTATTTTTCAACAATAAATCGGCAAAATTCTATCAATACTACGGTCTTGTTTTTAGTGTTCTAAATTTGGCTATAAATTGCCTAATTTGCACTAAATTTAACTTTCAAGATGGCAGTTTTCAGCTAATAGAACAATTGCAAATTTTCCGCAAATTCGACATCAAATATTTTGTTGGGGTGGACGGCATCTCGCTATCACTCATCACCCTTACTTCCGCACTAATTCCGCTGTGTTTTTTAATATCTTTTAGCAGTATTAAAGACAGAGTAAAAGAATTTACCATTTGCTTTTTGTTAATCGAAGGGCTGACAATCGGCTCTTTTGCTAGTTTAGACTTAGTTTTTTTCTACTTTTTTTTCGAGGCAATATTATTGCCAATGTTCTTGGTTATCGGTATCTGGGGCAGTCAAAACCGCATCTATGCTGCTTATAAATTTTTCTTATTCACTCTTTTTGGTTCGTTATTTTTTCTAATTGCCATTGTCTTTTTAGTAGTCAACAATCAAACTGCCGACATTACAATTCTAACAAGCAAATTACCACAGTTCTTTGCTGAATATCAACAAATATTAATCGATAAAAACCTTATTTTCTTAGGCAACAACCTCGAAAACCTTATTTGGCTTGGCTTCTTTATGTCTTTTGCTATTAAAGTGCCAATGTTTCCTTTCCATAACTGGCTCCCCGATGCCCATGTGCAAGCCCCAACTACTGGCTCGGTAATACTTGCTGGTGTCTTAATTAAACTTGGTGCTTTTGGTTTTATTCGTTTTTCTTTGCCAATGTTGCCTAATGCCTCGATTTATTTTTCAACAACCGTTCTGGTGCTTTCTGCTATTGCCATTATATATGCCTCGCTTATTGCATTAGCTCAACACGATATTAAAAAAACTATCGCTTATTCCTCTATTGCCCATATGGGATTTGTAACTGGTGGTATTTTTAGCCTTAACCAACAAGGTATCGACGGAGCAATAATGCAGATGATTAGTCACGGAATTGTCTCTGCGGCTCTCTTTTCTTGTGTTGGTATAATTTACGAAAGGCTACACACCAAGCAAATTAAGGAAATGGGCGGTATCGCCAAAACTATGCCAAATTTTGCAATTTTGGCGATGATCTTTACCATGGCTTCCGTTGGACTACCCGGAACCAGTGGTTTTGTTGGCGAATTTTTAAGCATTGTAGCAATATTTCAAAACAGCCCAATGATTGCCACAATTTCTGCTCTTGGTGTGGTTTTAGGAGCTAGCTATATGTTATTATTATATAAAAATATTTGGTTTGGCGAAATAAAAAACCCTGTTATTAGCAAATTTAACGATCTTAGCACTAGCGAAGCTTTTGTTTTAACAATAATGGCAACTGCTACAATAGTTTTAGGAGTTTATCCGAAGCTATTGATGCAAGTTTTTAGCCTTAACACTAGTAATATCGCCAATATTTTTACCAATATTCTAACTAAGCATTAAAATATGTCAATTTTACTCGCTCAATCGCTAAAACCATTTCTTGCCGAAATTATCATATTTATCGGAGCAATTATCATCCTAATAAAAGGAACATTTAACAATACAAAAACAGAGGAAAATTGCATCAATATCAGCTACATCATCGCGATATTTTCTCTTATTTTTGCCACATTTTTTATCTTTGACAATCTCCACAACAATTTTCTTGGCACTACACAAAACACTGTCACAAAAGTCACTCAAGAAAACCCTAATATCACTGCAAAATTTAGCCCAGAAGTTATTTCTTTAGCAATAAAAAACACTTCGGCAAGCAATATTATAAAAATCATTACGGCAATATTAACTACAGTCCTAATAATTAACAATCGCAGATTTCTAAAAGAGATCAATAAAAATCACAGCGAATTTTTATCGCTAATTCTAATTGCCGTTGTTGGCGGTTTTATTATGATTTCTGCCCAAAATTTTCTAATTTTCTACCTTGGTTTAGAGTTGCAAACACTTAGCCTTTATCTATTAGCGGCTATTAACAAAAAGTCTAATCAGCCTCAATTGCAAAATAACAAGGAAGTTATCGAAAATCAAATGGCAAGCGAAGCAGGAATTAAATATTTTATCCTTGGCTCTGTCGCTTCGGCATTACTACTTTTTGGAATATCGCTAATTTACGGCTATGGCGGAACCATAAATTTCAATATGTTAATAGAGAATAAATCAAATATCTTTCATTCTGCTGGCCTTTTAACTGGCTGGGTCTTTATTTTAACAGCACTGTTTTTTAAAGTTGCTGCCGCACCTTTTTATATGTGGTCGCCCGATGTTTATCAGGGCTCAAACACCACAACGACAAATTTTTTTGCTAGCATCGTTAAAATATTTGTTGTTTTTGCAACCTTAAAAATTGCTACCATCATCTTTTATAGCTGGCCAGAGATCAATCAAATCCTACTATCAATTGGAGTATTTTCAATAATATTTGGTGGATTCGCTACAATAAAGCAACAAAATCTCAAAAGATTTCTTGCCTATTCTTCAATTGTTCATATCGGTTTTATCTTACTCGCTATTGGCTCTATCGACAATAAAATTAGCAATATCAACAATATTCAGCAAGCAACAATTTGTTATCTAGCAATTTACAGCCTTATTACTTTTGCTAGTTTTTTAATCATCAACAGCTATCAATCAAATCAACATTCACAAAACCTTATTTCTATTAGCCAATTATCTGGATTAGCAAAGAAACAACCTTTTGCTGGTTTCTGCTTTGCGGTGTTAATGTTTTCTAATGCTGGAATACCTCCTTTAGCAGGTTTCTTTGCCAAATTCTTAGTTATTAGCACCTTAATCGAACAAAAACTTACGATTATCGCCATAATAGCCACTGTTTTCACTGCGGTTTCGGCATTTTACTACCTTAGAATTGTTAAATCTTGCTACTTTGGCGAAGCTAATGAAGAAACTATTTATTTCTCCTTTAATGTGGTTAATAAAATCACCCTATTCGCCATTATTTCTCTTAATATTTTGCTTATTTTTGGCTTTGATTACATCTATTCACTAGTCTTGCAACTATTGCAAAATCAATAAAGTTAAAATATGACAAATTGCAA
Source organism: Rickettsia typhi (assembly GCA_945862535.1). Lineage (GTDB taxonomy): Bacteria > Pseudomonadota > Alphaproteobacteria > Rickettsiales > UBA1997 > JAJTDS01. The sequence continues at coordinate 40,254 of CAMAYG010000012.1, read as the reverse complement.
CCCAGCCCCAATAATTTCACAGTTTAATAACCAGCAATTCGACAGTGTCATAAATGTTGCGGCCGATAAATCTATTTCTCATCGTGCCCTGATTTTCTCGGCAATTGCTAATGGCAGAAGCAAAATCTATAATTTACTCGAAGGAGAAGATGTAATATGCACCGCCAATGCCCTAAAATCTATGGGAGTGGAAATAACAAAACATCACAGCAATAACCAAGAAGAAGGCTACTACGAAGTCAATGGAGTTGGGGTATCTGGGCTTAAAGAGCCTTCGCAAGTATTAGAGATGGGCAATTCTGGCACCTCTACCCGTCTTCTTGCAGGGCTTGTTTCTCCTTACAGCTTTACTAGTTTTTTTAATGGCGATGCCTCCCTAAGCAAAAGGCCAATGTCTCGAATCTTTAAACCACTTCAACTATTTGGTGCCAAAATAACCGCAAGACAAAATAACTTATTACCTTTTGCAATTACTGGCACCGCAGAATCCTTGCCAATTAATTTTACCCTCGAAAATGCTTCAGCTCAAGTAAAAAGCTCTATCTTGCTTTCCGCTCTTGCAACTCGAGGAAGAACAACAATTATCGAACCAGAATTATCTAGGGATCACACCGAAATCATAATGCAACATTTAGGTTGCGACATCGCAATTGACAACTTGCTAATCGATGGCAAAAACACTCGCAGAATTCAATGCACCGGCCTAAATAGCATTAAAGCAAATAATTTTATTGTTCCTGGCGATATATCTTCTGCATCGTTTTTTATTGTCCTAACCATTATTAGCAAAAATTCCCGACTCACAATAAAAAATATCGGGCTCAACAAATTACGAACTGGTATTATCACAACTCTTCTTGAAATGGGAGCCAAAATAAGAATTGAAAATCAACAATTACAAGCAGGAGAAATTGTTGGCGACATTATCGTTGAAAGCAGTAATTTAAAAGGGGTGGAAGTCCCCGCCTATCGCTCTGCAACCATGATCGACGAATATCCAATTTTAGCAGTTGCTAGTGCCAATGCTTCTGGAAATACCATTATGCGAGGGCTTTCAGAGTTAAAAGTTAAAGAAAGCAACCGCCTTGCCAGCACCTGCAACAACCTTATCAAGTGCGGTGTAGAAGCAAAAATAGAAAATGACGATTTAATAGTTAAGGGCGGGATAAATCAACCAAAAACACTAACTACAATTGAAACAGCAATGGATCATCGAATTGCAATGTCTTTTTTAATATTAGGAACAAAGTTAAATCAGGGCTTGGTAATAGATGACAGCTCTATGATTGCCACTAGCTTTCCTTGTTTTCTTGCCACTTCTCAAAAACTTAACCTTGGATTTAAGACAGATAATAACAATTTTGCTGCCATATAACAAAATATTTTTGCCCAAAAGTGAATAACTCTAGCAACATTAATTATCAAGCAAAAATCTTATCTCAAAATATCGAAGAAGAAATTTTTAGTAAAATCAAGATTTTGTGGAGTAAAATTAATAGTTCTCGGAAAATTCTGGCTTTTGGCAAGGAAAATTTTACTAACCATAACAAAATTGCCATTGCAGTTTCTGGCGGAGCCGATTCTCTAGCTTTAACCCTAATTCTCAATAAATTTGCTCAGATTAACAACTATCAACTTACTGCAATTACCGTAGATCACCAATTCAGGGCAGAATCTGGCGAAGAGGCAGAATATCTTGGCAAGATACTAGCCGAAAAACAAATCAAACATAGGATTATCGCTTTAGATAAAAACATATTACCACAATCTAATATCGAGGAAAAGCTTCGTGAATTAAGATACAGGGCAATTAGTAATTACTGCGAGCAGAATAATATCGATTTAGTTTTTCTTGGACATCAACAAGACGACTTAGCAGAAAACTTTTTAATCAGACTGTTTCGCGGTAGCGGAATAGAAGGCTTGTCGGCAATTGAAGAGGTAAAAATTTTATATAACATAATATTAATACGACCAATGTTAAATATTAGTAAAAAACAAATTATCAATTATCTAAATCAAGAAGAAGTTCAGCATATTGAAGACGAAAGCAATACAGATATAAAATTTCGCCGTAATCAAATTAGGATGTTTATTAACACCTTAGCGGATGCCGAGCAAGTTAAGGCAAGGATTAGCCAAACCGCTCAATTGATTAGCAAGGTTAAAGACCGGCAAGATAAAGATTTTATCAACAAAATTAACTTTTCCCTTAACTTTAACCAAGAGGAACAAAGTTTTAATTTTAGCTATCAGAGTTTTACTGCCCTAGATTCTGAAATTGCCATAAAGTTACTTAAGGAAATATTAATCATTCTTAGTAGCAACAACCACCAACCACGACAACAAAAATTACAAAACTTATATTTGGCGATAACAGAGCCAAATTTCAAAAATACCAACTTAAGTCATTGTAAAATTTTACTTAAGAATAATGTCTTATCAATTAGCACTAACAACATTATAAAATCAACCACAACTCTACATAATAAAGCTTTGGTAAATGTAAAATTAAATAAAAGTATTATTTTTTGTAAAATAAGTATTGAATAATAAATATCTATACAATATTTTAACATAATTTAGTTAAAATTAATATAATTTTGAATATTTACAATGCCTACAATAAACTATAACACTATCGCAGAAAGAAATATTAAGAGTTTTGTAAAAAATTCTAATTCTGCCCAAGAACACAATATTAAAGCCAGACAAAAAGAACTATTTTCATTTTTCAAAAAAAGTTCTCCGAAAATAGAAAATACCAGAAACGGTCCTTGTAAATATTTTGGTCAATATGAAAACTTTAAGAAACAAGGTTATGGGCTATACATAAGTCAAAATGGCGAGGAATGGCTTGGACAATGGCAAAATGGTAAAAAACATGGCGACTTTATTGGCAAAGCAAAAAGCGGTAATATTTATCACTATAAATACGAAAATGGTATAGTTACTGGTAAAAACACAATATATGAAAAACCTAATTTGAACTCGAGCATCAGGTTAAGAAACAGTCAAATCGTAAATCGGGAAACTAGTCAACAGCCCCAAGCTGTAACAGCCGATCAAAGACCAAGATCAGCTACAATCCAGCAAAATATTGCAAGAGCTACAGAAAATTTGGTTGCAATAGGCCGTGGCAATAACACAGGAGTTGCTAATAATATTAATCAAATTTCTCGACCTCAAAACCTAAATCAGCAACAAATTCAAAGACCTGCATTCCTTGCTACAAACAGCCAATCAACACAAATCCGCACTCAATTAATAGCCCACGAATCAATAAGCAGAGTTCCTTCTGCAGTCCGTCGTAATCGCTCAGAGCGAGAAGCAGATCATTTGCTACAAAATATACTAAACAATAATTACAATAATTCTGGCAATTTTTTAACTAACCAAGAATCTTCAGTTAAAAGTGCGATCGAGATCAAAAAAGAAAATGAAGATAAGGAAAATAAGGCGGTAGATCTCTTTATTAAAGAAGCCAGTAAAGGAAAAGGTTTAACAAAAAACACAGCAATAAATATCAACAACCCCAAAATTATTGAATTTATCGGGAACCAAAAAAATAAAGGAAAAAAAATCGATATAATTGCCAGTATTTTGAAAATATCAAAATATAAAAACGATGGTAAAGAAATTTTTAATTGCCTTAAAAAGTTAGGGCTTATATCGCCATACAGTCCCGGAATAGCCGATATTAAAAAGCTTTTTGCTATATTGCACCAAGATAACCGAAGCAAATACAGCAAAGCTTTTAGTGAGTTTTTTAAAACTTACTGTCAAGAACAATCTTATTTTAACGGATCTTTCTTATTGAATGAAATTTTAACACTAGATAATCATATATTAAAATCATTAGCTCCAGAAGATGTAATAAAATCTTTATATCCATTAGAGCGACTTTGCGAAGGAAGAGGAAAACATTCTATTAATAACAACCCAGCTTTACGAAATATTTTTGTTGAAAACATTGGTAAAACATGTCTTTTTAAAGAAAATGAACCCTATTTTATTGAAAATAAAGAAGTTTTAGGTGCTATAAAGCTAAATCTAGAAAAAATCGTTAATGAACCAAGCATAAAGACAAGTTTAAGATACCAAATAACGAAACTTTTTGATAATAACCCAGACAAGAATCAATGTTTAATAAATTTACTGCTATTTTTTAATAAAAACCCAATAAAGTTTACAACAGATCAAGAAAGTAGAGAATTATTAAGCTCTTTGGTTTTGCACAATATCAACAAAGAAATAATGCCAAGTATTGACATTAAAGAAGATGTTTCAGAGCTCGCTCAATACACCAAACACCTAACATCTAGTGCAACACTATTTAACAAAACTCAAGAAAAAATCGCTACATATACAAAAACTAGCATTCCTGTATATCAATACACCCCAGGTTCACAAAGTGTCTTAAGACTGCAAAATAGTTCGGAAGAAATCACAGAACTAGAAGAGCGGTGCAAAGATTCTGCAAATGCCGGCAAAGAAATTTTTGATTTTATCGAAAAAAAAGCTAAAATGGTAGCAGATAACAGCGAAGATAGGGATAGCAAAGAAAATAAATTAAAGATTTACAAGGCACTAGAAGCAAGAAAGAACCAAATTTTTTGCCTATTGCAAAACAATAGTCCGCAAGAGTTAGAAGAGCTGTGTAGTAATTTATACAATATTGCAACTGGAACCGCTAATGATGGCTGTGTGGCAAATATTGGAGCACAAATCAATATCTTTGTTGAGAATATGGCAATAGCAGAAGCCCCAGAATCTTTAAAAATCCTCAACAGAACTCTTAAAGAAATATTACAAGAATTTAATCGGAGCTACATAATAAGCGATATTTTAGGGAGCGAGGCAGAGAGCGACATCTATCAAAAAAATATTTATGAAGATTTTCTAATTAATGAAAGATTATTAATTGAAAAAATCAGAGCGGAACTTGACAATGAACAATGTGGTAACATTTTAAATAAAAAGTTTTGTAATTGCTTTATTGGAAACAAGATTAGCACAACAGAACAGCAAGATTTAGCTTTGGCGACTATATTAATCGAGCTTAAAGAACAGGGAATAGATCTTACTGAGAATTGCTCAGAATATCAAAGATTAGCAGATTTATATAATCAAAAATCTGCCAAAGAGCAAGAGCTGGCTAAAAGCGATAAAGAAGAATCAGAAAATAATAGCAAAAATTTAAAATTAGCAGAATTATCTAGAAAAGATTCAATAACGAAGGATATTTTAGTTAGAGAAGAATCAAGAATAGAAGATAATTTAGATAGCGAAGGCTTGGTGATAGAAATTGTCGATACAAGACCATCAACTAACATCACAAATCATCAATCAGGTCGGAATCCTACTGACAACATGAATCGGTATCGAGTAGATTTTTAGTAAGAAAAGTAATTTTTGCCAAAAATATTTGGCAAATTATCTATTTCATTAAATAATTCTAGATATTTATTTTTCACGACTGTAAATTCAAAATTAGCTAAAAAATGTTGAAACAAAACATCGACCGCATTATCTCGTAAGGATTTGCTGTCGATTAAATTAATAACACCAGCGGTAAGGCTAGGTAAATCGCTAAATTGCCACCTATAACCTTGCGGTAAAAATGTTTCAAAACTTTGAATATTATTTGCGAGGTTAATTTTTAAAACTGTTGGCTTACGGTTCCGCATTATATCTAGATGAATCAATGCTCCGCCCTGCGGAAAACTATCGATAAAAATATCGCAAGATTGCATTGCTAAATCGTAATCGGCAACAAAATCGGCAAAAATTATTCTAGATAAAAGCTGTTTTTTATTTTTAAATATTTCCTCTATTAACTCTTGTTGTTTATCGTTGATATCGCTCATTATTAGTAATTTTACTTGCAATCTATTTTCTAAGATATTGCAAATAACTTTAAAATATTCCGAATCTTTGTTGTCAAAGAATTTATAAGATGCCCCCCCACTTAACAGCAATATTTCATTATCTGCAACAGCTATTTTCTTGCGGAAATCGACAATTTCTTTTTGATTGTAATAATATGTATCGCTAGAGCTTTTTTGTTGCAGTGGCATAATAACACTATTAAAAAGCCCGCGGAACCTTTGATTGATAAACTGCGAAGATGGTCTTTCATCGATAATCAAGCTTGCAAAATTATAACCAAAATTTCTACGATGATCTGCTAAATTAACATAAATAATCTTAATCTTCTCTGGAAAATTTTCTTTTATAAGAGCCATAACCGATGCCCCAATTATATCTTGAGGATGAATATAGGCCATTAAAATATCGACATTATCTGATAAGATGTTTTTATATAATTTTTTAATATAAAATGTTGGTTTTTTTGCTTCAAATTGCCAGCCGATATTCTTGATTTTGGCAATATTCTTGATTTTTTGTGAAAAATAGGCAGATCTTTTTGTTTGATAGATAAAAATAGGCAATTCCGTTACCATAGATTCAACAAATCTCTCCAATACAATAGAATGACCGCCAACATCGTAGTTTTGAGTAAATAAAACCCCAATTCTTTTTTTTGCTGAAATGTTATTTTCTGCAACTTTTACTGCACTAAAAAAACTTTGTTCTGCTTTAAAGTAGCTCATGACAACATCTTGCAAAGCGAAATCAAAAATATTGGTATTGAGATTGTGCTCTAGACCTAGGTTAAAATCTTTACCAGAGAATTTTTTTGCTCTTTCTATAATTTTCTGAGCAAAAGTTTTGTTGTTGATTAGAAAATCGAAGTGTAGCTTATTAAGTTTTTTGTCAAAATTATTATAAATAACAAAAAATGCTTGTATTTTGTCGAAGAATCTGGCTGTTTTGTATTTGATTCTGTTTAAGCTAAAATATTTTGTTAATTTTACGAAGGAAAACATTAGCTTTTTCTAAAGTTCTTTAATAATTTTTATTGCCTGATGAACCACAAATTCTGCTTCTTCTAGCTTTAAATCGTAATAAAGAGGTAATCTAACTAAGGTTTTAGCGATTCTATTGGTATTATCAAAATTGCCAGATGTTTTGCCAAACTTAACTCCTGCTGGGCTAGAGTGCAGAGGAATATAATGAAATACGGTCGATATACCAACTTCCTTCATTTTATCGATAAATAAATCTCGGATTTCTTCGCTTGGAAGTAATAAATAGAAGATATGAGCATTGTTAGTAGCAAAATCGTTAACTGTTGGCAGAACAATTTTTGGCACAAGAGATTTTAGATTTTCATAATAATACTGCCAAAGCTCTAATCTTTTTTGAGTGATTTCATTGGCAATTTCAAGATTTGCCTTAAGCAAGGCAGCAGTAACATCGCTTGGTAAGTAGCTCGAACCAATATCTACCCAAGTGTATTTATCGACTAAACCTTTGATAAAATTGCTTCGATTAGTCCCTTTCTCGCGAATTATTGTGGCACGATCTAGATAATGAGGATTGTTAACTAGCAAAACTCCGCCCTCTCCGCTAACAATATTTTTAGTGCCATGAAAAGATATCGCCCCTAAATCTCCGATGGTTCCGAGGTGTTGCCTCTGATTACTACTATTAACATAATAGGCCCCAAATGCCTGAGCAGCATCTTCGATTAGTGCTAAATTATATTGCTGACAAATCTTTTTGATTTTATCCATATTACATGCAACTCCAGCATAATGCACAACAACTACCGCTTTGGTTTTGCTGGTTATAGCATCAACTATTAGGTCTTCATTAATATTACAATTATCTGGGCGAATATCGACAAAAACCGGAACTGCACCCCTAAGAACAAAAGGATTGGCGGTAGAAACAAAAGTAAAGGATGGCATAATTATTTCGTCACCCACAGATAAATCGAGCAATACCGCTACCATCTCCATTGCAACAGTGCAAGACTGAGTAAGTAATAACTCACCTTTTGCCAGGGTAAAATCTTTTAATAAATTATGACATTCTTTGGTGAAAGAACCGTCACCTACAATATTACCACTTAAAAGAGCTTGATTAATGTATTCTAATGCCTTTGGATTGTTATTACTACGATTAAAAGGTATTTTCATGAAGTTCAAAATGATTAATATCTGTGGTTAATAACATTTTCCATTATTTAACAATAGAAAACAGCCTAAGGATGTTTTATTTAGCGACAACAATTATAATACTGTTAAATTAATAATTAAAGAAGTTTTATAAAATCTTTTATGTCCTCACTTGACCTAGTAGAAATTATTTGCCTTTTTTCTTCTTTGGTTATTTTGGCAATATTTTCTGAATCTGCCACTGGTAAGAAAAGACCAAAATTAACATTCATTGGCTGAAAACTAGATTTTGCACTAGCAATATGGCCACCGCAAATATGATTAAGCAAGGCTCCAATTGCAGTTGTTTGCTTTGGAATTGGCGGTTGCTTATTAGCAAGTTCACAAAATGTAAAGATACCAGCTAATAAACCAATTGAAGCAGATTCGACATATCCTTCGACACCAGTTACCTGCCCAGCAAATTTAACATTTTTGCAGTTAAGAAAATGCAAATAAGAATTAAGTAGCTTTGGCGAATTGATGAAAAAATTACGATGAATACCGCCAAGCCTTGCAAATTCTGCATTTTCAAGCCCCGGAATGGTGCGAAAAATTCTTTGTTGCTCGTGATATTTTAATTTGGTTTGAAAGCCAACAATGTTGTAAAGAGTGTCTATTTTATTATCTTGCCGTAATTGAACGACTGCAAATGGCGATTTTGGCATTTTGCCATTAACCATCTGCTGATTAGGATCGACCAAGCCAACAGGCTTCATCGGGCCAAATCTTAGAGTATTTACCCCCCTAGATGCCATTACTTCTATTGGCAAACAACCATCAAAATATGGAGTATCTTTTTCCCATTCTTTAAATTCGGTTACTTCCCCAGCTAGCAAGTTTTCGACAAATTGATAATATTGCTGTTTATCTAGCTGGCAATTAATATAGTCTGCACCTTCGCCTTTGTCGTATCTTGACTGCTTCCAAGCAAGTGTGAAATCTATAGAATCTTTATAGACAATTGGGGCAATGGCATCAAAAAAAGCTAAATTCTCTATTTGTGAGTATTTCGTAATTTCGGCAATTAACTTTTCGCTTGTAAGTGGCCCGCTAGCAACGATAATATTTTCTTGCTGTTGCATCGCTTTAGCAAGAGAAACTTCTTCATTGGCAATAATCTTAACCTTATTTGTTGCAATTAATTCTTGCTCTATGTTTTGTGAAAAAGCCTGACGATCTACAGCTAGAGCCGACCCTGCTGGTAATTTAGTTTTATCGGCAACTTTCATCACGAGGGAATCGAGCATTCGCATTTCTTGATGCAACAAGCCAATGGCAGTATGAGGATCGTCGCTTCGTAATGAATTAGAGCAAACCAATTCTGCAAGATCGGTAGTGCGATGAGCAAAAGTTAGGTTGCCAGATTTTCTTTGTTCAAAAATTTCAACCTCAACACCTCTTTTTGCTAGTTGCCAGGCCGCTTCAACACCAGCAAGACCACCGCCGATAATTTTTATTGCCATATTTTTTTAGATATATCATTGGCAATATCAGTAGCATTTAAGCGAAAATGACGATATAAATCTGAAGCTTTAGCAGAGGCACCAAAAGAATTTATACCAAAAAACATACCCTTACTACCAATATAACGATGCCAATTTTGGTCGCATCCAGCTTCGACAGCAACCTTTAATATATTTTCATCATTAGAACATAACACCTCTTCGCGATAAGATTGCTCTTGAATGTCGAATAAATTTGTTGAGGGCATCGAGACAACTCTTGAATATATCTGCTTTTCAAGCAAGATATTTTGAGCCTCTAAAGCGGTTTGCACTTCTGAACCGCTTGCCACAATAACCACTTTGTTGTTTTGCTTATTGCCATTTAACGAATTATCAGAAAGAACATAGCCACCTTTTTCTACAAGGTTAATATTGGCCTCGATATTAGCAGTTACCATTTGCAGATTCTGGCGAGAGGCAATAATTACCGAAGGGTTATTAGTTTTTGTTAAGGCAATTTGGTAAGATTCTAGTGTTTCTCTGGCATCGCAAGGCCTAAAGACTATTAAATTAGGAATAGACCGCAACATTGCCAAATGTTCTATTGGTTGATGTGTAGGACCATCTTCACCCAAGCCAATAGAATCGTGGGTAAATAGATATATCACTTGCTGTTGCATCATCGCCGACAGCCTAATTGCTGGCTTCATATAATCGGAGAACACCAAGAAAGTGCCACCAAGAGGAATAAATCCTTGATATAAGGCGATGCCATTCATCATTGAAGCCATTAAATGCTCTCGCACTCCGTAATGAATATAATTTCCTGCGAAATCTTTCGCCGAAACAGTCTTGCTGTTACTTACTTTGGTTAATACCGACTCGGTAAGATCTGCCGATCCGCTTATTAGTTGTGGCAAATTTTTAGTAATAATTTCTAAGACATTTTGCGAAGATTTTCTTGTGGCTTCATTTGGATTTTTGTTCATTATTACTAGCTTCTCTTGCGATAATATTTTAACAACATCAGAAACTTTGTTTTTAGACAAGAACCTTTCTACTTCTTTAGCATTTTCTTCTTCTGTTAAAAAATCTTTTTGCCATTTCTGGGCAATATCAGATTTTTCACTAGCAACACGATGCCAGCAAGATAAAACCTCTGGCGGGACTTCGAAACTCTGATAATTCCAGCCAAGGTTTTTGCGAGTTAATAAAGTTTCTTCTTTGCCTAGTGGCGAACCGTGAGATTTAGCAGAGCCAGCCTTATTTGGCGAACCAAAAGCAATGGTGGTTTTGCAATCGATAAGAACTGGTTTTGTTGAAAGTTGTGCTTTTTTTAAAGCGGAACGAATTTCGCCAATATTGTGACCATCTATTGCAATCACTTCCCAGTTGCAAGAATTAAACCGTTGATGCATATTTTCCGATGTTGCAATTGCAACATCTCCATCGATGGAAATCGAGTTGTTATCCCACATAACAACAAGGTTATTTAACTGCAAATGACCAGCAAAAGCAACAGCCTCATATGAAACACCTTCCATCAAACAGCCATCACCAACAACACAATAGGTTTTGTGGTTAATTGGTGTTGTGAAATTATTGAATCTTGCGGAAAGCATTTTAGAAGCTAATGCCATACCAACAGCATTAGCAATGCCCTGCCCCAATGGCCCGGTTGTTGTTTCTATTGCCTCTAAATGCCCAAATTCTGGATGACCAGCACATTTACTATTAAGCTGACGAAAGTTTTTAATATCGTCAATAGTAATGTCGCCATAATTACAGCAATAAAGCAGTGCATAAAGTAGCATCGAGCCATGCCCCGCCGAAAGAATAAAACGATCGCGATTTAACCATTGCGGGTTTTTATTGTCAAAATTAAGAAATTCGGCAAAAAGAACAGTTACGACATCGGCCATGCCCATCGGCATCCCCGGATGGCCAGAATTAGCATTTTCTATGGCATCAATAGCTAGAAACCTAAGTAAATTAGCCATCGACTTCATTTGCGAATCGTCGATATTTTGAGAAGTCATTGTTGTTTTAATCATTTTGTTAACACTAACAAGTAAAATAAAATCGAAAAAAATAAAATCAACAAACTTTTACTTTTAAATATTTTAAATAGCCTATTGCAATTAAATTGTTGCTTGCTAAGATTTTGCGATATTTATAATCAAACATCTAAACTATCAAAAAAAATGCTTTTAAATTTATCGCTACTAATATTTTCGCCACTAATAGAGCTAATAACTGGTATTTTTGCCCGCAAATTCCCCAAATTACACGAGATCGTTATTTCAATAATCATTTGCTCGACAACCGTTCTTAGTATTCAACTTCCCATATCTTCAGAAATCTATTTTATCGATCTTGGTTTTTTTAGCTTTCGTTTTAGTTGCGACATATATTCATATTTCTTTGGCATATTAGTTAATTTGGTCTGGCTTTTAACGAATTTATACTCTTATTCTTATGTATCAAAGAACATTCACCACAACAAAGTTAATCAATTTTTTAAATATCTTTCGCTAACAATTTTTGCTGTATTTGGCATTAATTATTCTGCCGATTTAAAAACCCTACTCTTTTTTCAGGTTTTGTTGACTCTTTTTACCTCGCCACTAATTCTACAATACGAAAATGAACAAGCGGTTAAGGCAAATAAAATCTACCTTTCTACTCATTTATTAAGTGCATTAATATTTTTTCTTCCGGCCGTTTTATTGCTCTATCACTACACTGGCTCTACAGAGCTATCGCATCACCAAACAAAAATTAATCAAAGCATAATTTTTAACCAAGATCATATTTTAATATCTTCACTTCTGTTTTTTTTATTTATTTTTGGTATTTCAAAAAATTGCAACTTGCCGTTTCATCGCTGGATAATAGAAACAACCGTCGCCCCAACTCCAGTAAGCGGACTGCTCCATTCTGTTGCCGCGGTTAAATCTGGCTCGATTACCGCAATTAAAGTTATGGTTTATGTTTTTGGACTAGATTTTGTCAAAGAATTAACGGCAAATTTCTTTACCGGAGGCTGGATCTTCTACCTCCTTGGATTCAGTGCAATTTATGCCGCTTATAAAGCTCTCAAAACCACCAATATTAAGCATCGCTTTGCCTACTCGACCATCAGCCAATTATCCTATATTCTTACTTCGATTTTAATTGGCACACCTCTTGCAATGACGGGGGCAATGCTACATATAATTTCTCACTCTTTATGCAAGTTAAGCTTATTTTATATAGCCGGGGTCTTTGCCACAGTTCACGGGGTCTACGGCACTAAGGAATCGGCAGCCATTGCCCCAAATCTTAAGGTGCTAATCTTTTTGTTAGCCTTTTGTGGTGCCTCAATTATCGGTCTTCCTTTTTTGCCTGGGTCTTTCGGCAAAGATTATATGATTATTTCAGAATGGCAAACTCATCATTATTCTTCAATTATTTTCCTAATTGCTGGTAGTATTATTAATGTTTTATACATCTACCCAATAGTTAAAGCAGCATTTTTTCACAAGAATTATGAAAAGAAAACCCTTGCTCCAACACCTTTCACAATGCGGCTAGCAATAATGATTGCAATTTCGCTCTCTTTGATGATTAGCTTTTATATTAACGACTTAGTGGCCTTTTTCAACTTTTATCTCGACTAAATAAATAATTACAAATTATGAAACTAAATCTAAATTCTAGCTTATCTAAAAATATCACAGCCGGACTAATGGTATCCTTTATCGCCATGCCATTATGCATTGCTATTGCTATCGCCTCACAATTTCCGCCTCTTGCTGGGGTTTTTACTGCAATTATTGGCGGGATTATCGTTTCTCAAATCAATGGCTCTTTTGTAACCATAACTGGTCCGGCGGCTGGTATGATTGTAGTTATTGCCGATGCAACTACTAATCTTGCCAATCTTCAAGGAGGAGATCTCTTCTTAGGCTATAAATCGTGCTTGGCGGCAATAGTTGTAGCAAGTATTATACAGGTTATTTGCGGTTTTACCAATATTGCCAATTATTTACGGAAATTTCCTGAATCGATTATTAGAGGAATGATGACCGCAATCGGCTTAATCATTATTTTAAAGCAAATTTTTACCATTTTTGGCTATAAAATACCCAAAGAAAGCCTGATAATGCTTGTAACCGACATCCCGCATGCCTTTCTTGGAGCTCAGAGCGAAACCCTGATTCTTGGCTTATTAACAATTACCGTAATTATTTTCTGGCAAAATTTTGTTATTAAAAAATTTCCTCAATTAAAAACCATTCCAATTTATCTAATATTAATTATTATCGGCTCCTTTATTGCCTATAAAATCAATATTAGCAATTATCGCCACTATATTCAGCCAAATTTTGCCAATCCTCCGCAAGACTGGTTTATCAACTTACCTAAGGATTGGTATCAGGCAATTACTCTTCCCGATTTTCAACACCTATTTTCTTATCAATTTTGGCTTGCGGTTTTAACGATTTTTGCGGTTGGCTCGCTAGAAACAATATTATCAGCAATTGCTGTCGATAAACTCGACCCATTAAAAAGAAACAGCAATCTTCCTAAGGACTTACGGGCAATTGGTATTGGCAATATAATTTGTGGCTCAGTAGGAGGTTTACCAATGATTAGCGAAGTGGTGCGAAGCTCTGCTAATGTCTCTTACGGAGCAACCAACAAATGGGCAAATTTTTCTCATGGTTTGTTCTTGTTGATTTTTGTGTTATTCTTTAACAATCTACTCGGCAAAATTCCTCTTGCAATATTGGCATCGATGCTTATTGTTATCGGCATTAACTTGATTAATTTTAAATTACTCAAAAACCTTTATCACGAAGACAAAGCAAGCATTATTATTATCGCAACAACGGTATTTTTTACCATTTATGTCGATTTATTAGTTGGTATTATTGCTGGTCTTGTTACTTTTAAAATTATTGCTGTAAGCAAAAACTACTTTAGCAATAATTAACACCATTTCCATAAATTAAATCGCTGTTAATTACTACAAACTTGAATCGATTAAACTTAAAATCTCAAGCCCTATTGAAAACTCCGCTAATCAAAATGCTGGTCAACAGAGCGAGATAATACCTCGGCACAATGTAGCTAACCCAACTTCTAGTTGTTTTCGTGGAGCTTTTCAAGGAATAGGAAATACTTTCCGAAGCTGTTTTGGTGGTGGCAGTTAATAATTAAGATGCGGTCATTAAACCTTTTTCTTTGTATCGGCAATTGTAAATTGGACTGGAAATAATTAATAATTAAATAATTGCTTTTAAATTATTAACAAGTTATAAGCTAGTTAAAGCTAATAGAAAACATTAAAATTAGGCTTTGCAATTGATTTATAGCATTAATAACAGCGATTCAATTATGACAAATTTACCTAGTAATAACGACAATCAAAACTCTGCGAATTCGCCATTTCTTGCCGAATTTATCGATCGCGGTTTTTTTCAGCAAGCAACTCATTTTAACGAATTAGACAAACTCGCAACAAAAGAAAAGCTAATTACTTATATTGGTTTTGATTGCACGGCAAAATCTTTGCACATTGGTAGTTTGTTGCAAATTATGGTGTTAAGACTACTGCAAAAACATCATCATCAAGTAATAATTTTACTCGGAGGTGGAACAACCAAAATTGGCGATCCTTCTGGCAAAGACGAATCTCGGCAAGTTTTAAGCGAAGA
The DNA here is from genome assembly GCA_945862535.1 of Rickettsia typhi. Taxonomy (GTDB): domain Bacteria; phylum Pseudomonadota; class Alphaproteobacteria; order Rickettsiales; family UBA1997; genus JAJTDS01. Next base: position 25,032 of record CAMAYG010000012.1, on the reverse strand, counting down.
ACAAATCAACGAAAACCTTAACGGTATCAAAAAAACCCTATCTCAATTTATTAGTTTTGAAGGCGAAAATAAAGCGATAATTGTTAATAACGATAATTGGCTTGCTAAGCTAAATTACATCGAATTTTTGCGAGATATTGGCAAATATTTTTCCATTAACCGTATGTTAAGCTTCGATTCTGTTAAATTAAGGCTAGACCGCGACCAACCTTTGTCTTTCCTCGAATTTAACTATATGATTTTGCAAGCTTTCGATTTTTATCAACTCAATCAAAATTATGGTTGCAACTTGCAAATTGGGGGCTCGGATCAGTGGGGCAATATTATAAACGGGGTCGAATTAGTCAGAAAAATCAATGCCTCAAAGCCAGTAGATAAGCAAAATCAACATTCAACTTATGGTTTAACGACACCACTAATGACTACCGCCGATGGCAAAAAAATGGGTAAAACTGCCAATGGTGCCGTCTGGTTAAGCCAAGAAATGCTTTCGCCTTTCGATTATTTTCAATATTTCCGCAATGTTGCCGATAGTGATGTTATCAGGTTTCTCAAGCTCTTTACCGAATTATCGCTCGAAGAAATCAATAAAATGAGCAATTGGCAAAATCAAGAACTTAACCAAGCAAAGGAAATATTAGCTTTCGAGGCTACAAAAATATGCCACGGCGAGGCGGAAGCAATTAATGCCCTAAATCAGGCAAGTGCGATTTTTAGCAATAAAAACATTAATGCTTTTATTGAAAAATCTGTTACAAAATTAATCAATTGCAAAATTACCGAAATAATCAAAGAAATTGGCGAAACGGCATCTTTAAGCGAAGCAAAAAGGCTAATCGAGGGCAAAGCGGTAAAATTAAATCAACAAATAGTAACAGACTTCAACTATATAATAACCGCACAAGACCTAGAGCAAGAAGATTCTAGCCAAAATATCTTACTGCAAATCGGCAAGAAAAAATTTTTCCAAATAAAATGCCATAACGATAACATTTAACAATTTTACAAAAATGTTTTATCTAGTAATGTCTTAAAATATAGCTCGAGGAACTATAAACTAACATCAGACAAAAATAATTGCCAATTAAAGGACACATTAACAACCTAATTACATAAGCTATGACAGATTCTAATATCCGCGATAACTTCGAAACTTCCTTTGGCATCGATTCAACTATTAGAAACCGCATAATTCAGTCGATTGAAAACGACCTAAAAACACCTTTGCGAAAACTTTTCGCCGAACTACATGCCGCAGATCAGGCGGAATTAATTGCTACATTAAACGACGATCAAATCGCATTTCTAATTTCTACCGTTAGCAATATCTTAAATCCAGAGATGTTAACCTATTTAAGCGACGATCTTAAGAATCAGATTATCGATTTACTGGGGGTTGACGACAGTGCCAAAGCAATAAATCAGCTAGAGCCAGAAGATGCAGTGCAAGTTATCGAAAACCTCGACAATAACGATATTAACCAGATCTTAAATCAGGTATCGCGCGAAAAAAGAAGCGAAATTGAAGAGGCATTATCTTATCCAGAAAATTCTTTGGGTCGATTGATGAATCAGAACTTTATTGCCTTTAAGCAAGATTACAGTGTCGCCAAAGCAACACAATATTTGCAAAATAAGCAAGATTTACCAGAAGATTTTCATTATATCGTTATTGTCGACAACGATTTTCGCCCCGTTTCGGAAGTTAAAATTAGCAATATTTTAAAAAGCAAAAAAGAAGTTTTAATGTCGCAGATTATGGCAAAACAAGGTGAAATTCGCCCGCTACCTGCCGATATCGACAAAGAAGAGGCGGCAAAATTATTTTCGAAATATGCCCTGCATTATGCCCCGATTGTCGACAATAAAGGAATTTTGGTTGGAGTAATTTATGCCGACGATATTATCGATGTATTACAAGAAGAAGCGGGAGAAGATATCTTATTGCTTGGCGGGGTAAATAATGCCAATATCAACAATTCTTCTGCAAATATCGCCAAATCAAGAATACCTTGGCTATTAACTAGCCTTGCGACAAGTGCCATGGCCGCTAGCATTATTGGGCTTTTTGTTAAAGAAATTGAGCGAATCGTTGCCCTCGCAGTAATGATGCCAATTGTTGCTAGTATTGCTGGCAATGCCGGGACTCAGGCTTTAACGGTTTTAGTCCGAACTATTGCCACAAGCAATATTGGTAAAATTGGTCGGATGAAAATCTTACTCAAGGAAATTTTTGCCTCGGCAATAAATGGCTTATCTTTGGCGATTCTTGCTGCTATTGGCTGTTATTTATTGCAAAACGATGCGAAACTAGCAATGGTTTTTGCTTTAGCAATTTGTAGCACTATTATTGTTGGCGGAATGTTCGGGGCCGCAATACCAATCTTGTTCGATCGCCTTAAATTCGACCCAGCAGTTGCCTCTGGAGTTTTTCTTATTACCATTACCGATGCTTGCTCTTTCCTTATCTTTCTTGGTCTTGCAAAATTAATTATGTAGCAACGATGCTTTAGACAGTTAAATTATTGCTAAATTATCGATTAGCCTTATTTCATCAATGATTGAGGCAACAAAAATTCTTTTTTTACAATGGATTTTTGCAAGAAAATCTTGACTAGTAAAATCGGTTAAAGTTTCTTCATCCATTAAAGTAAAATAGTCTATTTTATCGAATCCAGCATCGATAATATTAGCTTTAGCAACATTGGTTAAGTCACTAATTATCTTTATTAGCTCTAAATATGTTATTTTATGATGTTGATATTGTAGATAATAATTAGCAAAACTACTAGCAAAAAATTGCATTTGACGATGTAATGCTGTGGCTTTTATTAACGAATCTCTTGACAATCTTTGATTGCGGGAAGACATTGCTAGGCCTTGATAATCATTGCTAGATTCTCTGTAGGTTGGTAAAGAAATAATCTCAATTGGAAAATTAAAATCTTTTACTAATTGTTTTATAATTTGTAGTTGCTGAAAATCTTTTTCACCAAAAACTGCAAAATTTGCACCAGTTAAATTAAATAATTTTACCACAATAGCACAAACTCCGGCAAAATGCCCTAAGCGATCTTTACCGCATAATTTGCTGAACAATTCCGAATTAAAATTTATTGCGATTTTATCGGGGTAAATATCGTTAATATTTGGGCTAAAAACCGCAGTAGCTTTGCCGTTATTGGTAATTTTCTCTAGATCTCTTTGTAGGGTAATGGGGTATTTTTCGAAATCTTGCAAATTATTAAATTGCAGAGGATTGATAAAAATTGACACCAAAACTTCATCGGCAAATTCTTTTGCCAAATCAATTAGGGCAATATGACCGTTGTGCAATGCCCCCATAGTTGGGACCAAGGCAATTTTCTTGCCTTCCTTTTTGCAACGATCAACAAAAGAATTTAGATCTTTTTTATTGGTGAGGTTTTTAACCATTTTAATAAGTATTTTAGTAATATTTAACTATAAGAAACAGTATTATAGACCTTCTGATTTATTTTTTACAAAAAAGAATCGTAAAATTAAACTAATAAGACCAGTAAAATTATTAAAGAAATTTAAGTTACTTTTACCGATTTTATTATTGTAGCAATAATCTATTCCAACTTCGCAAATATTAGCCTTAAGCCTAATTAATTTTAGTAAAATTTCGATAGTGTAGGTAAAATGAACTTCTTCTATCAACGATTCTTTTTTACTAATTGCCAAGCTTTGCAACTCTTGCAATTTGCCAAATTTATAAATGCGATAACCGCTAGTATAATCGTTTATTTTACTTTTTTTCTTAGTAATTATGAAGGTTAAGATTTTTAGCAAAATCGCAACGGATCGGCTAATAACAATACGAAACAAAGGAAAACCGCTAATTTTAGAGCCATTACAAAAACGAGAGCCAATAATCAGGTCATATTTTTCGGTTCTGACCGCCGTCATAAGATTCGCCAGATCTGCACTTTGATGAGTTAAATCGGCATCTAGGGTTATAAGAATGTCATCTTTATGGTAATTATTAAGGAAATAGTCGAAAATACGGCCAAAAGCAAGTCCAAGACCGCGAGTATTTTGTGGCGGTAGCAATGTTATAGGGTAAGTATCTTGCAATTTAGTAATTATTTCTTGCGAATTATCGTTCGAACCATCGATGCAAATAATAAAATGAGGAATATATTGCTTTAACTCACAGTCTTTTTCGGTTATTTTATTATTATCGGATTGTAGCTTGCAAATTTCAGAGCTAAATTCTACAATAATTTTTTCTAGGTTTATGGCCTCGTTTAAGGCGGCTAAAGCGATAATTATCATTGGTGAATAAATTAATAATGTTTTATTTCTAACAACATGTTTAAAACAAGTTATTAGAAAGTATTTTTTATTTTTTAAAAAACAATACCAATATTACAAAGCAACATCCTTGCAATGCCATTTCATGTTTAAGTGGTATATTTATTTATTTTAAATGATAACAAAATGAAAAATCAACAATCAATGCCAAGATTAGTCTTAATAGATGGCTACAGCTTTGTTTTTCGAGCATTTTACTCTTTACCAAATATGACAAGGTTAGATAAAATGCCAATTGGTGCCATATATGGCATGATGCAAATGTTAATAAAATTAATAAGCGAACTAGAATATAGCCATATCGCAGTAGTTTTGGATGGGGGCGGTAAAAATTTTCGCCATCATCTTTATCCGGAATATAAGGCTCATCGCCCAGAATGCCCAGAGAACCTTAAGCCACAATTCCCAATAGTAAGACAGGCTATAGAATCGTTAAATATTACAATCATCGAGCAAGCAAATACCGAGGCAGACGACCTAATTGGCACTTTTGCAAAAAATTTTAGCAAATTAAATCATCGGGTTCTTGTTGTGTCGCCAGACAAAGATTTACTACAATTAGTCGACGATAATATTTTAGTTTACGATGCGGTAAAAGACCAAATTCTCGATCGTCAAAAAGTTCAAGAGAAGCTTGGGGTTTTGCCAGATCAAATTATTGATTTTTTAGCAATTGTTGGTGATAGTGCCGACAACATTCCGGGGGTTGCAGGCATTGGCCCTAAAGGAGCGATAGAATTATTAACAGAGTTTCATAACTTAGAAAATATTTTCAATAATATTAAAAATATTAAAGGAAGAAAGGCTCAATTACTGCAAAATTCACATCAAAAAGCTATTTTATCAAAGAAACTTGCCACCCTAGACTTAGACCTAGAATCAACAATATCGTTTAACGATCTAGTAAAAAAGCCAATAGAAGCTAATGTTTTGCTAGAATTTTTGGCAAATCAAGGTTTTGCTTCGCTTTTTGAAAGAGCAAAACAACAACTAAATTTAAGTAGCGATCTTGACTATCAAAAAATCGTTGCCTTGCAACTAGCAAAAATAAAAGGCTTTGCCAATGCTAACGACGGCACTATTCAAGAAAATTCAATAAAAAATTTTACTATTAACAGCGAATTAAAAACTTATAACATTGCCAATATTGATGCAGATAATTTAACAAAAGTTGTCGACATTATAGAAAATAGCTTTGGAGTTATGGTTGATTTTATTGCTCTAAAAGAAGAGGAAATGCTAATTATTGCAATATTGGATGAAAATTTTACTGTTAAGAATCTGGCAAAAAATAACGAAGAAAGTCGGGAAAGTAAGAATGATATTAATACTATTTTATATTTTTGTTGCAATAACATCATAACAAATCTACAAAAAATCAATCAAGAAAAGTTAAAAAAATTTAACAATAATCAAAAAGACGCCGAGAACGAAAAAAACGAACAACCAATTATTTTGCCAAAAACTAACGACTTTGTAAAAAACATTGCAAAAAATACACTCCAAAAAAATACACTTATAAAAAATACACTGGAAGACCTGTTTTCTTTTGCCGAAAATAATTTAGAAAACCAAGAAATAGCAACGGAAACGATCGAAGAAAAACCTCGAGAAACAGCTAAAAATAACACAAATGACAATAATCAAAAAACAACAGATTTAGAGACTAATTTTTCAACAGAATTAATGCTAATATTAGACAATATTTTTACTAATAACGGTTTGGTAAAAGTTTTTGTCAATAGTAAAATTTTTCTTAAAATTACCGAAAATTATCATCATTTTCTAAAAAATTCTTTACCTTTCGAAGACTTGACTTTACTAGATCATCTCATTTATGGCAATTGCAATTTTACCACAAGTCAATTGTTAAATTATCATTTTAGCAACATTAGCCAATATCAAGAATCTTTATCTTTAGAAGCTTTGTTCGAAAAACAGCAAAATTTTTCTTCATTATTTAACCTTGAAAATCAAGAAAAAACCACAGAAGAAGAACAAAAAAACCCTGATAATCAAAAATTTACCAATTGGATACAGCAAAGAACAGCAATGCTTTATAGCCTAAATAACACATTGCAACAAGAAATATTTAGGCAAAGACAAATGTCGCTTTACCACGAACTAGAAAAGCCATTGCTGTTATCTATTGGCCAAATGGAATCTAATGGAGTAATGATTGACGAGATCAAGCTTGCTAATTTATCACAAGATTTTGCAATTAAAATTGCCAAATTAACTAGTGAAATTTACGAAATTGCTACTTGCGAATTTAATATCGCTTCGCCAAAACAATTGTCGGAAGTGTTGTTTTTTAAGATGCAAATCCCTTTTCCTAGCCAATTAAATAACAAAGGTAAAACCGAACAATTATCAACAAATGTCGAGGTTTTGCAAGAATTATCGACAAATTTTCCTATTGCTAAAAAAATTCTAGATTTTCGACATTTTACCAAATTAAAAAACACTTATATCGATGCCCTGCCACTAGAAATTAACCAAGAAACCAACAGGATCCACAGTAGCTTTTTTAGCAACTCAACCACCACTGGCAGACTAAGTTCAAGAAACCCAAATTTGCAAAATCTACCAATTAAAACTGCCGAAGGTAAAGCAATTAGAAGTGCAATTATTGCTAGTAAAGATTGTGTTTTAATTACTGCCGATTACTCGCAAATCGAGTTGCGAGTTTTGGCAACGATAGCCAAGGTCGAGCCTTTGATTTTAGCCTTAAATAACGATCTTGACATTCATAAAATTACTGCTAGCGAAGTTTTTAATATCGCAATCGATAAAGTTGATGGCGAAATGCGGAATCGAGCAAAAGCAATTAATTTTGGCATAATTTACGGTATTAGTGCCTTTGGCCTTGCAAAACAATTGCAAATTAACCAAAAAGAGGCAAAAGAATATATCGATCAATATTTTAATAAATATCCTCAAATCGCCAATTACATTGCGGAAACCATTGCAAAAGCTAAAAAAGAAAAATTCATCACCACAATTGCTGGCAGAAAATGCTTTTTACCAAATATCGACAGCAAAAACTATCTGATAAGAAGCGAAGCCGAAAGGTTAGCGGTTAATGCTTCAATTCAGGGAAGTGCCGCAGATATAATAAAAACGGCAATGATTAACCTACAAAAAACATTTTCGCAAAAAAATATCTCGGCAAAAATTTTATTACAAATTCACGACGAATTATTGATTGAAACCCCAGAAGAAAATGCCAATGAAGTTGCAAAAATCGTTAATTTTGAAATGGCTAATGCTTATAATTTAGTAGTAAAACTAAAGGTTGACATCGAAATAAATAAAAATTGGTAAATAAAACGTTATTTTGTAGCATTTTATCAAAAAATAATTGCTAATTAGATATTGATAAATAATATTATTGCAAAGTTTTATCGGCCTTGCTAGGCTTAACAATAATCATCAAAATAAGTAATTATGGATATCGAAAAAATCTCTATTGGCAAAAACCCTCCTCATATTGTTAATGTGGTAATTGAAGTTAGTGCAAATTCTAGTCCTGTAAAATACGAATTCGACAAAGATTCTGGGGCAATAATAGTCGATCGCTTCATTGCAACACCAATGCACTACCCTTGCAATTACGGTTTCGTGCCTCACACCTTATCGCTCGATGGCGACCCTGTAGATGTTTTAGTTGTTGCCGATTTTCCAATAATTTCTGGAGCGGTTATCGCTGTAAAGCCAGTTGGAGTTCTTATAATGGAAGATGAAAAGGGAATGGACGAAAAAATCATCGCCGTGCCTTCAGTTAAGCTAAATTCTAGCTTCGAAAATGTAGAATCTTATCGAGAACTGCCAAAAATATTAATCGAACAAATTAAACATTTCTTCGAGCACTACAAAGATCTTGAAAAAGGTAAATGGGTTAAAGTGCAAGATTTTGCCGATGCCGATCGTGCAAAATCAATAATTTCTGCCTCTATCGACAACTACCAAAAAAATAAACAATAATTACAAATTTTTTCATATTTAAAACCAAGCCTTATATTATAAAACTAAGGCTTTTTTAAGATTTTTAGCCTAAAAATTCTAAAAACCGATGTAGTTAGAATTTAGTTAAATCACTGCTATTTAAATATGAAAAATAACATTACTCAATAAATAAATCAAAAGCCAATCCACTAAAATGACCCTAGACCTTAAAAAACACAAAGATGACCTCTTATTTCTTCCACTTGGTGGAGCAAATGAGATTGGGATGAATCTAAATTTATATCACCTTAATGGCAAGTGGCTAATGGTCGATCTTGGAGTTGGTTTTGCTAGTAATGTGCCCGGAGTAGACATGTTAACTCCAAATATTAATTTTATTAAAAATAATAAAAAAAACTTACTTGGGATTGTCTTAACTCATATCCACGAAGATCACCTTGGAGCAGTACAATATCTGTGGGAAGATCTTCAGGTTCCTATTTATGCTTCGCCATTGGCTAGCAACTTTCTTCTGGCTAAATTATCGGAATTTAAGCTAGATAGAAAGGTTGAGATTCATATAATTAAACCAAATGAAAACCTTAATATTGGGCCATTTTCAATAGAATTTATTGGCCTCACTCACTCTGTTCCAGAGATGAAGGCATTAATTATCAACAATAGTGTGGGTAAAATACTACATACCGGAGACTGGAAATTCGACCCGGACCCTGTTGTTGGCGAAGTATCAGACAAGGCAAGAATTGCCGAACTTGGTAATAATAACGATATTTTAGCAGTAATTTGCGATTCTACTAATGCACTTTCCGAAGGTCACTCTAGGTCTGAGGGTGAACTTTACGATTCAATAAAATCACTAATTGTTGGCCGTAAAGGTTTAGTTGGGGTTACAACATTTGCTTCTAATATTGCTCGTATTTACACTATTGCAAAAATTGCCAAAGAAGTTGGCAGGAAGGTTGTTCTTCTTGGCTATGCCCTACATCGCATTTGCGAAGTTGGCAAAAAATCTGGCTACTTCGATCAAGATTTCGATTTTATCTCTGATAGGCAAATGAAGTCTTTCAAAAAAGACGAGATCTTAGTTCTTTGCACCGGCTGTCAGGGCGAGGCTATGGCATCTGCAAGGAAAATTGCCACCGATAATCACCCTTCAGTTCGTTTCCACAAGGGCGACCTAATGATTTTTTCATCAAAAATCATCCCCGGTAATGAAAAGAAGATTTTTGAATTATTCGACTTAATGGCAAAAAAACAAATTGATGTTATCACCGAAAAAGACCATTTCGTCCACGTTTCTGGGCATCCGTCTCAGCAAGAATTGGCAGAGCTTTATCGGCTTGCGAAACCAAAAATTGCCATACCAGTACATGGAGAATTTTTACACACTAAAGCTCATTGTGAAATTGCCTTAGCAAATGGAGTAGAAAAAGTCTTACAAACCGAGAATGGCCTAGTTATTAGAATCACCAAAGATGGTTGTGAAAAAATTGGCTTTGTTGAATCTGGCTATTTAGCTGTAGATGGCAAGCAATTGGTAGATCTCAACTCCGACATTTTGCGAGAAAGAAGAAAAATTGCCGAAACTGGCATTATTATTATCGCACTTACTATAAACGAAAAATTAAGAATTAATGGCGATATCGCTATTCGCTCCGTTGGTTGCTACGACTTCAAAAAGGAAGAAGATGTTTTAATCGATCTACAAAAAGAAATAAGAAAAATCGTTAATGAGAAATTAAAAATCTTAGAAAAAACCCTAGGCACAGAAGAAGAGCAAGGAAGTATTTTCAATCTTAGCTTCCTTAAAAAGAAAAACCCGAAGAAGGCTAAAAAACTAAATAGTGGCAAAATCAACGAAGAAATTGCCAAAACTATTCGTGGCAGAGTCATAAAAATTATCGAGCAATTAAAAGGAAAAAGACCAGCGGTCGAAGTTTTCATTAACTTTACCAATAATTACTAGATTTAACTAAATCAAATAAATGTTATCTCAAAATTTTTCTTGTCATAGCTTTCCACTAACGCGAATGCGTCGTAATCGTAGCAGTTTCGCCATTCGCAGTCTTGTTGCCGAAAATGTTCTTACCACTTCCGACCTAATATTGCCATTGTTTGTTATCGATGGCGAAAATATAGAGCAAGAAATAACAACGATGCCTAATGTTTTTCGTTATTCAATTGACAGATTGCTAATAGTTATTGCCGAAGCGGTAAAATATCAGATCAAAGCAATAATGCTATTTCCTGTTATCGATCAAAATAAAAAAGATCAAAACGGCACCGAGGCACTTAATCCTAGCAACCTAATCTGTAGAACAATTAGCAAAATTAAGCAACATTTTCCAGAAATGCTAATTATTTGCGATGTCGCCCTAGATCCTTACACCAGAAATGGACACGACGGTATAATAGATGAAAATGGCACGATAAATAACGATTTAACAATAAAATACTTGGTTCAGCAGGCAAAAATTCAGGCAGAATCTGGGGCGGACTTCATTTCGCCATCAGATATGATGGACGGCAGGGTTCAGGCAATTCGCCGTAACCTCGATCAAAACAATTTTAGCAATATTGGCATTATTGCTTACAGTGCCAAATATGTTTCTAGTTTTTATGGACCTTTCCGCGATGCAGTAGGATCGAAGCAGATGCTAATTGGCAACAAAAAAGGTTATCAAATGGCAATAGCTAATCAGAAAGAAGCTTTAGCCGAAGCCTATCTCGATATTAACGAGGGTGCAGATATTTTGATTGTTAAACCAGCAATGCCTTATCTAGACATTATCAGCAATATCTCGAAAAATATTCAGCAACCAATTTTTACCTATCAAGTAAGTGGAGAATATGCTATGATATATTTCGCTGCAAAAGCAGGGGCAATTGATTTTATGCAATCGATGTTAGAGGCATTAATTTCAATGAAAAGAGCAGGAGCGAGGGCAATAATAACATATTCAGCACTAGAAGTAGCAAAAACTCTGGTCAAACAGGGTAACTTTATCGAATAAACCACTTAATTAAAAATATTTAATTATCAATCGATTAAATTTCTAAAAATAAAAATGAAAACACTAATCAAATCAACAACAGAAAGCCTTAGAAAAAGCTTTATCGGGGCTATTGGTGGTAATAAAAAATACACAGAAACTCAAGAAGGTAGCAAAACAGATGGCGACAAAACCATAATCAAAAAGACTTCAAATTTTGAACTGCTTTCACGGTTAACGATAGAATATCTTTTGCCTCAAAAAAAAAATTTGGCAATTGTCGTGGCTTTAATGTTAGTAGTTGCTGGCACAACCTCTCTTCATGCTTGGCTCGTTAAGCCAGCTTTAGATAAAGTTTTTGTCGAAAAAAACCTATCAGCTTTAATATATATTCCAATATTTGTGGTTTTGGTTACTATTGTTAAAGCTTTTGCAACATATTTTCAACTGCTAATGATGAATATCTTCAGCCTAGAAGTTGCTAATAGAATGAGGGCAAAAATCTATGCTCATTTTATTAAATCAGACCTCATAAACATTCATCAAAAATCTTCTGGAGAGATGGTGGCAATTATTATGAACGAAGTCGCCGCCGTTAACAATCTTATTTCAATGCTATTAAGTGGCTTCATTAAGCAATTTTTTACCATTTTTGGGTTGGTTGCGGTTATGTTTAGCCAAAGTGTAGAATTTTCGCTAATTGCCTTTATTGGCTTTCCTTTAGCCGTTTACCCAATTTATAAAATCGGCAAAAAGCTTCGCAACTTATCTTTCCACAATCAAGAAGTTGCTCAGAAATTTGCAAGTCAAATGAGCGATAGCTTGCAATATGCAAAACTTGTAAAATCTTATCACTGCGAAGATCTCGAAATTAGCAGAATGCACAGAATTATCGAAGAAATTGCTAAAATGGGGAAAAAAATACTTCGTATTTCATTAATATCATCGCCATTTGTTGAGGCATTAGCCGGAATTGGTGTCGCCTTAGTAATATGGTATGGCGGAAGCAAGGTAATTAGTGGCGAAACCACCCCCGGAGCCTTCTTTTCGTTCTTTGTAGCTATGATGATGGCCTATAGACCAATAAAATCGGTATCGGGAATGAATTCTTCTGTGCAAATGGGCTTAGCCGCAACAGACAGATTCTACCAAATGCTTGCAGTAAAGCCCAAGATAGTAGACAATGTTGATGCCATTAATATTTCCAATGTCCGCGGAGATATAAAAATAACTAATCTCAATTTTTCTTACAATGCAGGACAACCTGTTATTAACAATTTTAACCTCGATATCAAGGCAGGTATGAAAGTTGCCTTAGTTGGTCATTCTGGCGGTGGTAAATCAACAATTATGCAATTACTGCTAAGATTATATCAATCAGACAGTGGCTCGATAACAATAGATAATCACAAAATAGAAGACATCACCATTTCTTCCTTACGCGGATCTATGGCGGTGGTAAATCAGGAAGTAATGTTATTTGACGACAACATTATTGAAAATATTCGTTACGGCAATGTTAATGCCACTGAAGAACAGGTAATTGAAGCAGCAAAAATTGCCGAAGCAGACGAATTTATTCAAAAACTTCCTCAAAAATACTACAGTAAAGTTGGGCAAAACGGCATTTTGTTATCTGGCGGACAAAGGCAAAGGATTGCAATAGCTAGAGCAGTAATTAAAAATGCCTCGATTTTGCTATTAGACGAGGCAACATCTTCCCTAGACCCAATATCGGAAAGACTTATCAAAGAAGCATTAGAGAATTTAAGCAAAAACAAAACCGCAATAATCATCGCCCACAGGCTTTCAACCGTTATGAATGCAGACCTAATTGCCGTTATTAACAATGGCACCGTCGCTGAACAAGGCACCCATAAAGAACTAATGTCTCGCAACGGACTATATGCTCAATTGTATTCTAAGCAATTCGCTATAGATTCAGAGGTAGAGACCGATTCTCAAAACAAAACAGTATTAACTTAACTAAAAACGACAAAGGACAAATAACAGAGGAAAAATGACTGAGGAAAATTCCCAAACCAGCAAAAATAATGTTTTAACAAATTCTAAGACTGGGTTAGTTAAGGCAAAAACTAAGAAAAATCAACAATTTAAAAGCAGATCCGAAGCACTAAGAAAAAACCTGCTAAGACGAAAAGATAATGAATCTCCAGAGAAAATTTAAACTAGAAAATTTAAACTAGAAAATTTAACAGAGAAGATTTAGCTAAACACTTAATGCAAACAGCAAAAATATTTTAACTCAACTAAGCTAATTAAAGACACCTACTTTGCATCTCGATTAAGGCAACATGGAAGCCAAGCAAAGAATAATTCACTACCTTTTTCTGCTGAGAACCTTTTATGACAACATCCATTTCATTATACTTTTGCATCTGCTTAACAATCAGCCTGTCATCATTCTTATCGAGGCTCCAAAGAACTTTATGAATATTGTCTAGATAAAATCTTTTATTGCCAATTTGCAATTCTAACAGGTTATCCTTACTAATTAAATAGGGAGTTTTTGTAGCAATTTCACTACCATTTTCAGTGCCAACAACTAAAAAATAAGGATCCGACTGCCCAGTTTCGCTAATAGCAACAGGAAGACTTAAAAGATAACAAAACTTCTTCTCTTGAAAGGTACCGCGAAACAAATACCAATTATAAAATCGCTGTAAAAGAACACCATCAACAACATTCAAGAACTTATTATTGGCAACTTTTTTTCTATTGACGCTGGCATTGATATTTGCGGTAAAAGACGAATCATCTTTTATATTTCCTTCTTCGATTTTAGTATTGCTAGAATCGCTCCCCACTTTGTTATTTCTGGCATCAGCAATGATTTTAACATCCTGCTCTATTTTAGCAATAATATCTTTTACCACTATTTCTTCCGGTAAATTGCTTTTATTATCGCTTAACAAAGCACTGCTAGAGTTATTTAATAGCAATTCTCTCGAAGGCTCTAAAGGGGGAAGAGTTTCTAAAGGTTTCGATTCGTCGCCAGATTTAACCGCTAAAGAATCGGCTATCGTGTTTTGATTACTAGCATTTTGATTAGTGTCTTTAGAATCTAGCTCGATAACTTCCTTAGCAAATGCTATTTGCTGTGTTTCGTTTTCAACGTAATCACTCAAAACATCCCCAAGATAATCAAAAGATTCATTTTCAGCAACATCGACACCGCTAAGATTTTTATTAATTTTTGCTAAGCTTTTTGCCTGACCATTAGGTTTCTTTTGTATAGATTTACTGGCTTCAGCATCTGTAGCAACCTTCTTCACTTGCAAAACAATATTTTGCTTTGCTTTATTTAAAACAAATTTGGGTTTTTTATTTTCACTAATGTTACTATCGTTGCTAATAACGGCATCTTTTTTTGCATCAACAGCCTCAAAACCTTCTTCTTTATTGGTGTCAGCTTCTTTAGGAGAATCTTCTGTTTTAGTTAACGGCTCTTCTTTATTGGTGCTAACTTCTTGCAATTCCGTCTTTAGATTCTTTTTTAATAACTTTAAAGAGACACCATCCCCAGATTTTATAGCAATGTTTTTTGTAATATATTTTTGTTGCTGATTTTTAGAATCTTGCTTTGCTCTTGCTGTATTTTTATTATTTAAAATAAATTTTGGCTTAATATTAACATTTTCGGTTTTTAATTCTTTGATTTCTTCAACACTATCGATATCTATCAAATCTTCAATATATTCTTCCTCCTCTACTTCGCTAATCTCTTGAATATTTACCTCTTCTGACTTATTTTCTACTGCTAAATTTTGCCGAGGCTCTGATTTTACGGCATCTTCTTCGCCTGAAAATGCTATATCTGCAAAACTTACAACAAGTAAAAGAGTTAAGAATTTAGCAATTCTAACCTCTGGAATAAATTTAAAAAAAATCTTACAAAACTGAAAAAAATAGACGATCATTTAAAATATATTAATTAATTAAAAAATACTTGATTTTATAAAAAAAGTTGCAATATTAACCCTTAAAATTGGTTTGTGTGATTTGCAGAAACTGGTAAATATTTACCAATAATTAGCTAGAAATACTAAATTTGGCTTAAACTATTAGTAAGTTAGAGTAATTTTATTTATTGTCAAAATCTTTTATTGTCAAATATTTTGCTAATGAATACCAAAACACAACTAAAAAACCTTAATTAAAAAACTTTCACACCCAGATACAACAAAGCACAATTTAAATCATAAATTCAAAAATGGCAACAGATACTAACAAAAAATCAACAGATCAAACATTGCAAAATCAACAAAAGCAAGACCACATAGAAGAACACGGCACACATAATGCAGAATCTCAGGAAGTTATCCACAAAGATCTTCACGAAGTTGCCACCCCTTCAACACATCAAGCGGAAAATCATAGCCCGCTCGCTCAATTCGAAGTAAAGGAACTATTGCATGTCAAACTTTTTGGTTTCGACATTAGCATTACCAACAGCTCACTCTATATGATTATCGCCACTTTCTTGGCACTTATCTTTCTTGCTTTTATTAGTCGCCGTCGCAATATTGTTCCTACCAAGATTCAGCTAATTGCCGAATCTTTTTATCAAATGATAGCAGAAATGGCTCGTAGCAACATTGGTAGCCAGTCAACAAAATTTATTCCACTAATTCTAACACTATTTACCTTTATTTTTGCTTGCAACTTTATTGGCATGACCCCTTACAGCTTCACCCCAACAAGCCAAATCGCTACCACTTTCACTCTATCAATCGGAACTTTTGCTATAGTGTTGCTTTATGGTATAATTCATAACGGCCCAATTAAGTTCTTTAAACACTTCATTCCTAGCGGTGCTCCGTGGTGGATTGTGCCAATTATCTTTGCAATAGAGCTTCTGTCTTTCTTTATTCGCCCTTTCACCCTAGCACTAAGATTACTTGCTAATATGGTCGCCGGACACATCTTAATGAAAATAATTGCCGGATTTATTATCGCTCTTGGTGTTGGCTTTGGCTTCTTGCCTTTTGCTTTTGCCCTAGCAATTACTGGATTCGAGCTTTTAGTTGCATTTTTACAAGCCTATATCTTTTCAATCTTGGTCTGCATATATTTAGGCGAAGCATCCGCAGATCATTAACTATTCCAACCACAACAGCTGGTTAGATAATGTTATTTTCGGCATTTAAGTGTAAAAAATCATAGAATTAATTTCTTGCAAAATAAAATAGCTATTCTAAATTTTGTGGTGGTAGACTTTTTGGGTAATTAATTACAAAAACTTACTTACAAAATAACTAACAAATACTCAACAATTTAAAAATATAACAATGGATCTTGTAGCATTAAAATATATTGGCATTGGCTTATTATCAATTGGTATGGCTGGTGCCGCAATCGGAATTGGCAATATCTTCAATTCTTTTTTTAGCAGCCTTGCTCGCAACCCGCAAGAAGTTAGTAAATTTAAGGCTTTTGTCTTTATTGGCGCTGCTTTCGTCGAGCTAATTGCAATTCTTGCTTTAGTTTTAGCTATTCTAATTCTTAATCACTAGAATAGTGGTTTTAAGGTTGCTAGGCTATTCTTAGCAACCTTAAGCTATAAACACACATCTAAATAATAATATCTAATGCCACAATTCGATACAACACATTATCAATCACAAATATTTTGGTTAATTAGTTGTTTTTTAATCCTCTATATCTTTGTTGCTAAATTTTTTATTCCTAGAATTGCAGAAATTTTAAAAGAAAGACTAGAAATAACCTCTGGTTATCTTAAAAAAGCTAGCTCAATTAACGACGAAGCAGTAAAAATAAACGGACAAATAAACCTGCTAAAATCTGCTACTAATCGCGAATATCAAAAAATTATCAATTCCGCAGAATCAACAATTTCAGAGATAAAAAACCTTAACAGCAACAACCTTAGGTTAGAAGCCCTAGCAATTGCAAATAACATAAAAAAAAGAACAGATTCTAAAAAACTAGAAATATCAAGCAAAAAAGCCGAAATCACTAATCTGGTAAAGCAAAAGGTTGTAAATAAAATACTAATCAATTCTTAAATCAAAAATGTTTAACGAAAAGTTTTGGCTTGCAGTAATATTTATTAGCTTTATAGCCCTAGTTATCAAATTTTTCTTACCAAAAATCAAAAATAACTTAAATTCACAAGTTCAAGAAATAGAATTAGCAGTTAATAATGCAAAAACACAACTGGAGCAAGCAAAGCAACAGTTAGCACTGTCGCAAGAAAAGCTAATACTAATCGAGAAAGAAAATATCAAACTCATCAACGAAGCTAAAGAAGCGGCGGAAAACATTATCGAACAGGCAAAAATAAATGCTCAAAACGAATATCAGAAGAAGATTTCGAACATTGTCGATCGTTTCGAGCAGGAGCAAGAACAAATTTTAACTAACTTAAAGAAGGAAATTATTATCGAAGCATTTAAGGATGTCGATTTATATCTTAGCCTCAATCTAAATATTCAGCAACAAAAGCAACTTTTGGAACATGGCATTGAAAAGCTTAATAAAACAACTATTTAGATAATTAAAATTTCTACAATTCGCTATCGCATTTCAATAGAATACGACGGCTCGAACTACTGCGGATCGCAAAGCCAAAAGAATTCTAAAAGCAAATTTCCTAACAAACTGCTTTCCATTGCCGAAGCTATCGAGTTGGCAATAGAAAAATTTTCCAATCAAAGTCCAAAACTATATTTTGCTGGCAGAACAGATGCTGGAGTCCATGCCACTAATCAAATTGCTCATTTCGACTTAATAGATAATAACAAAAACATAGCAACAGCTGAGTCACTTTTTTCACAACCCAAAAGAGTATTGCTGGCAATAAACCACTACCTAAAAAACGAAATGGTAAAAATTATCGCCTGCGATATTGTCGATGAAAATTTTCATGCTCGTTTTAGTGCAAAATCAAGACAATATCTATATCGCATCCTTAATCGTTCGGCACCGCCAACTATCGATGCCAAGAGGCTTTGGCATATACCGCAAAAAATCAATCTCGATCTAATGAGACAGGTTGCAGAAATCATTATTAACGAAACCAATCTTACCGCCTTTCTACCGCAAACAGAATTAAAAGAACAAGATTTAACAACGAAGCTTTATCATTTAAGGAAAATAGATTTTATCGACATTAAGGAGAGTGGAGAAGTAATTGAAATTACAATCGAGAGCAGATCTTTTTTCCGCCATTTGGTTCGCTCATTAGTTGGAGCAATGGTATTGGTTGCTATAGGAAAAGTTAGTATTGCAGATTTTCGTGGCAGAATTGGCAATTATCGAATAGATAATAACGGCAACAAAGCGATGTTAAATGGGCGATCGAACCAAGATATTAGTCCAATCGCCCCACCATATGGTTTATTTTTTACAGATGTAAAATATTAGTTTTAATTAAAAAATTACACAACAAGAAGCATTTTTCGAAACATTTTTCTTATCACTCGGAAACGACTACAGGAGCTATTAGGAACAATGACCCTGTCGTAAATTTAAATCCTTAGTTCTTTTACACTCCCCCGTCATCCTGCACGAAGTTGCAGGATCCATAGATTCCTAGATAAATTTTGTTAAAATAACTTTTTACGAAACCTTGTTAGAGCTATATAAAACAAGACTTAAACTGATTATTATTTTAAATAAACTAGCTAATTAACAAGCGATTATTGTATATTTCTTAAGATTTATTTGTAAATTGGAGTGATTTTGCGACAGTCCCATATTGGATTATTGTATTTTTCGTTTTTAGTGTTTGTTTAAATTTAAAAAGCTGTTAACGATATTAACTTCTAGGCTTTTTTAGCAAAAAAATTGCCGATTTTCTACCTTCGGCAGCGGCCTTATTTTGATACTTAGTGCTGGTCCAATCTTTAGGAAAATCTTGCCAATTTGCTTTGCTTTCTAGGCTCCAATGCCACTTATTATTTTGTAAAATCGATGCCGTTATTATTGCCTTATATTCGTCATCATCGGTTGCAATAGTTAGATCTGCATCATCTACACTGATATTTGCCAAAAAATCAAGAAATTGACTATTGATTAGCCGTCTTTTGCTATGCTTCTTTTTTGGCCACGGATCTGGAAAGAGAACATATATGTGGTTAAACAGCGGTTTTTTAAGAG
Organism: Rickettsia typhi; assembly: GCA_945862535.1. Taxonomy (GTDB): domain Bacteria; phylum Pseudomonadota; class Alphaproteobacteria; order Rickettsiales; family UBA1997; genus JAJTDS01. The sequence goes on along the minus strand of CAMAYG010000012.1, from coordinate 5,584 downwards.
AAATTAGAAATTCTCGCACATCTTGGTTAGAGATTCTAATGTTAGAAATTGAGCTTTCTGCTATTTTAGACAAAATACTAACCACGCCGTTAAGATGAGGCTCCACTGCTAAGAAAAAATTTTGCGGTTGATTTTGCGACTTAGCAATAATAAAATCGCCAAAGCCCGAGCCGATTTCGAGGATATTGCTATCAAATTGACCTTTTGCGATAAGAGGCTCTAGCTCTTGACAATCTTTAACCAATAAATTTGGCAAGAAGTTACTTAGGAGATCTTTTTTGTAATTAGACAATTTACGGCTCTTGATTCTGCCATAGCTACGAATTGGACGAACTTTAGATTTTTTACTAATTTTATTATTGTTCGAGTTTTCTAACTCTTGACTCATGACGATCTCCAAGGAATTTGTTGGTAATAAAAGATTTTACAATGTTGATTGCTGTTTTTTCGCTAACAATCCTTGCTCCAAGGCACAAAACATTGGCATTATTGTGTTGACGAGACAATTTTGCCATTTTAACATTGAGGCAAAGAGCGGCTCGAATTTTTTTAAATCTATTAGCGGCAATGCTTATCCCTATTCCACTGCCACAAATCAAAATACCAAAATTTTCTTTATGTTGTGTGGCAGATAGAGAATCTTTAGCTTTGCTATTATCGCTTTCGATAATATTATTTGCCAATTTATTAGCATAATCTGGATAATCGACAGAGCTAGAATCGTTATCGCAACCAAGATCGTGTATTTGACTAATAGCCAATTCTTCCTTTTTACTATCGAGAAAAGTGATTATTTTTTCCTTTAGCTGATAGCCGGCATGATCTGATGCGATGGCTATTGTTCTGTGACAAGGTTTTTTCATTATTATTTTAGTGGGTACCAGTAGATCCGAAGCCACCAAGACCTCTTTCCGTTGTAACTAAATCGCTAACAAGCTCTATCTTGGCATTTAAACAAGGTGCAATTACCATTTGGGCAATTCTCATATTGTTCGTTATTGTAAAATCGACCTTTGAATGATTAATTAGAATTACCGCAATCTCGCCACGATAGTCCGAATCTATTGTCCCCGGACTATTTAATACCGTGACACCGTTTTTTAGAGCAAGACCAGACCTTGGCCTTATTTGAGCCTCGAAACCACAATCTAACTCTATCGCCATACCAGTTGGAATAAGCTTCCATTCTCCGCTTTTAATAATAACAGGCTCTTTAATTACAGCATATAGATCGAAACCCGCACTGCCAGATGTTTGATAGCTTGGAACATTAAAATTTTCTAGTGGAATTAGTGGCTTTATTTTGATTGTCGACATTTTATTGGGTAAAGTTTATAAATTTAACAAAATTAGATAATTTAAAAAAACCGCTATTTGTCAATAAAAATATTGACTTTTTTATTGATATTTTACTAATTTATTCTTTTAATATATCAAGCAACAAATAACAAGCCTTAACCTTAAAATATATCGCCAAAAGCTTATGAAGATTAACCGCATAAAATACCTAAATAAAATTCAAAAAAAGAAGAACATTGGCAGTAAAATAGTAATTAAATTTTTAGCAACTGTTGTTTTTCTTTTTTTTACTATCTCGACAAATGTTGTAAAAGCCAATTTACCAAATTTAACAGGTAAAGAAATCTTAACAGATATAACAAGCTTAAATCAGCAAGAGCCTAGCAAGCTAGAGCAAAACGAAAAAACGCAAGCAGGAGAATCTTTGACAATTGCCAAAGGTTTAATCGACCACAACAATAACATTAATGCCCGCAGTAATGTTGATTTTTACAGCGAAGAAGGAAGGCAAATAATCGCAAAAAGCAAATATAATAACGATTTTTATCAATTAATTAACTTTTTTGAGCCACAAATCAACCCCGCATATTGCGGTATTGCAACGGCAGTAACTATTCTTAATGCCATCAACTACGGCAAAATAGAAAATCAACCAGATTTATCGATTCATAAACCTTTGGAAGATGGTGGCGGAATCATTAAATTCAATCTTTATTCGCAGATTAATTTTCTAAATGAAGCGACCGACAAAATTAAAGATCGTAAAATAATTAACTACCAACAGCCACTTCAATCAACTAAAAAATTCGATCCAGGCCTTAATTTACAAGATTTTGCAACGATTCTCACAAAGATTCACGGCTTAAAAACACGAATATATTTTGTCGAAACTTTTAACGAAAAATCAATCGATCATTTTAGAGAGACACTAAAAGATGTTTTGCAAGACGAAACTCGATTCTTGGTAGCAAATTTCGACGGATATCTTATTAACAACAAAACCTCCGGCCATATTTCACCTATTGTTGCATACGATCAAGATTCCGACAGATTGCTTATTCTCGATGTTGCAACCCATAAAAATAAGTGGCAATGGGTCGACTTAACTAAGTTTTATCAAGCGATGCATAGTCTAGACGGGGCATCTTATCGAGGCTTTATATTAATCACAAAATAACAAATTAACATGGCAAATTACCCTATTTTTAGCCTCAGAAATGCACATATCTCATTTGCCAAAAAGACTTTATTCGAAAATCTTAACTTAACCATTTTTCCTAATGATAAAATTTGCTTAATTGGCAAAAATGGGGTTGGCAAAACCACTTTAATGAATGCCATTGCAGACACTGTAGAAATAGACAGCGGAGAAAGATGGCAAATGCCAAATAGCAAAATTGGCTATTTATTACAAGATGAAAAACTTCCTAAAGATTTAACTATTTTAGAATATTTAAAAGATTCTATAAAAGAAAATAGCCAGCACGAAGAGGAACACCTAGATCACAAGCAGTATTTGATAGATAATATTTGTAGCGAACTAATGCTAGAAACACATCAATTGTGTAGTAATATTTCTGGCGGACAAATTAAAAGGGTCAATTTAGCAAAATCCTTATTGGCATCACCAGATATTTTACTACTTGACGAGCCAACAAATCACCTTGATATAGAGCTAATTAACTGGCTAGAAAACTACCTAAGAAAATACCGCGGTGCTTTAGTAATAATTAGCCACGATAGAGCCTTTCTTGCCAAAGTTTCAAATAAAATCTTCTGGCTTAGGGTTGGCGATATTAAAATCAACAACCATGGCTACGAAAACTTCGACGAATGGTCTAATTCCATTATAGAGCAAGAGAATCGAGAAATGCAGAATCTTAATAAAAAGGTCGATCTAGAAAGCTCGTGGCTACAAACAGGAGTCACCGGAAGAAGGAAAAGAAATGTAGGAAGATTACACTACCTAGAAGAACTGCGAAGCAAATTAAACGAAAAAAAAAGAATCGTCTCTGGCAATCGTAATAAAATTAAAATCCACCAGCACGAGGAATGCGAAGATAATTCGCAGATTGTAGTAAATTTTCACAATGTTAGCAAGATATGGCAAAACACCTCGGGAAAAGAGGCGGAAGGCAAAATTTTTAACGATAAAAAAATTCTTAACAATTTTTCTTTAAAAATTATCAGTGGCGAAAAGATTGGCATTATTGGTCGCAACGGCAGTGGCAAATCTACTTTCTTAAAAATGATAACCAAGGAAGCTTTTCCGGACTCGGGCACGGTTAAGACAGCAATTAACCTTAATATAACATATTTTGACCAGCAAAGAAGCAAGATAAACCCAACAGCCACAATCAAAGAAATCTTATGCGATTCTGGCGGAGATTATGTTCGCCTTGCCAATGGCAAAACAAAACATATTTGCGGTTATTTACAAGATTTCCTTTTTGACCCCAAAGATTTAGATGCTGTTTGCGGTAGCCTTTCTGGCGGTCAGCAAAATAGGTTGCTACTTGCCAAAAGCTTTGCCAATCCTGGTAATTTGTTAATTCTAGACGAACCAACTAACGATCTCGACATGGACAGCCTAGATATTTTGCAAGAATATTTAGTTAATTATCAGGGAAGTTTACTCGTTGTAAGCCATGATCGTGATTTTCTCGACAATATTGCTACTAGTGTCTTGGCATTTGAAGGCGATGGTGTTGTTTTTAACAATATTGGTGGCTACAGCGATTATCTAAAATATAAAGAACAATACCACTTGCCTCTTGCAAAAGAAAATAACCGCAATGCAATAGATAAAAAAGAAGAGCAAAATTTTAACGATTTTAATGCAACAAAGCCAAAAGATAAGGCAATAAGCAACATTAGCGATAACACCAGAAAGCAAAAAATCGTTCAAATATTGGCTAAAATAGACACTGCAGAGCAAAAAATTGCCAATCTAACTAATTTAATGCAACAAAGCAAAAACAAGAACGAAATACAAGAAATAAGCAAAGAAATAGTTTTGCAACAAAAGCAACTAGAAAAGCTAGAAGAAACTTGGACAAAATTAGAATAATAGACTATAAAATTTTATTTATTTGCTTATTTGTTGCTATATTGGCACTGCTTTTTGGGTTTATAAAATTGTTTATTTTACTATCTTTATTGACAATCATCAGTGAATCGCCTTTAAAAGCAAAAGTTCCATCGGCAAGCTTCTCTTTGCACTTTTGCCATTTTAACTCCTCTTCTTCTTGGCTATTGTCTTGCGGATGAGTTGCCAAAAATTCTTGATTTGGGATAGTTAATTCAAAATTATTGGTTAGCTTCGAATTATATTTTAACTTGCTATCGCAACATTCTATTTCAAATATTACTTCTCGATCTGGAATGCCATCGACAAACCTGCCTTTGAAAATCTTTTGATCTTTATAAAAAGCTCCTTCTCCGTGAAATAAAAACACAGAATCGCCTTTTTCTACTTTATCTGCATTGCTTTTTAGCGAATGATTTAGTATTGCTGTTTTTAAATTTTCAACCTTTATCTGGCCTCGATAAATTAATAAGCCGTTCTTTTTTATGTCATATTGCAAATTTGGCAAATAATCGCCGTTGCAAAATATTCCGCTAGCGCTAAAAATATTGGAGCCACTTTGAGAAAATAAGGTGCCAAAACCATGTTGCTGGAAAAAACAATTGATTGAGCCTTGGTAAATCAAAAAACCATTGTCAGTAGTCGAATTTACATTAAATTGACTTTTCGCGTCTGGTTTGTTGTTAATAAATTTGCCTTGGAACGTTAGATTGTTTAGATAGTAACAGCCTTGTCCATGAAACTTAAGCCCTTCGGAATCTGCTCTTAGGCACCCGCTGTAAGTTATATTATTGCCTTGAAAAATTTGATAAGGATTTCCTAAGATAAGACCATTGGTTTTGGCATCGAAATTGCCTGAAATTTTTGTGTCATTAGATATGGCTATTTCTTTATAGGCATCATGGATGCCATGAGGATTTTGTTGGGTGTTTTTCATTTTTTAACGGTGTTGTTAATTAAATTAGCTTTACGAGTGCTAATGAAAGGAATATAATTATCGGCAAAATAAAAGTCAACATCTTTATGGAAAGTCTGGCATTTAATTTTGCTGGCATTTAATTTTAAAAGACTAATAAAACTTACAAATCAAAAGCTTAGCTTTGCAACATAAAGATAGGAACATAAAGACAGGGATTTTTGCTAAAAACACAAAAACTCGTCAAATAAATCTCAAATAAAGCCTTGCAAGTTAATAAA
>CAMAYG010000011.1 GCA_945862535.1 Rickettsia typhi | reverse complement strand
TCCATCCTTTGTTACCGATCTCATTTCGCTCGCCTTTGTGACCCGACAAGGGGTTGAAACCCCTTGTTGCCGAATGAAGTGTGCTGTTTATTGCTGTAAAACCGCCTCAACTCGTCACCTTGCCCAAAAACTCCCCCCGCCGTCATCCTGCACACTCACCTTGTCATCCTGCGCGACCTCTTTTGTCATCCTGCGCGAAGTCGCAGGATCCAGAGTAATAAAATCAATAAAATTGTCGCTTCCGTAGAATTATCGCTTCGCTAAAATGTATTTAGGAATCTGTGGATCCTGCGACTTCGCGCGAGGATGACGACGGGGTAACTATGGATCCTGCAACTTCGTGCAGGATGACGATGTGGTGAGTGTTTCTGTTAATAATATTATTAACCTCGGTATTTGGCAACAATATCAACTATAATATTGGCTACAGCCTTTTTGCTGTTGCTCTCGGCAACGATCTTGGCTTCTTTATCGATTACAATTGCCGAAGTTTGTTCGCTGTTGAATATTTTGCCATCTTCGATATTGTTGGCAACAATAAAATCGCAGTTCTTTTGCTGTAGTTTTGTTGTTGCATAATTTAGTAAATTTTCGCTCTCGGCCGCAAAGCCAATAACAATATTTGGCCTGTTCGCGTGGTTCGCCACTTCTTGCAAAATATCGATATTTCGTGTTAGAGAGATAGACATTTCTTGTAGTTGATTTTTCTTGATTTTTTTTGGCGAAAAATTTGCAGGAATAAAATCGGCAACCGCCGCCGCCCCAATAAAACAGTGGCAATTTGCCAAATTATCGCTAATTGCTCGATACATTTCTTTACTGTTATTAACCCTTAATATTTGTTTATGATTAATATTTATTGGTAAATTAATATTTGCGGTAATAAATAAAACCTCGGCTCCTGCCAAATTAAAAGCTTCCGCCAAATAAATTGCTTGCTTCCCAGAAGAATAATTGCCAATAAATCTTACGGGGTCGATAGATTCAAATGTTGCCCCGCCACTAATGATAATTTTCTTGTTTTTTAGTAAATCTTGCTTCTGCAAAATCTTTTCTGTCTCGCTAAATATTGTTTCAAGATTGGCGATTTTGCCAATTCCCTCTTCGCCACAAGCAAGAACATCGCTAATTGGCTCGATAATTATTGCCCCATTATTTCTTAATTTGGCGATATTTGTTATGGTTGTTGAGTTAAGCCACATTTTTTCGTTCATTGCCGGAGCAATAATTAGGGGCTTATTATTTGCAAGAATAATCGTTGAAGCGAGGTCGTCGGCATAGCCGTTGGCGATTTTATTAATAATATTGGCTGTTGCTGGCATAATAACCACTAAATCATTTTGTCGGGAAAGGTCGATATGACTAATTTTTAATTCGCTTGAGCTGAATAAATCTTCAAAAACCTCGTTACCGCTTATCGAGCCGACAAGCATTGGGGTAATAAATTCTTTTGCCGATTTTGTCATTACTACTTGCACCAAATAATTAGCTTTTTTCCACATTCTAATTAGTTCGATCGCTTTATAACAAGCGATACTGCCACTAATAATTAATAAGATTTTTTTCATTTGAGCTGATAGATTTTAATAAGATAATATCGTTGGTTTATTAGGCATTGGTTTAGTAGCCGTGATTGGTGTTTTTACCTTGGCCGTGCTGATTGTTAATTTGCCCGTTTTGCACTTGGTTTTGAGGTATTTGCCCAGAGTTTTGCCCAGAGTTTTGCCCAGAGTTTTGCCCAGAGTTTTGCCCAGAAGCAAGACTTTGTTGTAAATTTACAAGCTTGATTTCCTCGCTAATAACAAAAACATCGGTAGGGTCAATTCTTTTTGCCTCGCCTTCGCAATAATAAATTGTGCCTTCGATTAGTAAATTACCTTGTTTTCTGCCAATAAAAAGTTCGCCACCAAGAAAAACTTGTTCGCATTCGCCAATTTCATCTTTACTGCCCACATAACTTGCTACTATTTTGCCATTTTTTTTATATTCTTTTTTTACTTGATTGCAATCGAAAAATTTAGATACAATTTCGTTATAATGTTGATTGTCGGCAACTGGAGTTATGGTTGTCTGGTCGCCATTTCGTAAAGAATATTTGGTAAAAATTTGTTGCATTGCTTGAGAATTTTAAATATAAACACACCTTTTTCGCCATATTATCAAAAACAAAATTAATTTAGCAATAAATTAGTTTTGCTTGCTTAATTTAGGTTGAAATTTTGATTGATTTTAAATGTTTTCGAGTTATTTTATTGGTAATCGTAATTTATATAAAACTAAATCAATTAAAAATCATGACAAACTTTACCTCCAGTGCTGGCACGATCGACAATTTTACTAATGCAATTGCCGACGGGATTAATCTTGCTCCAAAAGGCACGGGGCTTAATCACGAAACGGGTTTATTAATTGAGCAATCGCACGAAGGAGCCTGCGGGGTAGACCTCCCAGAAATTGCAAATTTTGCTCTTAGGACGGGGCAAAATAACCGCAATAAAATTGGCCTTCCGCAAGTAACCGAGCCTCAGGTAATTAGGCATTTCGTTCGCTTGTCCCGACAAAACTATTCTATCGATGCGGGCTTTTACCCTTTGGGTTCTTGCACCATGAAACATAATCCCAGAATTAACGAAAAAATGGCAAGGCTTCCCGGTTTTGCCGATATTCACCCAATGCAAGATGAATCGACAGTTCAGGGTGCCCTAGAGTTAATGTATCAACTGCAACATTGGCTAGGAACATTAACGGGCTTAACCGCAGTTTCTTTGGCTCCTGCCGCGGGTGCCCAAGGCGAACTATCAGGAATGCTTGTTATTCGCAAAGCCCATCAGCACAACAAGCAAGATCATCGTAAAATTGTTATTATTCCAGATTCTGCTCATGGAACTAACCCGGCAACTGCTGCAATGTGTGGCTTTACCATCAAAGTTGTGCCAACGGACTCCGAAGGTCTTATCGACCTTGAAGCATTTAAAAATATTGTTGCAGAAAATGCTAGCAACCTTGCAGGAACCATGATTACCAACCCCAATACTTGCGGTCGTTTCGAAAAAAATATCAAAACCATTGCAAAACTTGTCCACGATGCTGGTGGTTATTTTTACTGCGACGGAGCCAATTATAATGCTATTGTCGGCAAGGTTCGCCCTGCAGATTTAGGGATAGATGTGATGCATTTCAACCTTCATAAAACTTTTTCCACCCCTCATGGTGGGGGCGGGCCTGGTTCTGGGCCAATTGCAGTTAGGGCAGATCTTTTGCAATTTTTGCCATCGCCTCATGTCGTTAAGGAAGGTAATAATTTTACCTTTAAGTCCCATCATAGTTCTGTTGGTAAAGTTAAGGGTTTTAATGGGCAATTTGGTATGCATGTTAGGGCTCTTTCTTATATCTTATCTCATGGTGCCGACGGCCTACAGCAAGTGGCAGAAGATGCGGTATTATCGGCAAATTATGTTTTGGCAAAGCTCAAAGACCATTATTTTGTTCCTTTCCCTGGCAATTGTATGCACGAATGTTTAATAAATGACAAAATACAAAAACCACTAGGCATTAGCACTCTCGACATTGCTAAAGCTCTTGTTGAATATGGCATTCACCCAATGACGGTATTTTTCCCGCTGGTAGTTCAGGGGGCAATGCTTATCGAGCCTACAGAAACCGAAACAAAATCGACAATCGACGACTTCATTAATAAAATGATCTACATTGCCAAAGAAGTAAAAATGGGCAATGGCGATAAATTTCATAATTATCCAATTTCTACTCCTCGCCGTCGCCTCGACGAAGTTAAGGCAGCAAAGACCCCAATATTAACTTGGTGGGAATAATTTTGTTTCTTTAAGACTTCCCCCTCGCCATCTTCGCACGAAAGTCGCATGAAAGTCGCATGAAGTCGCAAGGGGGGCTCCGCCAAAAAGAACAAGCCAAAAAGAACAAGACTTAATGTTTACAGGAATTTCAAATAGCAGGGCTATGAAAGAAAACACAATCCCATCTTTCCTCTGGCAAGTAATAAGGCCCTACAAATGGTGGTATATTTTGATGATGCAAGCTCCAATAATAGGAGCATTTTACAATGTTACTAATATGTACTCGCTTAAGCTTGTAGTTGAGGCTTTTGGCAAATCTGCCGTGCCTGAATACTCAGACTTGCTATATCCGATAGCTTTGTATATTGGTGCTATTCTTGTACTGGAATTAGCTTGGAGAACAAGCCAGTTTTCATGGATGAAGTCCCAGCCATTTGTTAGAATAGGGATCACGGCAAAAGCTTATGACTATGTTCAAAATCATGGCTATAGATTTTTCCAAAATACTCATTCGGGCTCTATTGCAAGTAAAATAAAAGGCATAGGAACTGGTTATAATAATTTGTGGTTCGGTGTTCATCACCAGCTTACAAATCCACTTTTGCAGGTTTTGGTTGTGCTGTTTTCTCTTGCATTCATTAACATAAAGCTGTTTATTTTTATGTCAATTTGGTGTGCTATCTTTTTTCCGATAAATCTAAAATTATCACTCAAAATCAGCAAGCTTGCAACAGCAACAACCGACAGCCAGCATAAAGCTATGGGGTTTATTGCAGATAATATTTCAAATATTTTTAGCATTTTTGCATTCACTGCCCATTCTTGTGAGCTAAAACGTATCAACAAGTTTTTAAAATGCGATGTCGCACCAAAAGACTATGCTTGGATTAAATTAGAATTGAAGCAATCCCTAATTTGTTGTGCATTCTATGTTTTTATGCTCGCCTCATTATTCATCTTTATGATACACCTTAGACGCATTAATGCAGTTACAACAGGGGATTTTGTCTTTGTTATGACCGTTACCTATTTTTTAGTTGATAGTATTTTTACTTTACTTAACCAAGTTGGTGATTTTGTTGGAAAACTCGGAGACTTCAAATCCTCATTCTCAATACTCCAAACTCCGCAAGAGGTGCTTGACAAACCCGATGCCAAGGAACTTGTTATTTAAACTATGAAAGAAATTTATAAGTTTTTATATCCAATCCTAAAGCCGTACAAGTGGCATTATGTTATGATGTTTCAGATACCAATGGTAGCCGTTGCATTTACGGTGCTAAATAGTTATGCACTAAAGCTGATTGTTGACACTGGGGTAAGTGGCGTCGCTGTTACAAAGTGGAATATAGTTTATCCGATAGCGATTTTTATTAGCATTGCACTATTTCAAGAGATTGTGTGCCGTGCCGGGCAATGGGCTTTCAATAAATCACAGCCTTATATTAGAGGTGAAATTATTAGTAAATCTTACGAATATGTTCAAAATCATGGCTATAGATTTTTCCAAAATACTCATTCGGGCTCTATTGCAAGTAAAATAAAAGGCATTGTTAACGGTTACGATAATGTATTTGAATACATTTGGTGGAAAATAACCAATCCGTTTGTGATGTGCATATTCGGGACTTTATCGCTTGTTTTTATTAACTTGCACTTGGCAATTTTGGTTTTGATATGGTGCATTATATTTTTTATTGTAGGTTTAAAAATGGCTCTAAAACAGAGTACATTATCGCAAAGCTCAAATGACCTCAAGCACACTGCATTTGGAATGATTGCCGATAACATCACAAATATTTTTACAATTTTTTCATTTTCAGCAAAGCAAAAAGAATTGAAGAGGATACTCAATTTTACCTGCGGTGAAGTCGCTGATTTAGACTATAAAAAGAACTTATACCAATTCAAATTTGCCTGCGTTGGAGCGGGTTTATTTATGGGAATGTCATCAACAGTTCTTATATATACCGCATATTTACGCTATGTAAACCAAATCACAATTGGGGACTTTGCCTATGTCATTACTATTCTATATAAAATAATATACGATATCTGGGCTTTATCTGAGCAGGTCGACAACTTTTTTGACAAACTCGGAGACTTCAAATCCTCATTCTCAATACTCCAAACTCCGCAGGAAGTTATTGATAAACCCGATGCCAAGGAACTTGTTATTTGAATATATGAAAAACATCTTTGTTATTGCATTTTTAATGTCTTTTAGTTTAGTTTCTGTTGCCAATTCCGATACCATCGATTGTTTGTTGGTTAAAAAAGGCAATAAAATCCTCATCGAAGAAGGCAAAGATTGCCATACTCTCTATTCTCCAAATTCGAGTTTCAAAATCCCCTTGGCGATTATTGGCTTTGAAAGCGATATTCTTAAAGGACGGCATAGTCCAATTTGGAAACCGCAGAAACCCGTAACTTTCCTGCAATATTATCACGATGGAGAGCAAAGCCCTTCAAGCTGGATGCGGTTTTCTGTGGTTTGGTATTCGCAGATTTTGACTCAAAAATTAGGCATAAAAAAGTTTCAGGAATATGTTGATAAACTCGGATACGGCAATCAAGATTTATCGGGTGATGAGGGGCAAAATAATGGCCTAACCGACAGCTGGCTTACAAGTTCTTTAAAAATAACACCGCTACAGCAACTTGCCTTTATCGAGAAACTTGCTAAAAATGAACTGCCATTTTCCAAATCATCTCAAGTCAAGGCCAAAGATTTAATAAAATTAATGGAAGAAAGCTCTCGTTCTAATTGGTGGTCTATGCATGGAAAAACAGGCTCAAGTGATTTCGATAAAAGCAATCGTAAAGAAGGTTATTTTGTTGGTTTTGCCGAGAAAAATGGTGAAATTATATCATTTGTCCTTCATATGAGTGGAAAAGATGGAGATAAAAAATCGCAAGTTGGCGGGATTTATGCTAAAAAGATTACGATTGAGAGGGTAAATAAAGAACTAATAACTAATTAAGGCCACAATATAATCATTTAACTAGCTTAATATTTTAAGAGCAAAGTTAAATCTAGTCAAATCTAAGTAAATTACAATGCAAAGCAACATCGTGAACCCTAAGCCAATCAATATTTTGCTCGACTAGAAATTGAGAAACGGCAACAGTTTTTGCACCGCGATCTAGCTTATTTTCTGCGGGATATTGGCAAGCGGGGCGGTGCACCAAAGTGATTTAGATTTTATTAAACTTGCTTAACAAACCCCGTTACCTTGTCAAAATCTGGCTTTTTAACTGCAAATTCTAACTTAATTTTACAACTGCAACAACCTAGATGAAGCTTTAGAAACCATTGAAGGATTAAAAGAGGCGAATGGCATTGCTGCAAGGCTTTCGTTGTCGTCTGTCGAGGCTTCTTCATCCAAATTAGAGTCTATTTCCTCTAATTCAGAATCGTTTCCAGAAAGATCTGCCTCAGAAATACTATCAAATTCGTCGTTATCGATAATTTTCTGACATGTTTTTGCTGTTGAAGCAATTTTTTTACAATCGAATTTTGCCGGCTTCTGCGATTCTATTATTTCTTTTTCGTTTAATTTCCTTAAATTATAAATATTCATCGTTAATTCCCCTTTATCACCTCTGGCAACAATAATTTTAAGCTTTGCTCTTTTTTCAAGTTCCCATAAATTATCGCTTTTTTCTATGCTGAAGGTTTGATAATTTTGAAGTTTAGTAAAAACCGCCAGATTGTCAATATTTGAAGCAATAATTTGAAAACTTAATTTCTGCCCCTGCTCTAAAAAATCAAATATTTCTTGACGATCGGCGATGATTTTATGTAAACAAGAACCGTAGCATGATATATCAGAAATTTTTAAATCTTCGATATGTTCCTTGTTTTTAAAGAATTTTTGCCAAAATTTAGCATCGAGATCTAAATCGTTTCCTCCTAATTTACTGCCGTGTTGATAAAAAACAAATTTATTGAGATTATTTTGCTCTTCTTCAAGAATTGATGTTTTTGTTGCCGAACTGTAAACCTTGTTAATTTTCGCTTGGGGAAATTTGTCGGAAGCAACATATATCCTACCTTCGTTATTAATTTTTTCTGAAACGGCAACCAAGATTCGATCGTTTTTTGACCCTGATATTTCTTGCTTTACATCTCTTGCATTTCCAAAAGGATTAATGCCATTATCATTTTTAACCTCTGATATTCCTCGCTTTATATCTCTTTGTTTTAAAAAATGAAAAGTTAAATTACCTTCTTTTGTACATCTTTTTTCTATAATTAAACCTTCTCTGTCAAGAATTCTATCTTTTTCAAGAGTTTTATCTTTTAAAATATTAAGCTTAGAATATTTTATAGCTGGAAAAGAATTAATCAAGCTCTTAAAAGTTAACTCTTGTGTTTGTAAATTATTGACAATATCATCGATATCACTATTTTCAAAATTGTTTTTTGCTAGAAAATTATTAAGGATTGATGTTTTATAGCCTTCTTCCTCGGCAGATTCTTCCTGAAAATAGTTAAGTGAAGTAGCCAGATCTTTAGCATTAATCTGATAATTATCATTGTTTAGAATATCGTAAAAATAGTCAATCTTTTGCTGTCGAGTTGGCATAGTATTGGCAAATTGTTGTATTTTTTCTGTATCTAGAAAATACTCCTCTGTTTGCCATAATCTCCATAAATATTCTTTTTTGCGAGTTGTAATTGGCGATGCTTCTTTGTGAGTTGTTTTGGCAGAATTATCTGGATTAGCTGATATTTCCCACTTCTCTACTTCGGCTACCTCATTAATGCCAGCTTTAAAGAAATTAAAGCTCGGCTGTTTTTTTTTATCATAAACTTCACTAAAAATACTATTAGCAGGATTTGCAATAATTCTAGTTTCTGCAGAAAATTGATTTTGATTTTGCTTAATAAAATTAGCTATTGATTCATTTTCGTCGTTGCAACCGCCAGCAATGAAAATATTACGACCGTCGACGATATGAATCAATTCTTGCTTTTCTTCTTTTTTTGTTTCGAAGTCTCTTAAAAATCTGTCTTCAAAAATAATTTGGGCATTGGGATTTGCTCTAGCAAAATAGCTGAGTTTGTCAAGATTAAGTCTAGGATTATTGGTTAAGGTAAAATATTGCTGATTATTATTTGGCGAAATTTGATACAAATCCTTCCTTTGTTGATTGAAACCAAAAATAATTGCATCATTTTCAACGATTTTGTTTTTAGATTGAATTTCATTAATTTCAGGAATTGAGTCAATAAAATTATTCGCTTGCAAAATCGCCGAATTGCCATTGTCGAAAAATTTTTTTAATCTGCCCGATTGGAATTCATTATCAACAAAAATGCCAGATTGATAAAAAGAATTACGGTTATTTTGATCGATCGACTGGAAATTGCCATATTGCAGCAATATTGACTGATCTTTCTGGTTCTTGTGGAAGAGTCCATGGATTAAGCTATCTTTATAGAGATTAACTTTGGTTAGGTGAGTTAGTTCTTCTTTTGGCTTTATTGCTATTCCTCTTGACCTTGCCTGTTCGTGGTAAAAAAAATAATCGCAATCTTTCTTGTTGCTGTCTTGATGCTCGATAATAAAATAGCCATATTCATCAATATTTATTTTGTCTTCCGATTCTTTGTCATTAACTTCTAGCTTAAATTTTGGAGGGTTTTGATTGTAATCGGCAATAATTTTATAATAGTTAACTTCTTCCTTAATCGGTCCGTCTTGATCACTAATATCTTTGCTAATTCTGAATTGAAAAGAACATTCACCAAGAAATTTAATATTATTGTTACAAATTGGCTGTTCTGCTAGTTTTTTGGTAATAATGCATTTGCCAGTAAATGTTACTGCGGGGTTGATAAAGCCGCTGATTTGATCTTGATTTTCCCCATTTATTTCTAGGGTTGTAGTTATTGTTTCTTGAGCTATTTTGTTATCTCGCTTATGATGATATTTTATTTCCATATTTTATTAAATTAATTCAAACTATTTGCTACAAAATAATTTAATTAACTTAATATTACAAGCTAAAAGTTAGATTTAGTCAGATCTAAGTAAATTGTAATGTAAAACAACATCGTGAACCCGAAGCCAATCAATATTTTGCTTGATTAAAAATTTTGAAACGGCAATGGTTTTTGCACTACGATCTAGCTTATTTTCTGCGGGATATTGACTAGTAGGGATCGTATTATATTTTACTAAATTTTTACTATTATGTCCTTGGTTATGAAAGAGGCAGATCTTGTCAAGGAAGCTTTTTTTAGAATGACCGACATAAATTGGCAGATCTAAATTGCGAAAAATTGCAATATTACGGAGCACAACAATAGATTGCCAAGCATCTTTGCCAAAGCCAATGCCGGGGTCGAAGATTAGCTGTTCTTTTTCCACCCCTAAAGTTGCTAAATTTGTGATTTTTTTCAATGCCCAATCGTAAATTTGCTCTGGTAAGTGGCGGTTAGCATTGATAATCGTTGTTGCAGGGGGTAAAATTTTATCTTTATGCATTAGAATTGTTTTTGCCTTAGTTCTGGCGATTAGGGCGATAATATCTTGGTTTTCTAGCCCAGAAATATCGTTTACCACATCGACACCTAATGATAACGACCATTGCAAATTTTCAAAATGATAGGAATCGAGGCTGGTTAAGACCCGATCTGCAATCGATAAATTATTAAATCGATTAAAATCCTGAACTATTTTTATTAAATTTGGCAAAAATTCTAATCTTAATCTTTCTTCATCTGCACTAACAGCAACAGCATTTGGCCTTGTTGATTCTGCACCAATATCAATCATTTTTGCACCCTCTAAAATCATGGTTTCAAGACGGATTCTTGCTTGTGCAAATTGTTGGTATTTGCCTCCGTCGGAAAATGAATCGGGGGTAAGGTTTAAGATGCCGGCAATTTTCGTTTTTGCAATTTTAGTCATAAGATCTGGTTTTGATTTTTGTCGTTTTGCAAATAATTTATAACTATCAATTTCATTATTGCAATATTATTAATATCGCAGGATCTGCAATTTCCCGAAGCCAATCATGAAAAAAATATAGTGCAATGCAGAAAAATGGCATCGTAGTTCTGATAATAAAATAAATAATTTACTTTGCTTTATAAAAAATTAGTAATAATGATTAATATAAAATTAAATACTATAATATGAAACAAAATATAAACTCACTCAGGATAAACCCACTCAGGATAAACCCACTCAGGATAAACTCACTCAGGATGAAACCAAATAATCAACAGCCCAGTAAAATTATACCTAACGATGATAATTTTAATAGCGAGCAAACGCCTTTATATCATTCTTCTGGAAGCAACAGCAAAAAGCCACCACATTCTAAGACTGCTAAACCTAGTAAAATTTATGAAAAAGTGCTTGATGGTTCTATTGCCCAAAAATCCAACCATTTGCTCGGTTGCAGGTTGTCTAAAGCTGTTTCTTTACCTCAAAAACAATCTAAACTTCTTGTTCTGTATTTTGAGGGTTTTGGTTTTGGGCAGGAGAGCATCGATTATAAAAAAAGCACACTTAAAAGCAACACTGGAATCTCTAATGCTATTTACTATGGAGAAGAGCAAGAGAATGAACAGCTTCATTACTATAGCTTAATTGGTGCCGTTGGAACTCAATCCCCAATCGGGGAAGATGTGCAAAATTTTGTTGATAGAGCATATAAAACATTCGCTAATCGCGGTTGTGAAAAAGTAATTTGTGTCGCCCATAGCTTCGGAGCATATATTTTAAGCGAAGTTTTAGTGGAAATGAACGATAGATATCAAGATGAGGCATATAATGATTTTGAAAAATTTTACAAATCTTTCTCTAAGATTTTCATGAACCGACCTTTTATTAGCAATAAATATGACGATCTTAAGGGTTTTAGGTCAATAGGTTCTTTGTTTTTCAAGCCTGTCGAGATCAACAAAAATGCGATTAAAGACTTTGTTCAGAATAATAAAGAGAATACCCAAATTAGTTTTTACCTATCGGAAGTAGATGAAATTATTAATTATCAATCGCAGTCAGAGCTTGTTTCAGGTTTTAGCAAAGCTAAGTTAAATATGGAGAGTAAGGTTGATAAAATATTGCATAACAGTTCCGATGCTATGATATCAAGATTATACTCGCTGAATCTTAATAAGAAGCATGACGAATGTCCTAGTGCTAGTCAAGTAAACTACTCACAACAAAAGCCTGCTCTTGATGCTAATAGCACAAAATCTAAAAAAAGCTCAGCTTCTAGTTTTGCATCGAAAGATGGCTTTTTGACACCTAAATCCACAATACCTACTTCAAAAGATTCGCAATCGCCGACAAGTCACAAGCCACAGAAAATTGTTTTTTCTCCTAAAAAGA
Organism: Rickettsia typhi; assembly: GCA_945862535.1. Classification (GTDB taxonomy): domain Bacteria; phylum Pseudomonadota; class Alphaproteobacteria; order Rickettsiales; family UBA1997; genus JAJTDS01. The sequence continues at coordinate 39,448 of CAMAYG010000011.1, read as the reverse complement.
GTATTATGAGCAGTAAGTTAAGAGAGGTTGTCTTGTAAAGATTTGATGGTGTTAAATATTGTCTCGCTGTCGATTTTTCCTTCTTTCTGCATTGCTAAAATGTCGTTATGTTCAACGAAAAGATCGTCGATAAATATGGTGCGAAACCTTAATTTTCCAGAGTCTAATTTACCGTTGTTAATAAGATAATTAGTAACATTGGTAGCAAAACCGCCACTCATTCCCTCTTCTAGGGAGATGATGATGTCGTTTTCTTGGCTGATTTGATTTAAAATTGTAATATCTAGCGGTTTAGCAAAGCGGGCATTGATTATCGTTAAATCGATATTTAAAGCTTCGATTCTGTCGGTAATGGCAAGTGCATTATGTATTATGGTGCCAAGGGCAAAAATTGCTAGTTTTAACGGCTTTTCCTTATTGGTATTTGGGCTTTTATAGATAATTTGTGATTTGCCAATTTCAATAGTTTCGTTGTTAAGGAGGTCTATTGTTGTTTCTAAGATATTGCCCCGGGGGAATCTTATTGCACTAGGGCAGTGGTCGATTTTATGGACGGTATTTACCATTTTTACCAATTCTTCGCCGTTAATTGGGGCCATAATAATCATTTCTGGCAAGTTGCTTAAGAAGGCAATATCGAAAACACCGCCGTGGGTTGGGCCGTCGGCACCAACGAAACCTGCTCGGTCGATAATAAAGCGGACCGCTAGTTTTTGTAAAGCGATATCGTGAATTATTTGGTCTAAAGCTCGTTGTAAGAAGGTTGAATAAATGGCAACAAAAGGCCTAATTCCTTCGGTTGCAAGTCCGCCAGCAAATGTTACGGCATGTTGTTCGGCAATTCCAACATCAAAAAGACGATCGCGATGTTCTAAAGCAAAAGATTCTAGCCCGGTGCCACTAGTCATGGCGGCGGTAATTGCTACAATATTTTTGTCGTTTTTGGCGAGAGTAGTTAATCTTCTACCAAAAACTTCGGAATAAGATAAATTGGGGCTTTTATTGGTTTTGCTAATGCCAGTTTTTGAGTCGAATTTGCTTACAGCATGTAGCTTGTCTTGACTATCCATTACATGATTATAGCCTTTACCTTTCTCGGTGCGACAGTGAATTAATATTGGTTTGTTAGAATTACTATTTTTTACATTGCTAAGAATTTCTACCAAAAGCGGTAAATTATGACCATCGACAACGCCAATATAATGAAAACCTAGCTCCTCGAAGATATTGCCACCAAGCCACCATTCTTTTATTGATTTTTCTAATTTGCGGGGAAGGTTGATGATTTTAGCGGGTAGGCGGTTTTTTAATTTACTAAGAATATTATAAGAAATGTTGCGGAACTGAAAATAGGTTTTGCAAGAAGCGAGTTTAGCAAGATAATTTGCCATTGCTCCCGTTGGCTGAGAAATAGACATATCGTTATCGTTTAAGATTACGATTAATTTCCCAGAGTTGTGAATTTGGCTTTTTGACCTGTAGCCAGCATTATTCATCGCTTCAAAAGCCATGCCAGCACTAATTGCCCCGTCGCCAATTATTGCAATTGTGTAATTCTCTTTAGATTGTAGGCGGTGAGCAATGTCAATCCCCGTTGCTGCCGATATCGAGGTAGAGCTATGACCCGCTCCAAAGGTATCGTAGATGCTTTCATCTCTTTTAGTAAAAGCAGAGAGACCTTGTGGCTGTCTTATGGTGTTAATTCTAGATTTTCTTTCTGTTAAAATTTTGTGAGGATATGCCTGATGCCCAACATCCCAGATAATTTTGTCGTTCGGGGTGTCAAAAACATAATGGGTGGCAATTGTTATTTCTATTACCCCAAGCCCAGCACCAAGATGGCCACCAGTTTGCGAAACTGCTTCGATTGTTGCCTGCCTTAGTTCTAATGCTAATTCGGTTAATTTGTTAGCAGGTAATTTTCGTAAGTCGGCAGGTCGATTAATATTGTCGAGCAATGGCATATTCTCTGGTTAGTTAATATTTCATTTAAGGTTAATTTCGCTTTCGATCTTAAGTTATCGTAGAGATTTAGTTAGTAATCCCTAATGCTATTTCATATTTCTAAAGATTTTTATTGCAAAAATTGTTATAATTTTCTTTAAAAATCTAAAATAGCACCTTTTGATAAGGATCAAAACCAGCCTTTATTTTGTAAATAAGGGCTGGTATGATTGCAACTAACTAAAGAAGCCTTTTCTTTTTTTTGGGAAGCGATCGTCTCCGCCTTCACGAGAAGAATCGCGGGAAGAAGAATCGCGGGAAGAATTGCGATCTCTGTCTCCACGATCTCTGCGGTCTGAACTGCGATTGTCTGGACGATCTCCGCTTCTGCGATCTGGTCTTCTGCCACCTTGATCGTCTTCGAAGTCTTCGTTAAGAGATTTAGAAGTAATTGTGTCTGATATATCGGCACCGGTTTGCTGATCTACAGAGCGGAAGCTAAGTTTAGGGCGGGCCTTTTTGTCGAACCCGATAACTTTAACTTTAACAATATCTCCTTCATTAATAACATCTTCAACGAAATCGACACGGTAATTAGCAAGTTCAGAAATATGAACAAAGCCGTCGCGATTGTTGGCAATGCTAACAAAAGCACCAGCATCAATAACTTTTACTACAGGACCTTCGTAAATATCGCCAATTTCTGGCTCGAAAGTTATTTCTTGAATTGTAGTAATTGCTTTTTGAATTGCTTCGTTGTTGTTGCCAGATATTTTAACAACTCCACTGTCTTCGATGTCGATGGTAACTGAGCAATTTTGGCAGATTTCCTTGATTGTTTTACCACGAGAACCAATAACATCGCGGATTTTTGCTGATGGTATGGTAATGGTTTCAACTTTAGGAATATTGCCATTAAGTTCGCTACGAGGAGTTGCGATGGTTTCGATCATTTTTTCTAATATCGATAAGCGACCGCGATTAGCTTGTTCTAAAGCTTGTTGCATAATTTCGGTGCTAATGCCATTGATTTTAATGTCCATTTGTAGGGCAGTAATACCTTTGCTTGTTCCGGCTACTTTGAAATCCATATCTCCTAAGTGGTCTTCATCGCCCATAATATCGGAAAGAACAACAAATTGCTCTCCTTCTTTGATTAGTCCCATTGCAATACCCGAAACTGGCGATTTAATTGGCACCCCAGCATCCATTAAGGCTAGGCTTGCACCACATACAGTTGCCATTGATGATGAGCCATTTGATTCGGTGATTTCTGAAACTAAGCGAATTGAATAGTTGAATTCTTCACTGCTACACATTACAGGGTTAATTGCTCTCCAAGCAAGTTTACCATGACCAATTTCACGACGACCCGGAGTTTTTAGTTGACCAACTTCACCTACAGAATAAGGGGGGAAATTATAATGTAACATAAAGTTTTCGTTATAGACTCCGCTAAGATTTTCTACTAATTGAGCATCGCGAGGTGAGCCTAGAGTTAAGGCAACCAAAGCTTGAGTTTCTCCGCGGGTAAATAATGAAGATCCGTGAACTTTTGGCAAGAAGCCAACTTCCGAGGTAATTTCGCGAACTTGATCGAGGGATCTGCCATCGAGGCGAACTTTATTTTTAAGAGTGTCTTGACGAACAATTTCTTGTTCAAGATTTTTGAAGATAGCCTTGATAAGATTAGTATTTATGCCATCTTCTTCTTTAAGAAACTTTTCTTTAACTTCTGAGTGCAAAGATTCTAAAGCTTTTGATCTGGCTTGTTTAGAGCTGATTTTATAGGCATCGACCATTCTAGAGCCGATAAGATCTTTGATTTCAGCTTTTAATTGATGATGAGCAAATGCAGGAACTACGATTTTAGTTTTACCAGCGGTGCTATTAAGTTCGTTGATTAAATCGATAATTGGTTGGAAATTTTGGTGTCCAAGGCTTACCGCTTCAAGCATTTCAGATTCAGTAAGTTCTTTTGCTTCTGATTCGACCATTAATACCGATGATTTTGTTCCGGCAACGATTAAATCGAGAGATGAATTTTTTAGTTGATCTTTGGTTGGGTTAAAGACTAGTTGTTGATTTACTTTGGCAACTCGAACAGCACCAACAGATTCTAAGAAAGGTGCTTCGGAGATGGCAAGAGCAGCAGAAGCTGCGATTAATGAAATGATATCGCAATTATCGTCGTTTCCATAAGATAAAACGGTGCATATAACATTAACTTCGTTGTAAAAATTGCTTGGAAAAAGCGGGCGAATTGGGCGGTCGATAAGCCTAGAAACTAGGGTTGCATCTTCCGAAGGCTTGCCTTCTCTTTTGTTGAAACCACCAAGCATTCTGCCTGCGGCATAGAATTTTTCTAGGTAATGTACTGTTAACGGAAAGAAATCGGCATTTTCTGCTGCCTTGTTGGCAACAGTTACGGCTGCCAAAACAACAGTTTCACCATATGAAACAACCACAGAACCAGAAGCTTGACGGGCAATTTTCCCGGTTTCTATCGTAAGTTCTTTGTTGTTCCAATTGATTGATTTTTTGATTATTTGACTCATTTGATTTATTTTATTTGTTGATACAGCGCTAAAATTTTTGAAGTGATCCATCTGTTAATAACGCAACTTTACGGGTGTTGATTTGCAGCAAATTGATAATTGAAATAACTAGCTATCGACCTAAGATAAAGTTTAGTAATAATAGGTTTAATAAAAGCAAAGTTAATGCTTAAGGCGATAGCTAGTTTTATAAATTTACTTACGAATTTCTAGTTTTTGAATTAGTACTTCATAACGTTGTTGAGATTTGCTTTTTAGGTAATCGAGCATTCTTCTTCTTTTGCTAACAGCTATTAAAAGACCGCGACGGGATGAGTGGTCTTTTTTGTGTAGCTTTAAGTGTTCGGTAAGATTGTTGATTTGTTTAGTTAAAATTGCACATTGCACTTCGACGGTGCCTGTGTTTTTTTGATCGGTAGCAAATTCTTTGACAATTTCTTTTTTTGTTTTTTCAAGAATAGACATTAGGTTTATTTATGATTTAGTTAATAATTTGCATCTAATTTGATGTTAAAAGGCTAGTAATTCTGCCAGAAACATTGAATTTAGCTAGCTAAAATGTTTGTAAAACAACACTTGATCTTAGTAAAAAACCACTAGCAAGTTTTGCGGAAGTTATTTTACGAACCAAAGACCAAGAAGTTATCTGAGAATTCATTCGCTCAAACTCTAGCAAATTTTTATAATTTTTATTTATTTTGCAAGCAATATTTTCATTTTCTATAATTTCTGCTATAGTAATGTTGTTATTGTTGTAAAAAACCAATATAGGCAATGAATTATGCGAAGAAATATTGCTATAAATTAGCGATTCTTGTTGTTGATGGTGCAAATTATCAATAACGGCAAATTTTGCTAAGAAATCTGTATCGATAGATAAGCAAATACCGTTATTTAGCTTTTTTGACTGCTCCAAGGTTAAATCAATCTTAAGATATTGCTTAAAAATGGCGGGAATGGTTATTTTTGCACGGCTTATTGCCGAATTTTCTATCGCTGAATTGGCAATTGGCGATAGATTTTTGCTAGTTAAAACGAATTGTTGTAGCGATATTGTGTTTGCAACATCAAAATTGCCAACTTGCAAGCGAACTAATTTGCTGACAAAGCCACAAACTTGCATTTTATCTGATAATTGGCGGGCAAGAGTTCTGACAAATGTTCCTTTTGAGCATAATACCTCGAAACTGGCACTATTTTCTAGGCTTTGACACAGTTTAATTTGATAAATTATTATTTCTCGAGACTTCATTTCGAAATCTGCATTGCTTCTTGCTAATTTATAGGCTCTTTTGCCGTCGACTTTTATTGCTGAGAATTTCGATGGAGTTTGGTTGATTTTGCCACAAAATGAAGCTAAGGAATTAACAATTTGCCAAGTTGTTGGCCTTAAGTTGCTGGTAGCAATAACTTTTCCTTCGGTGTCATCGGTGTCGCGGTCTTCGCCCCAAGTTATGGTAAAGAAATATTTTTTACAGGTAGATTCTATTGAGCTTGCAGTTTTTGTTGCTTTATTAACAGCAATTGGCAAAACTCCTTCTGCGGCAGGGTCGAGGGTTCCGCCATGGCCAACTTTAGCAAATTTGCCAAATTTTTTAATAATTGCCACGGCTTTTGCCGAAGATATTCCTTGAGGTTTGTAGAGATTTATCCAGTAATTATCGTTCATTTAGATTGTTTTAAATTCATTGATTTAAAAAATTTGGCAACTTATTTTTTTAGATTTTCTGTTTTAGATCCTTGAATAATGTTTTCAATTGGTTTTTATAAAATTCAGCAACTTTGCTAATTTTTTCTTTTGTTTCGAGATCATTTTTACAAAAAATTTCTTTTAGTTTTCCTTCTAATCCTTATTTGTGATCGGCTACAGAAAATATACTACTTGGACAATTCTTGTGGTGAATATGAGAAAAAACACTTTTTAGATCTAGTTCTTTACTTAAAAGTTTTAACGATAAATGTTGTTTTTTGCTTCGGAAAGTTTTGTTATTGAATTTATTTCAACTACTATATTATCAGCAGATTTATTGCTCTTAAAAGAATTGCCAGCATCGCTTGCAATGAGTATATTTATTTTATCAAGATTTTACTTTGAAAATTTTAGTGAGACTTAAAGCAAAGATGGTTAATTTAAGAATTTAGCAAAGCCACGAAATACCTCTTTATAGAGCATTTTTTTAAAATCCACTATCATATCTATTGCCTCATCTACATCAACCCATTGCCAGTCGTTAAATTCTGGGTTTTCGGTTTTGATGTTGATGGCTTCGTCATTTGCCGATAGTTCTAGTAAAAACCATTTTTGCCGTTGCCCTAAATATTTACCGCCCCACAATTTTTTTTGTAAAACATTAGGAAGGTTGTAATATTGATAATTTGGCAATTGGTGCAAAATTTTAACGGCATCCTTTTCGAGGCCAGTTTCTTCCTTTAGTTCGCGAAACATTGCCGAAAGCTCGTCTTCGCCTGCATCTACACCGCCCTGAGGCATTTGCCAAGATTTTAACTTGTCAACACTGTCGATTCTGTGTCCTACAAATATTTTTTTGTCTTGATTGATGATGGCGATTCCGACTCCTGTGCGGTAGAGGTAGTCTGGAGGCAAGATTTTATTAGTTTTCTTTGACATTTGTTAAGATTTTGATTTTTAAATAAGTTTGGCTAGTTTTATTGCTAATTGATTAATTTTAACATTGCTTGTGTCTAAATAAGGCTTGCTTTAATAAGGCTGAAGGCTTTTTGTTATGTATCTTGCAATAATTATTATAACTAACACTTTACTTATAAAAGTTTATGCTTAGAAAATATTGCAACATTTTTATTATGCAAGAATCAAGTTGATTTAACAAATTACTGTAATCACTGTTAAATGCCAATTTTTCGATATTTAGTTTTACATTATGCAATTATGCAATATTTCTCGACTCGTCTTTCTGCAGAAAGGCTAAATTTTTCACAAGTGGTGATAGCAGGGCTTGCAAGCGACGGTGGGCTTTATCTTCCTATGCAAGTTCCCCAATTTAGTGCCTCACAAATTAACGAAATGCAAAAACTTAGCTATCAAGAGCTTTTTTTTGTATTGACCAAAGAATTTATTGGTAATGAAATTAGCGATAATGACTATAGGCTTATTATCAATAAATCTTATCAAAATTTTCATCACAAAGCAATTGCCCCAATTAAGCAAATCAACTCTCAGCAATTCTTGCTCGAGCTTTTTCACGGGCCAACACTAGCATTTAAAGATTTTGCACTACAGTTTATTGGTAATTTGCTCAATCACTTCTTGCAAGAAGATCCGCAAGAAATCGTGATAATTGGTGCCACTTCTGGCGATACTGGCTCTGCGGCCATTCAGGGCTGTTTAAATTGCAAAAATAGCAAAATATTTATTCTCCACCCGCATCAAAAGGTGTCGGAAGTGCAAAGAAAACAAATGACAACGGTTTTAGCTCCTAATGTTTTTAATTTGGCGGTGGAAGGTAGTTTTGACGATTGTCAGGCAATGGTTAAATCGATGTTTTTAGATCGTGATTTTTTAAAAAACAGAAGATTGATAGCGGTAAATTCTATTAACTTTGCCAGAATAATGGCACAAATCGTCTATTATTTTTACAGCGCTTTAAGGTTAGGAGTAAATAGTAGCAACCCAATTAGTTTTGCGGTGCCAACTGGCAATTTTGGCGATATTTATGCTGGTTTTATGGCAAAGAAAATGGGCCTGCCAATTGCTAAATTAATTATTGCTACTAACGAAAACGACATTCTCGATCGCCTTATCAAAAGCAATGATTATTCCAAAGATGTTCTTAAGAAAACCTTTTCGCCAAGCATGGATATTCAGGTTTCAAGCAACCTAGAAAGATTAATTTTTAATTATTATCAATATTGTAATCAAGAAAATTTAGTAGCAGAATTAATGAAAAACTTTGCCGTTAGTGGCACTATGAGCCTCAGCGAATCTGTAATTAAGGAAATACGAAAAGATTTTGTTTCCTTTAAATGTAGCAACCAAGAAACCATTGCCAATATTGTTAAAGTTAATAAAGAAACCAACGAAATTATCGACCCCCATACTGCAACCGCAGTCGCTGCCGTTAATCAATATTGTCAATCTAGCGAATATCAAGGAGAAAAATTGATTATTTTGGCAACGGCTCATCCGGCAAAGTTTTCGGAAGTCGTTATGGACTCTGGTATTGATAAGGTTGATTTGCCACTTTTTCTTAACAATCTCTACCAATTGCCCGAAAAATTTACAATTATCGATAATAATATTGGTAAGATAACCAAATATATTGGCGAAAATCTTAGCTAATTTAGTTGAAAAATGGTTAATAGTAAATATTTTGCTAGAAAATTAAAAAATATCTTTGAATTTTAAAAAAGACTAAATAAACTTTGAAAATATAAAATAAAATTTATTTATTCAAAGTTTATTTATTCAAAATCCGCTAACTTAACAAATCAACCTAATGAACAAATACCTTATTCACAAGTTTTGTATTGCTTTGGCAGTATTTCTTTCTCTATCTATCGCATCTTGTAGTGGTAAAAAAGAAGTTATGGAACAGCCATTAGTTGCTCCAGTTCCACAGCCACCAGCGCCCGTAATAGAAGAGCCAAAAGTCGAAGAAGTTAAGCCAGCAGAGGCTCCTCCTCAAGAAACTTACGAAGTTATAGAAAATAGTGCCCAAGCCACAGAAGCAGAGCAGGAAATCGAAGAAAAGGTCGAAGAAATCGAAGTAAAAGACAGAATTTTCTTTGCCTACGACTCTTCTGAAATTGGTGGTGATGCTAAACAAATTCTAGACACTCAGTCCGAATGGTTAAATAGCGATCAGTCAGTAAAAGTAATAGTCGAAGGTCATTGTGACGAAAGAGGAACAAGAGAATATAATATCGCCCTCGGAGAAAAAAGAGCCAATGCAACAAAGAGATACTTAGCATCGAAAGGTGTAGATTCTAGCAGGATTAAAATAATATCATATGGCAAAGAAAGACCAGTAGCTTTCGGCAATAACGAAGATTCTTTGGCAAAAAATCGCCGTTCTGTTACTGTTATCCAGTAGCAATTAGCTTAAATAGCTAATTAAACCAATTCTATCTTAATATTTCAGGTTAAGGTAGAATTGGCAATCACCATCATCATGCTAATAAAAATCAAAAACTACCAAACAAAGATTTTTCTAGGAATATATCCGCAAGAACATTTGTTACCGACCGCGGTAAAGATTAACCTAGATCTTAGGCTTGCCAACGAAAAAGTTTTGCATAGTAAAAATATTAAGGATTCTATTGATTATGCGGTAATTACATCGAAAATTAACGAACTCACTAAGGATAATAAATTTTATCTTATCGAAGATCTTGCGGTAGAAATCATCGAAATTTGTAAATCCGAGCAAAATCTTGCTTGGTGCAAAGTGGAAGTTAATAAATTAGATGTCTTTAACAATGTAGAAGCTTTTGCAGTTGAGTTAGAATATTTTAAAAACCCAATCTAACCTTGCACCCTTTCGCATCGCATTAGTCTAGTATCGTCACCATAAAATCATTTCATATGCAGATTAAAAAAAATCAAAAGAATAATATTAATTTATCCGATCTCGGTAGCTGTCGCAATAATAATTTTCAGAAACTAAAAAAAACCAAAAAATTTAGCAAGTCGTCGCAAAGTTGGCTTCGTCGCCAAATTAACGACCCCTTAGTGCAGGCCGCAAAAGATAATGGCTTTCGAGCACGATCCGCCTTTAAAATTATTGAAATAAATAATAAATTCAAAATATTCAAGAAAAATCATTTAGTGGTAGATCTGGGGGCGGCTCCCGGTGGCTGGAGTCAGGTGGCAGTTGCCGAGGTTGGTTTTAATAATGTTATTGCCATCGATCTGTTGCCAATATTGCCAATAGAGGGTGTTTTTACTATCGAGGGCGACTTTCTTTGCGAATCGGTAAAGGAGCAAATCTTGAATAAGATTAGTGAAAGGCAAATCCAAAATAAATTTCTTAAATGTTTGGTCGTGATGTCTGATATGGCAGCAAATTGCAGTGGCAATAAAACCGTAGATCACCTAAGAATAATTAATTTACTAGAAGATGCTTTGCAATTAGCGGTATCAATACTTGCTAAAGATGGAGCATTTGTGGGTAAAATATTTCAGGGCGGTTCTTCTGCCGAAATTCTTACAATATTGAGGCAAAATTTTAGCAAGGTAGATTATTTCAAGCCAGAATCTTCCCGCAAAGATTCTAGTGAAGTATATTTAATTGCTCGAGGCTTTAGAAAAATTGAGGTTTAATAGGTTTTTAGTGATAGGATTTTGCTGTAGATTTAATAACAAAGAAAATCTAGCAATATTTGGTAATTTAGTTTAAAATTTGTAATACAATGAGACTTCAGCTAATTTATAATGGCAAAGCTTTAGACAATAACGAAATAAGTCCTAAAGATTTATCTGTAGCCGTTTTAAGTTTTGACTTATTGCTAGAAGAAGCTAATAGTGTTTTAAACGATAGTCGTGCTAAGATTCAGCAACTAACCTCTCCGCTATTAAGAGAAGGGGTTGAAGATGTTGCTATAAAATTAGATGAAAATAAAACAAATTTTTGTCAAATTATAAAAGAGGAAGTTAATTATTTTAAATGCCTAGTTTCTCGAGAAATTAAGCTCGACGAAGAGCCTGTAATTTTTAAAACCAGCATTAATATAATTAATTTATCGTTTAAAGAGGATAATAAATGGTATGTAAACGATGGACAATCAAGTTTTTATGTATTGGTAGAAGATGATGAGTTTTTAAGCGATATAAATGCAGGAAAAGAGTTTGCTAAGGGAGATATTCTAAAAGTAAGGATAAGGCGTGAGCAGTTTTACAATCAAGACGAAAAAAAGCTAAAAACCGAACACTTCATTGAAGAAGTTTTAGAGCATGTAAAACCCCAAAGACATTTACAGGGAAATTTATTTTAAAATAGCCCTTGAAATATTGGCAATTATAATTATTTGTTATCGTAGTTTATCCTTTTAATCTTTAATTAACCGCTAAATATGCAAAATTCCGCAATAGAAAATATTCAAGACACTATCAAAAATAATCGAATTGTTTTATTTATGAAAGGAACGAAAACCGCCCCACAATGCGGTTTTTCGGCAACAGTTGTCCAAATTATTAATAGTTTTGGTGTTGAATTTACCGATGTCGATGTTTTGAAAGATCAGGAAATTAGGCAGGGAATCAAAGATTTTTCGGATTGGCCAACTATTCCTCAGCTTTATATCGATGGCGAATTTATTGGTGGTTGCGATATTATCCGCGAAATGTATCAAAATGGCGAATTGAAAGATCTGCTACAGCAAGCCAAAATAATGTAAAGTTTTTGCAGAATTTGCTGTTAAATAAATATGCTCGTTAAATGACAAACACTACTAATATAACAAACGAGAACCAAACAAATTCTTTAGAAACTATAATATCTTGCTATCTTGCACCATATAAGCAGATATTAATTCTTGGTCTCGGTATTTCTGGAGTTGCATCGCTAAAATTCTTTGCACAACATGGCAATTTACCAGTTGTTGCAGTTGACGATTCTTCTGCTGTTCTCGATAAAGCAAGACAAAATTTTGCTTTACAAAATTACAGAAATTCCATTATATTTACAAAATTTAACAGTGAGATAAATTACAGCCTACCAACATTAGTTGTTGCATCTCCCGGAATTCCGCTTTATTTACCAAGCCCCCATCCAATTATCGACCTTATATCTTGTCAGCCAAAATCTTTAATCACTTGCGATTTGGCAATTTTTCAGCAAATATTTGGTAGCAATATTTATGTTGGTATAACTGGCACAAATGGCAAGTCTACCACTACCGCATTAACAGATTTTGCTTTTAATCGACTTAATATTAAAACTTATAGCGGAGGAAACATTGGTAATTCTTGTTTCGAGCTTATAAATAGCAGTAACTATTCTTATGAAGCTAATTATGTATTAGAAGCATCTTCTTACCAGTTGTCGCTTATGAATTACTGCCGTTTTAACATTGCCTCTCTTAGCAACATCACCCCCGATCACCTAGAAAGACATGGCGGTTTTGCAAATTATTGCCAAGCAAAAATGAATATTTTCCGCCAACAAACCGCAGAAGATTTTGCAATTATTAATATCGACAACAAAACAAGCGCTAATATCTATTACAATTTCAAAAATCATAATTTTTTAGCACAAACAATTGCCATTACAACTGTCGAATCTAATAGGCAAATTCTAGAATCTGCAAATTTTGCTGTTGCAATATTTAAAGGCACTTTGTATCATAATCTAGACGGCGATATTAAATCAATTGGCTGTAGTTCAGAATTTCTAAGGGGGGCACATAATGATGCAAATTTAGCAACGGCATTTGCCATTATAAAATCCTATTTGGCAATTAAAAATTTATCGCCACAAGATCTCAAAAAACAGCAAGAAAAACAAAATCTTCGGGTCAATATTATCGACAACATCTGTGACCAAAATATTATCGACAGCATTGTTGATTTTCGCGGGCTAAGCCATCGTTTGCAAATTGTCAAAACCATTAATTTTCAAGATGCGAAAATTAACTTCATTAACGATAGCAAGGCAACAAATGCCGAATCTACCGAGGTGGCTCTTAAATCTTTTGATAATATTTTTTGGATTCTGGGAGGTGTTGCCAAAGAAGGTGGGATTGGCATTTTAGAAAAATATTTCTACAAGATAAATAAAGCATATTTAGTTGGCGAATCTAGCAAAGAATTTGCAAAAATCTTGCTAAAAAATAATGTTTCATTTGTATTTGCAGAAACCCTAGAGAATGCAGTAAAAATTGCTTGGCAAGATCTCTCGGCTCAACACAACTTAGCCGAGAAAAATCTACTCTTATCACCCGCTTGTGCTTCTTTCGATCAGTGGCAAAATTTCGAGAAGAGGGGCGAAGCCTTTTGCGATGCAATTAAAAATATTAATATTTAATATCAAATGCTAAAAATGGCTACAAAAACACAAAACTGCTACAAATTCACATTAAACGAAGCCTTATCCTGTCTTAATCTTATAACGATATTGCTTTTTTTAATTGCCACTGTTTCTTGCCATGCTGGAAATATGGGGTTTTTTCAGCCAATAACCCTTAATCTAGAAGTGCCGGAAGGCCCTGTAGAATATCGTGCTGGCTGGTATTCTGGTTGCCGTAGCGCATTAGCAAATTCTAATTTTGCCAATGCTTGGGTCTATAAAAAAGATGGCGGGCCAGATCTTGGAGATCCACAATATCAGGGCAAGCCATTTTTTCATAAGGGCTGGGGTCAGGGTTGGTTTTCTTGCATTTTACATGTCGGAACTTTTACTTCCCGCCCTTCATTTCAACATTCCTTATTGGGTAAAAATTAATCACAATGAAACACTCTTACAAAATCCCTAGTATTTTTCTGTTAATTTTCTGTCTCTTTTTAATTGAATGTAAGTCCGCCAAAGAAAATGTTAAAAAATCATTAAGAAGAAGGCCAGATCATTCAATGCAAATCGAAGCTAATGCTTCTAAAGATTTTAAAGACGGCTGGAGTGCTGGCTGTGAAGTTGGAATGTCTGCTGGTGGCAATACTTTTTATAAAGGCTTTTACGAAAGTAACAAAGTTGATGGCAATAGAATGACCAGCTCTAGCGACTACGAGCAAGCTTGGAGTAATGCTTTTTGGTATTGTTATCGCTCAGATTATGTTCGTCAAAAATCTTCAATTTGGGGCTCTTATTTTGGCGGTTATAAATAGTTTAACTGAATTATCTAATAATATAGCCAAAAATCGAAAATAGTATTATTTAACCCTATTAAAACTAATTAAATTATGGAAAGTTACGAAATTATTAAAATTCTTCACATTGTCTCGATAATATCGTGGATGGCAGGGTTGCTTTATTTGCCAAGGATTTTCGTGTATCACAGCAAGGTAGAATTTGCCTCTGAAGCTTGTTTGTTACTGCAACAAATGGAAAGAAAACTATTGAGATACATAATGAATCCCGCAATGATTGCCTCTTTTGTTTTCGGGCTTTATCTTGCCAAAGAAATTGGTTTTGAAAACATTTGGATTCATTTAAAAATTTCCCTTGTACTAATATTGGCAATATTTCATGCAATGCTTGCTCGTTGGCGGAAGGCTTTTGCTAGCAACAACAATCGCCACAGTGAAAAATTTTTCCGTATCGTCAACGAAGTTCCAACAATTACAATGATTGCAATTGTTGCTGTAGTTATTCTTAAACCGTTTCAATAAAGTGGCAAATCATAATCTATCCAAAATTAGCATCGACCTTGCTAGCAGAAGTTACTCTATCGATATTGCCTACGATCTTAAGCCTTTAACTGTTTTTATTGGCAACAATAATTATAAAAAAATATTTATTATCACGGATAGTAATATTGCAAATATTCATTTAGCAGAGCTTCTGCAAGCTCTGCATTTATTAAATTTATCGTCAATTATTAAGTTAGTAGTGGAGCAGGGCGAAGCTAGTAAGTCTTTTAAAGTTTTTCAAGACTTAAGCGAAGAAATTATTGCCAATCAGCCAGATAGAAAATCTTTAATTATTGCCTTTGGCGGTGGTGTAGTGGGCGATTTATCTGGTTTTATTGCTTCGACTATGTTGAGGGGGGTAGATTTTATTCAGGTCCCAACAACATTATTGGCGATGGTTGATAGTTCTGTAGGTGGCAAAACGGCAATTAATAGCAAAATTGGCAAGAATTTAATTGGGACTTTCTATCAGCCAAAAATGGTGTTATGTAATTTATCTTTCCTAAAGACATTGCCAAAACGACAATTAATCAATGGTTATGCCGAGGTTGTAAAATATGGTCTTATCGAAGATCTAGATTTTTTCTATTGGCTTGAAAATAACTACTCCAATATTGTCGAATCTAGTAAATATAGCCAAGCGAACGAAACTTTATCTTTCGCGGTTAGTCAATCTTGCAAAATTAAAGCAAAAATTGTCGTGGCAGATGAGAAAGAACAAAACTTAAGGGCGGTACTTAATTTTGGTCATAGTTTTGCCCATATTCTAGAGCAGGAAACTGGTTACAGCAATTTACTCTTGCACGGAGAAGCGGTGGCAATTGGTATTAGCCTTGCCAATCGCCTGGCCTATAGATTAAAAATGATCGAATCAGAAGTTGTCGCAAGGGTTGATCGTCATCTTATTGATGTTGGTTTTGTTCTTAACCCTTATAAAATAAAGTCAGAATGGAATATTGAGAATTTAAAAAATTCAATATTTCTCGACAAAAAAAACGAAAATCAAAAGCTAACTTTTATTTTGCTAGAAAATATAGGTAAAGCAAAAATTGTAAAAAATGTTAATTTTGAAGATTTTTCTTGCATTATCGACGATTATTTCAAGAGATTTTTGAATAATTAATAGCAATTGCCTAATTTGCCTAGCTTTAAAGCTCAGAAATGTTATTAAATATTTATTTGAGTGCAAATAAATATTGAAACTTATTTTTTGGCTAGTAAAAATATAGGTTCGCTAGCTTAAATCAATATGTTAACAACTAAATGTAATTTCAATGACTTCTTTCTTTAAGACAATTGCTAACAAATTATCGAAATACAAAATATTCAAATCTTGGTGTGGTGGTATTTCTAAAGATCCATCAAGCAACACACCTCAGGAAAATAAAGCGAAATCTTGCAAAATGACTGCCGTTATTTCTCAGATATTTACCCGTAAAGTTTTTTTTGTTGTTTTTTCTGTTTTAATTGTTGCCAGCCTCCTATTAGTTGGTTTTGGCGAGCAATTAGTTAGTAAATATCAGCCGTGGGTTGTTAAGGTCGATGGCATAAAAACTTCTCAGGAAAAATTTGAAGAAGAATTAAATAGAAGAAAAACCCTTATTCTTAGCCAATATGCAAGCAATCCACAAGCTCAGGCATTTGTAAATTCTCCAGCTTTTCAAGGTCAAATCTTGCAACAAATAATTAATAACTCGCTAATCGAGAAAGTTGTTAGTGCTTTAAATATTAAATTTAGTAACGATTTTCTAATCGAAAAAGTCATATCTTTGCAATTTGCCAAGGAAGAAGGTGGCTTCGATAAAGAAAAATTTTCTAATTTTCTAAAATTCAACAATTTAAACGAGAAGCAATATCTAAAACTGTTAAATATAGAAATTGTTGCCTCTCTGGCAATGCAATCGATGATCTTTGCCGTTCCAACAACCCCAGAAATGGCAAAATCTCGCCTACAATTTTTAAAAGAAAAAAGAATTGCCGACCTACTCTCGCTAGACCAAAGCAATGTCAAAATTGCCTCCAACTTTACTCCACAAGAGCTAGAAAAATTCTATAAAGAAAACCAAGAAAGTTTCACAACCTCAGAAAAAACAGTTGTTAAATATCTCAAATTTACTGCCAAAGAATTAGCGGATAATATCAAAGTGGCAGAATCAGAAATCGAGAAAGAATATAAAGACAATGTCAATCAATATCAAAGCCCAGAGTTTAGGACAATATATCACCTACTTTTTGATACCAAAGAAAATGCAGAAAAATTTACTAACTTATTAAAAAAAGCTCAAGGCACAGAGCCAGCTTCGGATAAGTTTATAAAAATAGCAAGGCAAGAAAAAATTAACAAAAACGAAGATGTGGTGTTGCAAGATGCTCGTAAAAGCGATATGTACAAAGAAATTGCCGATAAAGCATTTTCGTTAAAGGAAAATCAGATAAGTGAAATTATTAAAACTTCCATGGGCTATCACTTGGTTGCTGTGGCAAAAATCAAGCCCGTTGCCACCATTCCTTTAGCAGAAATAAGGTCTGAAATCGTTAATAAAATAGGTAGCAAAAAAACCGAAGAAGCTCTTAATAAAAAAATTGCCGAAATAGAAGATCTTAGCCTTACTAAGAATTTGGCTCAAATTAAAGAGGCTATTGCCATTAAAAGCATTGTTGCCGAAGCATCATTCGACAACTTATCAAAAATTAAGGAAGTTAAAGACAGCAAAGTTATTGAAGAGCAAATTATTGCCGACCTCAAAACTATGAAAGTTGGGCAAATATCTAAAGTTTATCAAATCGAAGAAAATTCGCCTAAGGGTAGTAATTCAGCTTCAACAAATCAAACTAATAAGACTTTATATCTAATGCAAGTCGAGGCTATTAATCCGCCGAAATTAAAAAGCCTTGAAGAGGTAAAAAAGGAAATTGTAGCCGAGCTTACTCAGCAAAAAATCCAAGAAGAATTATCTCTTTTAGCTAATAAAGTAGCCAATGAAGCTCAAGAGCTATTAAAGCAGGGCAATAAAAAGCCTTTGGATGCCATTGCAAAGAAATACAATCTAAAACTTGCATTAAATCAAGAGGTTAGCAGAGTTAATCATGTTAAAATAGAGAATCGTAATTTAGATATCGAATCTCCTATTGCCAAAGCACTATTTTCAACCAAAGTTGGCAATATAACCGAGGTAGTGAAGAATACAAATGGTCATTTTATTATCGCTTTTAATAAAGAAAAAAAGCCATATCTTGCTAGTGACAAAGAAATTGAAGATTATCAGAAGGAATCGCAGGAAAAACAAATAGAATCAATTAATATGTCTTTACAGAAATATTTAATGAAAAAATTTAAAGTCGAAGTTAACGAAAATTTTAGAAAAGCGATATAGCTCTATTTCCAAAAAATAACAATCTAGTTCTAAGCCTCGCTTGCATTAGCAAGACAAGACAAATTCTCGCATAAAGTGCTGTTATTGTTTGGAAATAATATAATTGGGTCTTGATTTGGCAATTTCACAAAATTATCGGCAAATACTCAATACATTAATGTTATATTTTCAGCTAGCTATGGCTTTAGTCAATATTTTCAACTGGCCATTCTTATTCTTAAAATATGTTTTTTTATTTTATCAACCGCCTTATTAATGTTAAAAACTTTAATAATTACTACAAAATCATTGTCCTTTTATTAGCTGGGGCTTTTTGCTTGTCTTTTGTTTTTGCTTTTTCTGCTGTTACTAATTCGCCACCAGACTACCAACAGGGTAATGCAGTAAGAATGATGTATATTCATGTTCCTGCTGCTTGGTTTTCGTTACTGATATATAGCTCTATTGCTGTTTTTAGCATCTTAGCATTTATTTTTCGTTCGCCATTTTATTATCTTATTTCTAAGGCTATCGCTGTTCCGGGGCTATTTTTTACCGCAATCACACTAATTACAGGTGCAATATGGGGGAAGCCAATTTGGGGTGCTTGGTGGGTTTGGGATGCTAGGCTAACCTCGATGCTAATTTTGTTTTTTTTATATTGTGGCTATTTGCTTGCTCTCGAGAGTTTTGAAAATTATCAGCAGGCAGAAAAAATTGCAGCAATTATTGCTATTGTTGGCTTTATCAATATACCGTTCATTAAATTTTCTGTTGAATATTGGAATTCCTTGCATCAGCCGGCAAGCATTCTTCGTAGTAAAGGAATTGCAATAGATGGGGCAATGTTGAAGCCACTAATTTTTAGTGCTTCTAGTTATTTTTCTTATTTATTATTGATTATTGCAATTAGAATTAATAATCTTCTTATTAGTAGTAAAATTTATAGAATCGAACTAAAAAACATTGAAAAACTTAAGTAAATATTAGATATGACATATGTAGTTACCGACAATTGCATTATGTGTAAATACACCGATTGCGTCACTGTTTGTCCTGTAGATTGTTTTTACGAGGGAGAAAATATGCTAGTTATAGACCCTGAAGGTTGTATTGATTGCGGTGTCTGTGTGCCAGAATGCCCTGCCGAAGCAATATTTCCTGAGGAGCCAAACTTAATTGAATGGGTCGAGATAAATCGCCGTTTTGCTAAAGAGTGGCCGGTAATTACCAAAAGAAAAGATCCTCTGCCCCAGGCAAAAGATTTCGATGGAATGGTCAATAAATTTAAAAAATTTTTTAGCAAAAGTCCTTCAATAAAACAAAAAAAACATTAATCGCTATATTTTATTAAAAAATGCAAAACAAAAAAACTAAAATTGCAGTTGCTGGCATTGGTAATGTTGGTTCGGAAGTTTTAAACATATTAAAAAATCAAGATGATTACTGGCAGTTGCATGCTGGTTTTGAAATTGTTGCGGTAAGTAGCCGAACAACAAAAGCAAATATACCATCTGGTGCCATATTTTATAACGATCCGCTGCTAATGATAGCCGAAACCGATGCCGAAATTATTGTTGAATTAATTGGCGGTGTAGAAATTGCTAAAGCTATTGCTATTGCAACGATAAAGGCAAAAAAGCATCTAGTAACTGCCAATAAGGCTTTACTTGCTCTTTGTGGCAATGAATTAGCGGATTTGGCTACGAAAAACTTTGTCAATATTGGTTTTGAAGCTTCTGTTGGTGGTTCAATTCCTATTATTAATACCTTAAAGCACAGTCTTGTTGCAAATAAAATTAGCAAAATAATTGCGATAGTTAATGGTACTTGCAACTATATTCTTAGCCAAATGTTTGCTAGCGGTGCCAGTTTCACAGATGCCCTTAATCGTGCCAAAGATTTAGGCTTTGCCGAGGCGGATCCTACTGCAGATATTGACGGTATCGATTCTGCTCACAAACTGACTCTTTTAGCAACTTTGGCAATGAAGCAAAAACCTTGCTTTGTGCCAGAAAATATTACAGGAATTACCAAAATTACCGACATTCAAATGAATTTGGCAAAAGATCTTGGCTATTGCATCAAATTAATTGCAACAATAGAAGATTTAAACGGTCAGATTGTCTATAATGTTTCTCCGGCCCTAGTTTCTAGCGACAGCCTAATGGCAAAAGTAGTCGATGCAACCAATATTATTGCCGTTTTAACCAATAATTGTGGGTGGCAATATTTTGTTGGCGCTGGGGCGGGTGGTCTTGCGACGGCAACCGCAGTTATTGCCGATTTGGTACAAATTGCTAGTCAAAAAAGTTATAATATTGTTAAGCCAGCCTTTGGGTTAACTACTGATAATTTAAAAAATAGTAGCTTTATTAAAATCGATAACTCCTCTCTCGATTACTTTTTTATGGCAAATGTTGTTGCGAATTATCGCAAAGATCAAGAAATAGGGCTGTTTGATGTCATTTTTAGCAAAGAATTGCCAATAGAAAAAATAGTAATTTCTGAAGATGCAAAAACCAATAGCCTATTTTGTGGAGCAATTATTAAAAACTCTTCCGCAAGCTACATTAAAGAGCAGATATTGGCTAATAACCCAATATTAATCGATTATCAATTATTGCCAATTTTTCATTGCTAAATAATATTTTAGATCGTCAATCTATTGTTAAACAATGCTTCTGATGTTGTTTAGCAATAGATTATAACAAATTAATAATAACCGTAAACTATTCAATAATTATGAAAATCGCCGTTGTTGGTAGTGGAATTTCTGGCCTTAGCACTGCTTGGCTACTTTCTTCTGAGCACGAAGTAACTTGTTATGAAAAAAATGAATATTTTGGAGGGCATAGCAATACTGTAGTTGTCGAATATCAAGATAAAAAAATTGCTGTAGATACTGGTTTCATCGTTTTTAATCAGCAAAACTACCCGCAACTTACGGCAATGTTTAAATATCTTGATGTAGAAACCAATGCAAGTAAAATGTCTTTTTCCACCTCGGTTAACGAAGGTGAGTTTGAATATTCTGGTGCAAGTTTGATTGCCCTTTTTTCGCAACTGAGAAACCTCATAAGACCAGGTTTTTGGAGAATGTTATTTGATATTATCAGATTTAACCTTACAGCAAAAAAAATAATTGCAAGATCGTCGAAAAACGAAGAAAGCGAAGAAGGTAGCCTTACTATTGGCAGGCTAGTTAAAAATCATAAATTTGGCAAATATTTCCGTAAATATTACCTAATGCCAATGACCGCCGCAATTTGGAGTTGCCCTGTTGAGCTTGCTAAAATATATCCGGCATCGCAACTAATTAAATTTTTTGACAATCACCGCCTGTTAAACATCTTTCGTCAATTTAAATGGCGAACTGTTGCTGGAGGTAGTAAAAATTATGTTGAAAAAATTGTTAAAATTATTTCCGATAGGCCTAATTGCAAGATCCTTAAAAACCGTAATGTTGTTGATGTTGTTAACAAAGACGATGGCAAGATTTTGCTAGTTACCTCCGATGGTGTTAATTCCTACGAAGAATTATTTGACAAGGTGATTTTTGCTAGCAACACCGAAGAGGTGGAAAGCATCTTAGAATATAGTCATCCAAAGATAAGTAAAGTTTTTAGTGGCTTTAGTTTTCAAAGAAATATCGCAGTTTTGCATCGAGATGTTTCTGTGATGCCGAAAAGACGAAAAGCTTGGGCGAGTTGGAATTTTAAAGGGGTTTATCGTGAAAACAGTGCAATTAGTACCTCTTTTACCTATTGGATGAATAATTTACAAAATATCGATAACAATTACCCGCTTTTTGTTACCTTAAACCCAATAGAATCAATCGACCAAGAGAAAATCTTTGCCAAGTTTGAATATTATCATCCGTTGTATAATTATCAATCAATCAAGACTCAGCAAGAAATTGAAAAACTTCAGGGGAAAGATTCCCTTTATTACTGCGGGGCTTATTTAGGAAATGGTTTCCACGAAGACGGCCTTGTGTCGGCAATAAAAATTGCCAAGTACTTTAATGTGCAAATCCCTTGGCAAGAAAGCTAAAACAACAATTTTTATTATGAGAGACAATAATTTTCGATATGTGGCAATATTACTTAACTTGGTAGCAAAAGCAATTGGGGTTAATTTTACCATTACAGGAAGTGAGAATATTACCAAGCAAGCAAATCTATTCGTTTGCAATCATTTTACTCGCTCCGAGACATTTTTTGTTCCTTATTTAATTTTTCGTCAATGTAATAAAAAAATTCGCTGTCTTGCCGATCACTCTTTATTTCACGGCTTTTTAGGGCGGTTCCTAGGAGATTTGGGCACAATCTCAACGAGAAATCAAAATCGCGACAAGATTATTCTTAACGATCTTATTACTGGCAGAAATGATTGGCTGATATATCCAGAGGGGAGTATGATAAAAAACAAGAAAATTACTACCTCGCAAGATAATCTAGGCAATTTCATTAGCCATACTCCTCATCGCATTGGGGCTATTCATACTGGAGCATCGGTTATAGCATTAAAATCACAACTTTACCGCGAATATATTTGTGAGGCACAAGGTGCTAACAAAGAGGAATTGGTATCGGCGATGCTTAAAAGCTTTGGTATCGATAAAATAGAAAATATACAAGCCCTTAATCTCTTGGAAACCAACATTGTTCCAATTACGATTAGCTATTATCCGATTCGACCTGGAAATAACCCTATTAGCAAATTCACCGCAAAAATTATTAAAACATTACCGCAACAGATAATAGAAGAGTTGGAAATAGAGGGTAATCTTTTACTAAATGCAGAAATAAATCTACATTTTTCTTCGCCAATTAATGTTGCTGAATATCTAAATAAGAGCCGTAAGATAGTTAATCAGATTCCCATTATTAAAAGCGACACCAAAACCAATATGTTGATTAAATATCATAAAAATCAACTAACGAATCAACTGATGAATAAGGTTTATCAGAATTTGCAAATTAACCTCGATCATATCTTTGTTGCGGTGCTATTTTATTTTGCAGATGATTTGCTCGAGTTAAAGCGTTTAAAGCAGATGATATTCCTTGTTTCAAGCCAAATAGGACGAACTGGAAAATTTCGCCTTAATAGCGAAGCTTTATCGCTTAATCTAGTAAAAATGTTTAACGACGAGACTTTTTTGCCATTTGAAGATTTATTAAATTTAGCAATAAAGCAGCAAATAATCAGCTTTGAATCGGAGGGTTTAATAAAAATCAATCGCAATAAACTAATTCAGGAAGATAATTTTAATCAGATTAGGCTTAACAACACTTTGCAGGTAATATTTAATGAATTTACCTTGCTTGACTTGGCAAATTTAATTGTTAAAAAAGTTGCAATTACTAATTTGGCAGAGCTAGACAATAAGGTTTTTAACGAAATTTACCACCTAGATACAAAAATTTTCGCCGATGATTATAAAAAATACTACAATAGCCAATTTTCTAAGCCAGCCGATATTGGTAAGCCGTTTTTCTTAGATGCACGAGATAGCTCAAATAACCACTCTCTTCCCGCTATATTACTGTGTCATGGCTATAAATCTTCTCCAAAAGAAGTAGAATATTTGGCACTATTTCTGCACTCAAAAGGCTATAATGTTTATGGAGTAAGGCTTGCCGGGCACGGCACTGGTCCTGAAAATATTAAAGATATTCACTGGCAAGACTGGTATCGTTCTTTGCAAATTGGCTATGCGGCACTTGCCAATATTAGTAACAACATTATCACCATTGGCTTTTCTACGGGCGGGCTATTAACCCTGCTTAATGCTACTGAAAAAAAACATCATCATAAAATTATTGCCAATGTATCAATAAATTCGGCTCTATCTTTGGTTGATATTAGGGCTAGAATGGTTGCGGGCATTAATTTGTGGAATGAAATGCTAAACAAGCTTCACTGTCCAATTGGCAAATTAGAATATGTCGATGACACTCCAGAGAATCCAGATATTAACTACAGCCGAAACTACTTAAAAGGGGTTCTAGAGCTAGAAAGGTTAATGGATATTGTAAAAGAAAAGTTGCATTTGGTCGATATTCCAACCCTAGTTATTCAAGGAAGCAACGATAGTATCGTTAACCCAAAAAGTGGAGAAATGATTTTTAATAAAATTGCCACAACTAAGAAAGAATTTTACTTGCCACTCCGCAATAACCATGTTATTATTACGAGCCAAGGCAAAGAAGAGGTTTTTGAAAAAATCAACGATTTCTTATTGAATTTTTCTTATTAATAAACTTGCAAATAAAAAACAAGGCTAAATAATATTGTTTCAATTAAATTTCCCAACTTTGTTTGCAGAAAAAATAACTAAATGATTAAAAACTTCTTTAATAAACAGCCTCACAAAGATTCATCGAGGGATTCAGCAGAAGACGATGTTGAAGCCTTAGAAATAAAAGGTGATGGCCCTACTATTGCCGGGGTCAAGAAGAATAAATTTTTAGCAATGGCTGCTGCTGCCGTATTTTCAACGATAATTATTTATTATGTTATCTTTGCTGGTTCAGACTCGAGCAAAACAAAGCAAGATCAGCAAAATTTAGAGGCCGTTCCTGTTCCGCAAAGACCAGCCACAGCAGATAAATCGCCATTTGAAATCGAGAAAAAACCTGTTCTAGAAAAAGAAGATGTTGATATTGTTGCCACTCCAGAATTACCATCGCTTCCGTCCTTGCCAGAAATCGCTTCTACAGCCCAAGAGGAGAAGTCTAGCATAATAGATCCTCCTCTACCTCCTCTTACCGCTAAAGATAATATTGCTAGCGGTGTCGATAATAATAAGCCAAATAGCAACAACGGCAATAACAGCAACAATAACAACAATAACCCTCCTGCCAACTTTTCTGGCAATAATGCTCCAGCTCAGGAAAATAAACCAATAAATGACAATGTTGATTACAAAGAGATTAGCCCAAAATATGCACCAATTATCGTTGTGTCTAGTGGCGGTCCTTCTCCTGCCGATGGCTTTGGCAAAGAAAGAACAATTATTCAGCTAAAGAAAGACGGCATTAAAGCTTTAGAGGTTTCGCAAGTCTCAGTAAAAACAACGAGAGTTATCGATCGTAATCATTCAATTACTCAGGGCAAAATGTTAACCGCTGTTTTAGAAACGGCAATTAGTAGCGAAATCCCCGGTTCTGTTCGTGGAATAGTTAGTCGTGATGTCTATGGAGATTCTGGCAACGAAGTTCTTATTCCTCGTGGCTCTCGTCTTTATGGCTCTTATTCTACTAAAATTATTCGTGGTCAGGGTCGTATCGATATCAACTGGAGTAGGTTAATTAGGACCGATGGAGTAGATCTATCAATATCATTCAATGCCGCAGATCAATTCGGTCGCTCGGGAGTGCAGGGCGAGGTAGATAATCGTTATGGCAATATTATTGCGACATCTTTGCTTAGCACTACCTTGGCCGCAGCGGGAGCTGTCTTGGCAGAGAAGGCAATTGGTGGAGAGGGAGTGACTCAGATTGCTAATCAGCAGAATATGCAGTCAAGTGGTTTGCTTGGTATCGGGCAGGGTGTTGGCACTGTAACAACTACCAAAACATCTAATCAGGCAATATACGATATTACAAGCGGTATTACCAATATTGCCAAACAAGTAGTTTCTAATGCTCTTAGTGTTCAGGCGGTTATTAGGGTTCCTCAAGGCTCTAAAGTTTCGGTGATTGTTAATGCTGATATGAATTTGCCGTCACTTAAGAAATCAACAGTCCAAAAATAACAGCTAAATTTAATTATTGTGGGGTTGTATAAACAGCCAAGTTGCCTAATGAAAACTATTAAATTAACAATAAAACCTTTAATTAATTGTCAAATGATTAACTAGAAAATGACAACAAAACTAATTAATCTTCATTTGATATCAGATTCTACAGGAGAAACTTTGGTTTCTGTTTCTCGTGCAGTAATGTCGCAATTCGAAAATACCGAAGCAAAAGAATTTATCTGGCCTCTTACTCGCACAAAGAGTCAGATCGACAAAATTAAAGATTCTATCGAAGCCAATCCGGGTATAGTTATGTATACTATACTTGAGGATGGCTTAATCATCGATCTAAAAAATTATTGTCAAGCTAAGAATTTACCTTGTATTGCCGTGCTATCTGGGATTATCAATCAATTTGCAAGCTATCTTGGTGCCAATATTATCAATGCAATAGGCAGGCAACATATTTTAGATACCGAATATTTTTCTAGAGTCGAGGCAATTAACTACACCATTAATCACGATGACGGGCAAAGTAGCTGGGATATCTACGATGCCGATATTGTTATTGTTGGGGTTTCTAGAACCTCGAAATCTCCAACCAGTGTTTATTTATCTTGTAGAGGTTACAAAACCGCCAATATTCCTTTTGTTTCAATTGAAACAATTCCCGAGTCCCTGTTTAATGTAATTAAGCCACTTATTGTTGGCTTGGTAATTAGCCCCGAGAAGCTGATGCAAATTCGAGAAACTCGCCTTGCACATTTGGGCCAGGAATTTAGCAGTAACTATACCAATTTTGACGATATAATTAAAGAAATTAATGAATCGAAAAAGTTGTATCATCGCCTTGGTTGCCCAGTGATTGATGTCACAAAAAGATCGGTAGAAGAAACTGCTGCTAAAATTATTCAGCTTTTTCAAGAGCACAAACAATTTAAAGGTTATCCTTAAATAATTTAAAGTCATGACAAAAAGAAATATATTGATTGTTGACGACGAGCCTACTCAGTGTAAAATATTAGGCAGATTCGTTGAAAATATGGATTGCAATTACCTAATTATCAATCGCGGAATGGAGGTGATTGATTTTTTTATTAACAAAAAGACCATTAACGGTTTGATTTGCCACGATTTCGATGTTATGCTACTCGATGTCTCGATGCCAGATGTCGACGGAATATCGGTACTAAGGCAAATTAATCAAATAATGGGAGATTTGCAGGTTATAGTGCTTACTGCGAGCGAAGATATCTCTCTTGCAATTACTGCTATTGGGCTTGGAGCAATAGATTATATCACTAAAAACGACAAAGATATTGTTGCAAGAATTAATGCATCGGTGCATAATGCAATCGAGAAAAAGAATCTAAAATATCAGGTCTTAAACTTATTAAGAAAGAATAAAAATCAGGTTTCATTTTCCGACATTATTGGCAATAGTGCCGAAATCGACAATGCCTTAAAATTAGCAAAGAAGATTGCCAGTTCGAATGTGCCGGTCCTAATCGAAGGTCCTAGCGGATCTGGTAAAAAACTATTAGCATCTGCGATACACGGCTCTAGCAGTAGGGCGGGAAAACCTTTTGTTATTGTTGAATGTGACTTGCTAAAGCCTTCCGCAGTTGAGGAGGAGGTTTTTGGCTCGGAAAAAAGTATTAATGGCACGATAATCAAAACCCTAGGCAAGATTCGTGAAGCAAATAATGGTACAATATTTTTTGGTAAAATTGACTCTCTGAGGTTAGAAATTCAAATGAAAATATTACGTTTTCTGCAGGAAGGAGACTTTCAGCCAGCAGGATCGTCGCAATTTGTTAGAGTTAATACCAGAGTGATATTTTCTACTCGCAAAACCGGAATTGCTAGTAGCGATTATCACAAGTTTCGCGAAGATTTATGTTTCAGGATTTCTGCTTTCCAAATTGCTCTGCCATCGCTTAAAGAAAGAGGTAACGACGAGACTAAACTTCTTACCGAAAACTTTTATCGTAATTTTAGCATCAATGAAAACAAGAAAATTCGAGGCATTACCGATGATGCAATGGAAATGTTATATAGTTTTGATTGGGCAGATAATGTTCGTCAATTAAAAAATCAAATCTTTCGTGCCGTTGTGTTATGCGATGGTGATTTGCTAGAATTGAAGCATTTTCCACAAGTTTTAAGCAAAATGCAGAGCAATACGGTTAAAAAGAAGGCAAAATCAAAAGCTAGAGTTAATATTAATAGCGAATTAATCGATATTTACGATGAAAATGGTCATTCTAAAACTATGGACTTGATAGAAGAAGAAATAATAGCGAGAATGGTTAAAATATATAAGGGAAATTTAACCGAGGTGTCGAAAAGGCTAGGAGTTGGTCGCTCAACAATTTATAGAAAACTTAAAATCAATGAAACAGATTTTAGTGGCACTAATAATTAATATTTATCAATCTTTACAAAAATAAATCATGGAGCAAGGTAAAGATATAGTATCGCAACTAATCGAAAAGAAAGTTATTTCGGAAGATCAGTTACAAATTGCAAAAAGGGAACAAGAAAAAACCCGAGGACAAAAGTCGATTGCGGTAATTTTGGCAGAAATGGGCTTTGTTTCCGAAGGTATGATTGGCGAAATTATGAGCGAATCTGCCGGTGTTAAAAAATTCGACTTTCGTTCGTCGATTATTAATGCCAAGCTAGTTAAAAAGATCCCTAAGGAATTTGCTATACATAACAAATTGATTGCAGTTGGACATACCAAAACCTCGGTCACTATTGCAATGTCCGATATTTTTGACATTGTGGCAATCGATCAGGTTCGCAAATCTTTTCCTTCTCAGGTGCAAATAATTCCGGTTTATGCCACTGAAAACGAAATTATCTCGGCGATCGATCAATATTACGACTATGAAATGTCGATCGAGGGCATACTTAAAGAGGTTGAAAATAGCAGAAACAAGGGCATTGGTAATGACAGCGATCTCAAGGGAGATTATCGTAGCCCTGTTGTTCGTTTGGTTGATGCAATTATTACCGATGCTGTCCATCGAGGAGCATCAGACTTGCACTTCGAGCCAGAAAACCTCTTTCTTCGTATTCGTTATCGTGTCGACGGCAAAATGACCCAAATTCGCAGTATTCATAAAGAATATTGGTCGGCAATTTCCGTTAGAATTAAAATCATTGCCGGGCTTAACATCACAGAAACAAGGCGTTCGCAAGACGGCAGGATTCAAACCGAAGTTTTAGGTCGTAGAATTGATTTAAGGGTTTCGAGCCATCCAACAATTCATGGCGAAAATATTGTCATGAGGATTCTTGACGAAAAAAGATCTATCTCTACCTTAGAAGAGCTTGGTTTCTCGGAAAATAACTTACAAGTACTTAATAAAATTATCAACAAGCCTGAAGGAGTGATTATCATTACTGGGCCTACAGGATCGGGTAAAACCACCACCCTTTATACTGTTTTAAATAAAATCAACACTATCGATAAAAATATTATGACTCTCGAAGACCCAGTCGAGTATCGTATTCCATTGATTAGACAGTCTCATATTCGTAGCGATATTGGCATGGATTTTGCTTCTGGCATTAGAACATTGTTAAGGCAAGATCCCGATGTTATTTTGGTTGGTGAGGTCCGCGATGCCGAAACGGCAGTTACGGCAATTCAGGCCGCAATGACAGGGCACCAAGTTTATACAAGTTTACATACTAACGATGCGGTTTCTGCTATTCCTCGTTTAATGAATATGGGTGTTCCGCAATATTTAATGTCTGGCTCTTTAATTGGTGTTGTCGCCCAAAGGCTCTGCCGTAAGCTCTGCCAATTTTGTAAGAAAAAATATAAGCTAAATCCAGAAGAAAGGGAAGCATTTTCAAAATATAAAATAGAAGAATTATATCGGGCTGAGGGCTGTGATAAATGCAACAATAGCGGTTATCGTGGCAGGATAGTTATTGCCGAAGTATTTGCTTTCGACGAAGAATTAGACGAGCTAGTTGCAAATAAGGCAAGTCGCCGTGAACTATTAAAATACATTAATAGCAAGGGATTTGTTTCGATGGCAGAAGACGGTTTAATTAAGGCAAAACAAGGCTTGCTAGACCTAAAAGAACTAACCAGAATTGTCGATCTGTCAAAAATTTCTAAATAATCGGTAATTAGCAATAAATTTGCTAAATGTTATCGACATAATAAATAGTGCTGTCGTGTAGCATTAGCAAAGCAAGGCGGATATTTACATTTGGGTAAATCGGTGCCAAGGCTAGTTGATAGCTTTTAAGTTGTTGGCGATATTTCTCTAGGGTATTTTCGTTAATAATTCCTGTTTTATAGTCTATAATTAGCAATTCTAGCAAATTGTTGTTTTCATCGTGTTTTTTTATCAACAAATCTATTCTAAGAATCTGGTATTTGTTATTGATAATGCTTGCCAATTCTAATTCGGCAACAATTTTATTTTTAGTATTAAGAAATATTTCTGGAAAAATTGCAGAATTGGCAAAATTAACAAGCTGTTCGTTCATCTTATTTTTTGCACTAATTGGTAATTGATAATTGCCGTCCAGCAGGTTTTTTGCAATATCAAGCAATAATCTTGGTTGATAAATCGTGCTTTTGACAAATATTTCAAGAATTTTATGTAAAACCGAGCCAAATTTCTTGCCAATTGCTAAGGATTCTTGTGCCGAAGATTCTTGACGATCTGCATCGTTGCCATCGCTCGTTATTATTGTATTTTCTTCTACAAGATTCCTTTCAAAAATATTCTCCTTGGTATTCTCCTTAGCATTTTCCTTAGCATTTTCATTTGGCAAAATCAGTCGATGTAAGTGCGGGTTGTCTAAGTGTAGGTCGTCTAAGTGATATTTTTTGTTGAAAACCAAATGATTCCCTGTTTCGTTATTAGGTTTTGGGTTGTTTTTTCGTGTTAAATCTTCGCTATTA
The DNA here is from genome assembly GCA_945862535.1 of Rickettsia typhi. Classification (GTDB taxonomy): domain Bacteria; phylum Pseudomonadota; class Alphaproteobacteria; order Rickettsiales; family UBA1997; genus JAJTDS01. Next base: position 8,577 of record CAMAYG010000011.1, on the reverse strand, counting down.
GCACCATTTTTCCTCGATGTATTTTCGTCAATTAATTCTGCTAACAATTCCTCGGATTGGCAATATTTAAAATTGTCGATTTCGGCACTTGCTAAAACTTTATGCACTTCCTGATATAATTTACCTTTCTCGTCAACTGGCACAAGATATAATTCGCAACATGCTCTGGTCATTGCCACATAAAGCAGTCTTTTTTTCTCTTGGTGTTTTAATCGTTCCTGCTTATGTAAATCGTGATAAATTGGCAAAAATAACTCTGTTGATAAGAATTTTAGCGATGAATGCAGTTCTTTATTATCGTTGTCGTTGCTAATATTGATAGCTTTTGCGATATTTGTCGTTTTGGAATCGCCAACATAAGATTCGGCAAACTCTCCATTTTGATTAATTAGAGTTTTATTTACTTTAACTCCTCTGCTAGAAGTGTTGTCATTACTAAATATAGTGATAATAATATTTGCCTCCAAACCCTTAGAGCCATGTATAGTATTGATAATTACCGCTTCTTGTGCTGTTATTTCCTTTTTTTCTTTTAGGTCTTGATCGTCAATAATGCTAATAAGTTCTTGTAAATTAGTGATTTTTTCGGCAAGCGGGATAATTATTGATAAAAAACCATTAAATTCGGTCAATGCTTCATAGCCAAATTCTGTGGCAATATTTTTGCGGAAATCGGCAATTCCGGCTAAATAATAAATTACCTCGACGATAGTGGCTTTTTTGGCAAATTGCTGTAGCTTAACAAGCATTCTGGTAGCCTTGGTAAATTTTTCGCTCCTAGATAATGCTGTAAAAAGTGAAGTTTTATTCTGTTGCTTTTGCTCGCAAAGATCGAAAATTTCTAAATCGTTAAAGTTAAAAAAAGCAGATTTTAGCAATCCTGCCAAATTCAAATCATCGTCCTCAAGCAAGATAAATTTAAGGGCCGACAACAAATCTAGAACTGCAAAATTATGGAAAAGTGTAATTTTTTCATTAGCATTTACTGGAATATCAAAGTGCCTAAGAGCCTCGTAAATAATGTTAAAATCGCTTCTTTTAGGAGCCAATATCATAATGTCAGAGAAGGTAATTTGGCGATTCGTTGTTGCAAGTATTCTGCCGTCATCGATCCATTTTTTAATTTTGCTCGCAATAGCAAAACTCGAGGCAATCTTGATTTTTGGACCTTCCTTCTTAGTGCTGTTTTTGTTTGCCAAAGTTGCTTCTTGAGCAGATTCTGCTTCGGCTTCTTCGCCATCGCGATCTTCTTCATCGGGGTTTTGTGAATATTTGGCAAGAAAATTGCTAAAACCTGGCGATTTATCGGCTATTTCCGCGACTTGATCGCCATTAAAAATTTGCCACAATTCTACCAATCCGCCATTGCGATCTTCTGTTTTTTCTTTTGATTCCTTGGTAATTTTTGCCGAAACATGACCTTGATACGAGCCTTGCACACCGCTTCCGTTACTTACCGCATCGCAAAATTTTTCGCTAGAAAATACATAATCAACAACATTAGCAATTATTTGAGTAAAACGAAACGAATATTTGAAAGATATTGGCTTGAGATGTTGAGAAAATTTTATTGCAACTTCTTCGGTTTTATTGGGGTTGGCACCTTGAAAATTATAGATCGACTGCTTGCGATCGCCAACAATAAACAGGGTTTTTTTTTCACTTCCGCCTTCGCCACTAAAGAAATCTTCGGTTAATTTCTCGACTATTTCCCATTGTTCGGGGTTGGTATCTTGCGATTCGTCTAGCAAGATATGATTGTAAAGACCGTTTAATTTATATAAAATCCATTGATATTCGATATTTTTTAATAAAAACCTTGTGCGACTTATTAAATCATCGAAGTCTAAAAGGCTATTTTTATTCTTTAATTCTTGATAATTCTGCGAAACTAAATAGTAAAAGCCAAGTTTGGTAATGTTGTCGCAATATCCCTCTATAATAACTTTCGTTATATTGATGAAGAATAAGATCTCCTGCAGTGTTTTTAATTTTGTCGTGCTATCTGGCTGTAAGATTTTGATAATTCTGCTACTGATTTTATTGCCTTTGGTGATTAATTTGTCAAAAGATTCTTGGTTGGGGGTTTCTAGAAAACTAATTACATCGGCTTTGCTTTTAGAAGTGCCTTTTGTGGCAAGGATTAAGGTTTTAAATTCAGCAAAATCGCTAGCAAATATCCCGCTGTTAATAATGTTGCTAATTATTGTTGCCACAGTTTCGCAATTGGCAATTCCTGAATTTAAAATATTAATAAATTTTGCGGTTGGCGATTGCTGGCTGATATTGGCTTCATCGGCAATTTGCCATAAAAACATTTTTTGTAATTTTGCAGAAAATTTTGGCTCTTCATTTTTGCTTTCTGGGTTGCCAAAGCCAATAAAATCAACAAATAGCGATAATATATTTTCACTGCCATCCAAGGAAAATTTTTCATAGATATTATAATAATTGCTAACGATTTCAAAATAGGCAGAATCCCTGCCCGATCTTTCTATTACCAGATTCGTGGCTTTGTTAATTAACGATCTTTTCTCTAGATTATTGGCGATGGCGAAATTAGGCTTTACTCCAGCTTCAATTGGAAAATTCTTTAGCATCATCTGCGAAAAAGAATGTAGAGTGAGAATGTTAAGTTTATTGTCTCCGAAGTTAATTTTTTCGTAAAGACTGCGGGCAAAGTCTAAGTCCGACGGCTTATTTGGCAATTCTAGCTCTGTTAGTTTGTTCGCAAGATCTTCGCAATTACTTAGGGCAATTGAAATTAATTCTAGATTAATTCTGTTAACAATTTCGCTAATTGCCGCTTCGGTGTAGGTAAGGCATAAGATTTTATTTGGCATTGTTCCGCTAAGCAGTAGCCTAATGATGCGGTCGATTAAGGTTTTGGTTTTGCCCGAGCCAGCAGAGGCATAAAGCCATATCGATTCTTGCGGATTAGATGCTAATTTCCTTTGCTCTATTTCTTCTTGTGAAATTGCCATTTAAGTGCCATTTAGGTGTTTGTTTATAAGGTCTTATTAAAAGTTGCTTTTTTGCTTCTGCTTTTGCTTTTTTGCTTTTTTGTTTTTAAGGCAAATTATTAAAGAAAATAATCTTATAATCAACAATGTTATTGCAAATTAAGTGGTGACAATTAGTTTATTTGGACTTGTAAAGCTAAAATTGAGAAATTATATTGCCCCTTAACAATAAAAACCCCATTAACAATAAAAACCCCATTAACAATAAAAACCATTTTATTATAAAATGAAAGCCGACATCACTAATGCAGTTAAAAACTACCCTAAAACCACTATTTATGAAGCCATAAAAGAGGCTTTGGTTAATTCTATTCAGGCCGGTGCAAGCAAAATTTTAATAAATATTACACCAAGCAACGAATATTTAACCCAAGACTCTTTCCTATCTTCAGTTTCAGTAACAGATAATGGAGAAGGTTTTAACCAAGAGAATAAAAAATCTTTCCTTACTTATTTTAGCAGGCATAAGCAAGAGCAGGGCTGTCAAGGAATTGGCAGGCTTTCTTATTTAAAATCATTCAAAAAAGTTCGCATATCGAGCAGGCAAAATAAAGAGTTGGTCGAGTTTGATTTTACCGCCGAATTAAGCGAAGAGAAGCTTGCACCACAGCCAATTAACGACAATAGCAGAGAAACCGTTGTCACTTTAAGCGATCCATTAGAAGACACCATCTACGACCTAGATAAAGCCTATCAAGAAATCTATAATCACATATATCCGTTTCTTTTTTTAAGAACGAAAGATTGCGAAATTGTTATAAATAACGATAATAGCCGAAAAATCGACCGAGATAGCTTCAAAAACATTCAAGCTTTAAATTTTAAAGTAACAAAAAGAGGAAAAGAACAAGAAGAGTCGATAGATCTGACCTTATTTTATCGATTTGAAAAGAGCGAAACAGCTATTTTAGATGATTTTGTGTGCATCAATGGCAGGCCTATGCAAAGGTTTTCAAAAGATCTTAAAATAAAATTAAAGAAAATAGAAGGCTATCACATAACTTTTCTACTTGAATCCTACTGGATCAACAAACAAGCAAATCAATATCACGAGCTAGATATTGCAACAGAAGATGAAGATTCTTTGCAAGAAAGCCTTATTATTGAATGGTCGGATGTAAAAAGTCAATTGATCACAGAGCTTAATAAATTGTTACATAAGAAATTTCCCGAACTGGAAGAGCAAAATACTAAACAAATCAACGATTTAAAAGCAAAATATTTGTATCTCGCAGATTACATAGAAAACAAAGATTTGATTGGCTTTGTCGATGAAACAAAAGTGCTTGATAATGCCTATAAAAAAGCAAGAAAAGAAGAGAAAGACCTGGAAAATAAAAATGTCTCAATTGAAAAAATAAAAAAATGTGTCAGCAACGATTTAATAAGATACATTTTGCACCGACAAGAAATTATTAAAAAGCTTCAAGAGCTTAAAGAAACGGAAGTTGAGGCGAATATTCACAATCTATTCTTAAGGCAGGGGCTAGAAGGAACAGACGAAAGGCAAGTGCCATTAGACAAAAATAACCTATGGCTTTTAGACGATAAATTTATGAGTTATAGCTATATTGCGAGCGAGAAAACTATAACGACTTTTCTTAAAAAAAATGGCTTAGAGTACCATAAATCAACACAAGAAATGGATATTATAGGCTATTTCAGCACAAGAGACAAGAAAAAAGCCGTTATAATTGAATTAAAAAAACTCACCGCAAATTATAAGGAAAATGGCATTGGCATTTCTCAGCTCTTTAATTATAGCAAGAAGCTATTTGATGCCGGAGTTAAGGAGTTATATTTGTATCTATTCGCAACTGTTGAAGATGATTTTAGAGATGAATTAGAAAACAAAGAAGGTTTTAAAAGAATTTTCTCTCATGAGGGCGAAGTGTGGCAAAATAGCTACAAAGATAGAAACTCTTACATTCAAATCATCTCGCCCAATGCCATTATTGCCGATGCAAATGCTCGCAACAAAACATTCTTAGAAATAATAAAAAATTCTAAGAAGATTAAAAGTTAAGGTTGCAATATTGCAAAGGCGATAAATAAATGGAAACTTAGAGACTGTCGTAAATTTAAAATATGGATTCTCAAAATTTTTAATAATTTTTACAATTTTATTAGTCTGTAAATGCTTTGAAATGCTTTATTTTGGCTTTATTTGATGAGTTTTTGTATTCATGCAAAAATCCCTATCTTTATGTTGCAAAACTCGGTTTTTGATCTACAATCGGCTTTTGATCTGCAAGCTTTATTAGTCTTTTAAAGTTAAAAGCCAGTAAAATTAAAAGCCAGACTTTCCATAAAGACTTGGAACTGATTTTTGGCAATTCCGCGATATCTAATTCACAACTCGTCACCTTTTCTGCGAAGTTCGCGAAGATCTGCAGTTAATAACGGCACTCCCCCAGTCGTCATCTCCGCACAAGCGAAGCGAAGTTGCGAAGATCTAAGGCAACAAAATCAATATTAAACAGCACTTCGCTAAAATGTATTTAGGAATCCATCGATCCTGCAACATTTTCTACAAGAAAGAGGTTGTTAAACTTCTCCAGACCCTCGGCAATTGCTTTGTCTCTTTCGCTCCAAAGATGAATTTTACTTACCAATTGGCTAGAATCAACTTGATATCCAGCCCTTCCAACCACTTCTTCCAACCGTTTGATTTTTTGATATTAGCGATATTTTTGCCAATGTTTTTGCCAAAATTTTTTATAAGCCCAGCAAAATCGATGATTGAAAGAAGTTTTTGGCAAAAGCTGATCTGTTTTTACCAGATAGTTAAGATTGGCTATTTCTATTTGCATTACACCAGACTAAATTTGTTAAAATAACTTTTTTACAAAACCTTGTTAGAAGTATATAAAAAAAGGCTTCAGATAGTTATTCTTTTAAATAAACTAGGTTAATTAACAAGGGATCCCTTAAGATTTATTTGTGAAATTGAAGTGATGCTAGGGGAATTTACGATGCTTCTAGCCGAATCAGAGCCACGATCTGTAGGACTAATTTGACTACCTACTTTGATTTCCTCCTCCATAATTTCATTATTAATACCTTTATTTGGAATATCTCCTTTATTTTCAATCGCTTGTTGAACATTGTTTTTAACTTCTGCTTCATTAATTTGGTTACTTTTCAACAAATTTTCATTATATTTCTTGGCAACATATTGAAAAACAGGATCAAGACTATCTACATTTGAAATTACTTTTTCATCTAATGTAATTTTTGTAGATTTTTGCAATTTATAAGACGATGCGAAATAATTTAGAAAAGTAGCATCGAGCAATGCTTTGGAACGACCCTTATCACTTCTATCTTGTGCAGAAAAACCATGTCGCATATAATCATTAGAAATTATTGCAAAAAAAGGCTCTGATACATTAGGCGAATTGTTTTCTGCATTGGGGTTAAAAGTTTTAAATATTCCACAAATTTGATTATTATTTATCGAATAAAGACTACCTTCAAATGGTTGATAAATATTTTTAGGATTTTTTTGGATATCTACCTTTGTTAGATATTGAAATTTTTTAACATCTTTAATATCTGGGGATAAATTATCTGCATAGACTTCATATGGTTTTTTATTACAAAGTGGAATTTCTATTGGCAGAAAATTGGTATTTTTAACAATGTCATTTTCGATATATGTGAGACTATCTTGAAAAGTATCATTTTTTTTCAAGATATCTTTGAAATTACTTTCTTCAATTGTTAATTTACTTTCTGTACTAGTTTTTTCTGATAAAGATGGTGATAACTTATTTTGACTGATAATGCCATTAAATTTTTTGATGCAATTCCGATCAAGATCTTTCGAAACATTAAAGACTTTCTCTTCATTTGTTGTTGCTTTAACAGCAAAACCAAAGCGACCACCAGCTTGCGAAGCTTTAAGAGAACATATTAATCGCAATATCTCTTTATTGCAATTAACACTCTCTGCTGAAGCAGTGTCAAAGTCAAAACCCTCTAAATAGAGTTTATTTATTGCAGTAGCAATATTTTTGCTTGTAGCATAAAATTGACCATTATTTTTAGTAATTACTTTATCATTGGCTAATTTGTTAATTATTGCCCCTGCGGTTATTTTTTTATTGTTAACTTCCATGATTTATTATATTTTATTGTTATTTTTATTTCTATTAATTTTATATTTGAATTCCCCTTGATGAATTTAAGTCAACCATCTCCACAATTTGGATTAACCTACCTGGCCTTTCTTGACGATCTTGCCCTTCTTTATCATTTTGTTGCTGATCTTCGTCAATAAGATTATATCCATCAGCACAACATTTAGCTATCTTTTCTCTACAACAACACAATGCAACAAGAATGGTTATCACAAGACCAGAACCTCCGATAATTTTATATCCCTTCTTGGTTTTGATTTCGGCTTCCTTCTTAGCTTTTTCAGCATTTTCAACATCCTTCTTAGCTTTAGCATCGGCTTCCTGTTTAGCTTTAGCATCGGCTTCCTGTTTAGCTTTAGCCGATGCTAATACCTTGTGATATTGATTAATGTTAGTTTTAAATGAATCAACATTTTGTTTATTAGCCAGAGATTTATCGATTGGCATACCATCTATTTTATCTTTTTCATCTTTTACAAGATCATATAAACAGTTATAACCATAGCAGTTATTGCTGTAAGATTTGCTATCTGTCGTCACGACAATAGTCATGCCAGCCACAACACTGTCGCCACTAAAAACATTTCTTGGATAAAATCTATCATCAACTTTAGCAATATTACCAGTGATAAGTTTTTCTTTTTCAGCTCTAGTTAACTCGGAAAAAGCTAATAAATTAGCTGGTAAATTTGGACATTGAAGTTGTTCCTGAAGTAATGCAGATATTTTTAATATTTTTCTGGTTTCTGGAGTTGTTGAATTAAAAGCAGTCTGATTATTTTGATTTACTGCCTCTTTGGCATCGATCATTATTTGAGGAGCCATTGTAGCAACAATGTTAACAAAGTCTATTCGATTTGCTCTTTGTTCTGCTTGTTTTGCTTGTGTTGCGTTTAGTGCTATATCATTAAAAGGAGCAACTAACTCTTCAAAACTGTTGTTGGAATTAAGAAAATTTTTATAAGCTTGTTTTGTTTGCAAATCTGCCACATGCCGTCTTCTTTTAGTGAGCGATTTTCCATTAGTTTCGCTATCCTGCAGCTGCAGAGATCTTCCTACTGCAGAGTTAAGGTCTTGCTTCGCTTCATCTTCTGGCAATTGTTGAAAATACTGATTAAGATCTACTCCACGATTCAAATCTTTAAAATTGTTATTAAGAAGATTATTTTGATTTTCTTGAGGGTTATAGTCTTGAAATAAGCCTTTAGTACCAACGGCAAGAAGAAGTGTAAGGTATGATTTCATATTTTTAATATTTAGTTATTTTTTATAAAAGACTAACTATAAGCCGGATTCTGTAGCCTTAGCTCAAAATTAGCCTAAAAAGGGTAAAATGGAGTTTAAGGCTGGCGATTATTCGTCTGGGATTGTAATTACTTACAACCTCAAGCAACCTACCCGAATGATAC
>CAMAYG010000010.1 GCA_945862535.1 Rickettsia typhi | reverse complement strand
GTGTAGAGATGGTTATGCCTGGTGACAATGTTCGTATAACAGTAGATCTTATTGCCCCAATCGCCATGGACGAAGGTCTTCGTTTTGCTATTCGTGAAGGTGGTAGAACAGTTGGTGCTGGTGTTGTTTCGAAGATTATTAAGTAATAAATTTTTTATTTGCTTGCTATAGCAATGTAGCAAGCAAAATTATAAACACCTTAGGAGTGTAGCTCAATTGGTAGAGTAGCGGTCTCCAAAACCGTTGGTTGGGGGTTCGATTCCTCTCACTCCTGCCATTTTTATAAAAAATGATCAAAATTCGTAATTATTTTAAAGAAGCATTAAAAGAGTTTAAACATGTTTCTTTTCCTACTGTAAAAGAAACATATACTTCAACAATAATTATTTTTGTTGCCATAATATGTTTTGCTATTTTTTTAACATTGGTTGATTATGCAATATCAACTTTGATTGGATTCATATTATAAATCTATAATTTTTGTAACTAAAATTAACTACAGCAATGAATGATATCAAAAATCAAAATAGCGACCAAAAACACAATTGGTATATTTTAAATGTTGTTTCTGGGCAAGAAAACAAAATAGAAGAGATGTTGAGGGTTCAAATTAATAATAAAAAATTCGATGACAATGTTTCAGAGGTTTTGCTCCCATTAAAAAATTCTGCAAAGATTCATAAGGGTAAAAAAACTAACTCGGTTCAGAAGATATTTCCGGGATATGTATTTGTTAAGGCTAATCTCAATTCATCGGCATATAATTTTATCAATCAAATCCCAAAAGTTATAGGTTTCTTGGGTGGTAAAAACAGGCCAGATATTGTAAGTGAGGCAAAAATGCAAGAAGTTTTTAGTTTAATTGAAAACCAAGACAAAAGCATTGGTTCTTATTTTGAAGTTGGCGAGGTTTTGAAAGTTATAGATGGGCCATTTGAGTCCTTTTCAGGGGTTGTCGAAGAGTTCGATGTCGAGAAAAAGAAAGTTAAAATTGCTATTTTAATATTCGGTCGCTCGACGTCTGTAGAGTTAGATATAGACAAAGTTGAAAAAAGTTAATTTTTTTTAACAAAGTAGTTGATTATTATTTTTTGTTAATTACATTTTCACTCTTTAAAATCTAACAGATATCAAATTTTGTAAATCTCATATATTATGTCAAAGTCAAAGAAAGAAATTCTTTCGTTAATAAAGCTTCAAATTCCTCTTGGTGCTGCAAAGCCAGTTCCTCCAATAGGGCCTGCTTTAGGTCAAAGAGGTTTAAACATTATGGATTTTTGTAAGCAGTTTAATGCCATAAAAATAGAAGGTCTTAATCCAGGAGATGTTATACCTGTTGTGATAACTGCATATAAAGACAAGAGTTTTACTTTTGTTACTAAGTTGCCAACTGTTCCAGATATGATTAAAAAGCTGATTAATTTACCAAAAGGTTCATCTACAACTGGTAAAGACATTGTTGGAAAAATATCAAATAAGCAAATTACAGATATAGCAACAAAGAAAATTATCGATATGAATACCGATAAAATCGAATCTGCAATTGCTATGGTTCGTGGAACAGCTGTTTCTATGGGTTTAGACATAATAGAATAGAAATCACTAATAAATAAAAAAATGAACAAAGGCAAAACAAAAAGTACAAAAAAAGCTTTACCTGAAAAAATTAAAGTTAAAAACATCTCTGAGGCAATACTAAAAGCTAAAGAAATTGCCAATAGTACAAAAAGAAATTTTTCTGAATCTGTCGATTTGGCAGTGGTTCTTGGAATAGATGCAAAACAATCCGACCAATCTGTAAAAGGCTCTGTTTTATTGCCACATGGCTCTGGAAAAGATGTAAAAATTGTGGTTTTCACTTCAACAGAAGAGCAAAAAAAGCTAGCTATAGAAGGTGGTGCCATTTTTGCTGGTTTAGAAGATTTGGTTGCAAAAATAGAAGGCGGTTTCTACGATTTTGATTGTGCTATAGCCACACCAGATGTTATGCAGAAAATAAGCAAAGTTGCAAGAAAACTCGGGCCAAGAGGCTTAATGCCTAGCCCTAAAAACGGCACAGTAACTAACGACATTTCTCTAGCTGTAAAAAATGCCAAAAAAGGTAAGGTTGACTTCAAAAATGACAAATCTGGAATTGTGCATTGCATGATTGGAAAAGTAAATTTTGAAGATCAGCATCTTTTAGAAAATATCAATTCTGTACTTAAGTCAATTAAGGAAGGTAAGCCTGAGTCTTCCAAGGGTAAATTTATAAAAAGCTTTTATATAAATACCACCATGGGTCCTTCAATAGAAGTAGAAATCGAATCAATCTAATTTTTAATATGAATAGAATAGAAAAACAGAAACAAGTTACTGATATAAAAGACTACCTTTCTAATAATACCTTTATAGCTCTGGCTTATTATCGAGGAATGAACGATTCAAAATTATATAACTTTAGAGTGTTATTAAAAAAGAACGGATGTAATATAAAGGTTCTTAAAAACACTCTTATAAATGTTGCTATAAAAGATACAAAATATTCAGAACTATCGCCTTATCTAAAAGGTCCTGTGGCTTTTATGTATTCTAACGATCCAGTTGCTCTTTCAAAAGTTATCAACGACACATCTAAGGAAGTCGAACAGCTTAAACCCTTGGTTGGATTCTTTAACGACAAGATAGTCACAGCAGAAGAAATTGTAAAATTGGCAAAATTAGGTTCTATAAACGATGTAAGAGCTTCTTTTGTTTATACATTAAGAGCAACTCACTCTTCTATTTTGTCAATCTTCAAGAATTATATCTCTAAGAATGATGCATCTTAAGATATTGGACCTCATGTTTATTGTAAAATAAACCTTACTTTTACTATATAAAAAATCTAAAAAAAGGAAAAACTATGACAGCTAATTTACAGCAAATAGCCGAAGAACTATCTAAACTCTCTGTTATCGAGCTGGCCGACTTGGGTAAAATACTTGAAGAAAAATGGGGTGTTACAGCAGCTGTAGCAGTCTCTGCTTCTTCTGCAAATGCCTCTGCTCCTGCTCCAGAAGTTAAAGATAGATTTGATGTATTCTTAAAAGAAACCGGTGATAATAAAATTAATGTAATTAAAGAGGTTAGAGTGATAACTAATCTAGGGCTCAAAGAAGCTAAGGATTTAGTTGATAAAGCTCCTAGCCTCATTAAGCCAGATGTTTCAAAAGATGAAGCTGAAGAAATAAAAAAGAAGTTAGAAGCTGCTGGTGCAAAAGTAGAGTTAAAATAGCTATATATTAAAATAAAGCAAAAGTCTAGCTAAGATAACTATTTACTCAGCTAGACTTTTCTTCGCAAAAGAAAACTTCAATTATACTTAGTCTTTAGTTTTTATTATCATCATTCCAGTTTATTTAAGAGGTTTTACACGGTGACAAAAAAAGTTCTTCAAGCTATTCGTAAAGAAAATAATTTATTTAGAAAACATTTTGGATTAAAATCCGATCTCGATCAGGTTCCAGATCTAGTTGTGTTACAGAAAGATTCATATAGAAAATTTTTACAAGCCGATATAGATCCGCTTAAAAGAGAAAATTCTGGTATTCAAGCGGTTTTTAACTCTTACTTCCCATTCTTCGATAATAATTCAAAGATTACAATTGAGTTTGTAAATTATAATTTAAAAGCCCCAAAGTTTGAATCAAAAGAGTGTTTCTCTGCTGGTCGCACCTTCTCCTCCTCTCTTACTGTGAAGCTAAGAATGATACTTTGGTCTTCCTTTGATGACAATATTAACAACCGCGAAGTAAAATCAATAAAAGAGCAAGAAGTTTATCTTTGTGAAATTCCTTTAATGACAGAAAATGGTAGCTTTATTGTTAACGGAGTAGAAAGGGTTGTTGTTTCTCAGATGCGTCGTTCTCCCGGAGTGTTTTTTGACAGTGAACATGTTAAAATCTCTGGCTCAAAAACTTATACAGCAAAAATTGTCCCAAACCTGGGTTCTTGGATAGATTTTGAATTTGATAGCAAGGATGTTTTAAACTTTAGAATAGATAAGAAGAAAAAAATACCAACCTCTTCACTTTTTAGAGCCTTAGGTATGTCTTCAACTGAAATTATGAAGACGTTTTACGGATCAATAGATGCTTTTGTAACTAAAAATGGTTGGGCCATTCCTTTTGATTTTGATTCAATTGTTGGCAAAAAAGCTGTTTTTGATTTTATTTGCTCGAAAACTAATGAAATCATAATAAAATCAGGATCTAAAATTACAAAAAAAACAGCTGAAAAGTTAATTCAGGAAAAAGTAGATTCTTACTTAATAACGGAAGATGTTGTTGCAGGATATGTATTGGCAGAAGATATATTTGATAACGACACTGGTGAGTTGCTTGTCGAAGCTGGAAGTGTTATAAATCTAGAAAACCTAACCGCATTTGAAAAGCTGAGATTTAAAAAAATATCTATAGCAAATCCAGGAAAGTCATTGATTGGTCCGTATATATATAATACAATGATTTCTGATCGTAATCAAAATGAAAAAGATGCATTATACGAAATATATAAATCTGTTAGAATGGGCGAATCCCCGTCTTCCCTTGAAGTTGCTAAAAGTTATTTTGAAAGCATATTTCTTAAAGGAGATCGTTACGACTTGTCTGATGTAGGTAGAATGAAGATGAATCATCGGCTATCTCTTAATATAAACGAACATAATATTTATGTAACTCTTGAAGATATAGTTAAAATTGTTAAAATTCTTAGCGATATAAAGCATAACGATCTTAAAACAGACGATATAGATAATTTAGGAAATAGAAGGGTTCGTGCCGTAGGAGAGTTGATAGAGAATCAGTTAAGAATAGGTATGTTGAGAGTTGAAAAAGCTGCATCTGAGAAGATAAATTCTGTAGATGCTGATAGCATCATGCCCCAAAATATTATTAACTCAAAGCCATTAATTACCGCAATAAAAGACTTCTTTGCCACTTCTCAGCTTTCTCAGTTTATGGATCAAACTAATCCGTTATCTGAAGTAACTCACAAAAGAAGACTTTCCGCATTAGGACCTGGTGGTATCACTAGAGATCGTGCTGGTTTTGAAGTTAGAGATGTTCATCCTACGCATTATGGTAGGATATGCCCAATTGAAACACCAGAAGGTCAAAATATTGGTCTAATTAACAGTTTGGCAACATATGCTCAAGTTAATAAATACGGCTTCATTGAAACCCCTTATCGCAAAGTTATCAATGGACATGTTACTGATGATTTAGTTTATTTATCTTCCATTGATGAAGTTGGTTATGCTATAGCTTCTGCAACAATAGAAGTAGATAAAAATGGAAAAATAATTTCTGAGCTCTGTAGTTGTCGTAAAGACGGCGAGTTCATTATGCTTCCATACGATAAAATAGACTTTATTGATGCATCAACAAAGCAAATAGTCTCTGTTGCTACCACCTTAATTCCTTTTATTGAAAACGACGATGCGAATCGTGCCCTGATGGGATCTAACATGCAAAGACAAGCTGTTCCGCTTCTTAGGCCTGAAGCTCCACTTGTTGGTACTGGTATGGAATCTATTATTGCATCAGATTCTGGTGCTGCGGTTGTTGCAAAAAGATCTGGTAATGTTGTGTTTGTAGATTCAACTCAAATTGTTATAAATTCCTCCATAGAATCTGAAATCAATATAGATTATTACAATCTCATTAAATACAAGAGAACAAATCAAGATACTTGCATAAATCAACATCCAATAATTAAGGTCGGTGACAATATTTCTGCTGGTCAGATAATTAGCGATGCTCATAGTATAGATGATGGGGAAATAGCACTTGGCAAGAATGTTAGAGTTGCCTTTATGCCTTGGAGTGGATATAATTTTGAGGACTCTATAATAATATCAGAAAAACTTTTGGCAAATGATACTTTTACCTCTCTTCATATAGAGGAGCTAGAGGTTGTTGCAAGAGATACAAGGATAGGGCCAGAAGAAATTACTAGAGACATACCTAATGTTAGTGAAGAAGCTTTGATGAAGCTTGATGAAGAAGGAATTATTCATATTGGTGCAAAAATCAAACCTGGCGACATAATAGTTGGTAAAACTACCCCAAAAAGCGAATCTCCCATGACTCCAGAGGAGAAGCTACTAAAGGTTATTTTTGGAGAAAAGGCTACTGATGTAAGAGATTCTTCTCTATATGCTTCTGCAAGTGTTTCTGGTACCGTTGTTGATGTAAAAGTTTTCTCTCGTAAAGGTGTTGAAAAAGATGAAAGAACAATTTCGATAGAGATGCAGGAAATAGAAAAATTATCAAAAAGAAAAAACCTGCAAGTTTTCTTCATAGAGAAAATGCTGAAAGAGCAATTGATAAATCTAATAGAAGGTCAAAAAATAACTACCTCGCCAGATAAACTAAAAATAAAGAAGCCTTCTGTGAGCGATCTTTTAGATCTTTCTCTTACGAATTTAATGAAAATTACTGTTGAAAGCCCCTCGGCAATGAATCAGATTGAATCATTAATTAAATCTTTTGAGCAAAAATGTTATGATATAGAGCAAGATTTTTCAAACAAGATTGCAAAAATTAAATCTGGCGACGATCTTGGTCAGGGAGTTTTAAAGGTTATAAAGGTTTATGTTGCATCTAAATACCGCCTTCAACCAGGAGATAAAATGGCTGGTAGACACGGAAACAAAGGTGTGGTTTCTAAAATCGCTCCTATTGAAGATATGCCTTTTTCTGCAGATGGCGAGCCTGTTGATATTATTCTAAATCCCATCGGTGTTCCTTCGAGGATGAATATTGGTCAGATTTTAGAAACTCATTTAGGTCTTGCATCCAAAGAGTTAGGTAAGCAAATTGGCAAAATAATCGATAGGTGTCAAGAAGAAAAGATTGTCGCTGTCGAGGAACTCAGGGTTAAGTTGTTAGGTATTTATAATAATCCAAAAGAGATAGAGAAAATACAAGACATGTCAGACGATCAATTGCTACATTTTGCCAGTCGCTTGAAAAAAGGGGTTCCTTTTGCTACTGGTACATTTGAAGGTGCAAGAGAAGAGCATGTAACTGGATTGTTAGATATTGCTGGACTAGATAATTCTGGACAAATAGACCTTTACGATGGTAGAACAGGAGATAAGTTTGATCGTAAAGTTACGGTAGGTTATATTTACATGCTAAAATTACACCATTTGGTCGATGACAAGATTCATGCTCGTTCAATTGGTCCTTATAGCCTAATTACTCAACAGCCACTTGGAGGTAAATCTCATTTTGGTGGTCAAAGATTCGGAGAAATGGAGTGTTGGGCTCTTCAGGCATATGGTGCTGCTTATTCTTTACAAGAAATGCTTACTGTTAAGTCAGATGATGTTGTTGGTCGTATAAAAATATACGAAGCTATTATTCAAGGTAACCAAAACTTTAATTGTGGAATATCCGAATCCTTCAATGTTATGATTAAGGAAGTTAGGTCACTAGGTTTAAATATTGAATTAATCGAAATTTAATTACTATAAGTCTAAAATTACTCTAAAAATTATAAAATATGTCATTTGTAGGAACTTCTTCTCACGGTTTGTTTAGTGTTAACTCTAATAGCTCTGTTGATTCTCTAGATTTTAATGCTGTAAAGATCTCTATAGCAAATCCTGATAAAATAAGATCTTGGTCTTTTGGCGAGGTTTCAAAGCCAGAAACAATTAACTATCGGACTTTTAAACCAGAGAGAGATGGTTTATTTTGTGCCAGAATATTTGGTCCAGTTAGAGATTATGAATGTTTGTGTGGTAAATATAGGCGTATAAAATACAAAGGTATAGTTTGTGAAAAATGTGGTGTAGAAGTTACTTCTTCTAAGGTCAGGAGAGATAGAATGGGACATATAGAATTAGCATCCCCCGTTGCTCATATTTGGTTCCTAAAATCTTTACCTTCTAGAATTAGTGCTATTCTAGGATTAACACTAAAATCCGTTGAAAAAGTTGTCTATTTCGAATCTTATATGGTTACAGATTCATTAATGTCTCCGCTAAAAGAGGGGGATGTTTTCTCTGAAGAAGAATATGATGCAATGCAAGAAAAATACGGCTACGGATCTTTTGTTGCAGAAATGGGTGCTGAAGCTGTTAAAAAGGCTCTTCAAGGTCTTGACTTGGAAAAAATAAGAAAATCTCTAAGGGAAGACTTATCCGGACAATTATCCGAGTTGAAAAGAGAGAAATTAGTTAAGAGACTTAAGGTTATTGAGAGTTTTATTTCATCTGGGAATCGTCCAGAGTGGATGATTATGAATGTTTTGCCAGTTATACCACCAGACATAAGACCTTTGGTTATGCTAGAAGGAGGTCGTTTTGCAACTTCTGATCTTAATGAATTATATCGTAGAGTAATTAACAGAAATAACCGTTTACGTCGCCTAATGGAGTTAAACGCTCCCGAGGTGATAATAAAAAACGAAAAAAGAATGTTGCAGGAATCTGTGGATGCTTTGCTTGACAACGGAAGAAGCGGTGCTGTTGTAAAGAATTCTAATAAAAAACCTTTTAAGTCTCTGAGTGATATGCTTAAAGGTAAACAAGGAAGATTTCGTCAGAACTTATTAGGTAAACGTGTAGATTATTCTGGAAGAAGTGTTATTGTTGTTGGTCCTGAGTTAAAATTACATCAATGTGGTATTCCTAAAAAAATGGCACTAGAACTTTTTAAACCTTTCATATATTCAAAACTAGAACTTTACGGCAAGTCAAACTCGATTAAGATATCAAAAAAGATGGTAGAATCTGAAAGATCAGAGGTCTGGGATATTCTTGATGAAGTTATAAAAGAACATCCTGTATTATTAAATCGTGCCCCAACACTGCATCGCTTAGGTATTCAAGCTTTTGAGCCTATGTTAACTGAGGGCAAGGCTATACAACTGCATCCTTTGGTATGTGCTGCATTTAATGCAGATTTCGACGGAGATCAGATGGCTGTTCATGTGCCCTTATCAATAGAGGCTCAAGTTGAGTCTAGAGTTTTAATGATGTCAACAAATAACATACTTAGTCCTGCTAACGGCAAGCCAATAATAGTTCCGTCTCAAGATATTATTCTTGGTCTTTATTACATAACAATGAATCCAGCCAAGGATCCAGATAAAAAACTACCACTTATCAGCAATATAGCGGAAATTGAGCATGCCATAAATATTAATATGCTCTCAATACATTCTCCTATTATGTACCGATTTAAAGTTTTTATTAATGGAGAAAGGTGTTATCGTAAATCGGAAAGTACAGTTGGTAGAGTTATACTTCATTCAAATCTTCCAGATTCAATGAAAGCAGATCTAGATATAGTTAATCGTGTGATGACAAAGAAAGCAGTTACCAATCTAATAGATATAGTCTACCGCTCTTGCGGTCAAAAAGAAACTGTTATGTTCTGTGACAGAATAATGGCTCTAGGATTTAAATACGCTTGTGCCGCTGGCATATCAATAGGTAAAGACGATATGATTATACCTAGTGAAAAAAAGCAACAAGTTAATCAATCTCTTGAAAGAGTAAAAAAACTAGAGAAACAATATCACGAAGGCCTGATAACTTCTGGTGAACGTTATAATAAGGTTGTAGATGAATGGACTAGTTGTACCGATAAGATATCTAAAGAAATGATGAAGGTAATTTCAAGTTACACAACCCCAGAAACTGCCAACTCTATATATATGATGGCTGATTCTGGTGCGAAAGGCTCAGAAAATCAAATTAAGCAAATTGCTGGAATGAGAGGTTTGATCGCTAAGCCATCTGGTGAAATTATCGAGACTCCTATCATTTCAAACTTTAAAGAAGGTCTTAATGTTACTGAATACTTTATTTCCGCGCACGGTGCTAGAAAAGGTTTAGCTGATACTGCATTAAAAACCGCAAATTCGGGTTATTTAACTCGTCGTCTTGTTGATGTTTCTCAAGATTGTATCGTTGTAGAGGAGGATTGTGGTACAGATGATGGCGTTATGATTGATTCCGTTATTGATGATGGTAGGGTTGTCTCTTCTTTGGCTGAGCAGGTGTTGGGTAGGGTTCCTATCGCTGACATTTTTGATAGTTCTAATAATGTAATTGCAAATCGCGGACATGTTATAGATGAATCTATAGCAGAAAAAATTGAAAAAGAAAATATAAAATCAATTAAAGTTCGCTCTGTTTTAACATGCAAAACAAAAAATGGAGTCTGTGTTAAATGTTACGGAAGAGACTTGGCTACTGGTAATGTTGTTAGTATTGGTGAAGCTGTAGGTGTTGTTGCGGCTCAATCAATAGGTGAACCAGGAACTCAATTAACAATGCGTACGTTCCATATTGGAGGTGCTGCACAGAAGGGAACAGAGCAATCTTCTATAACAGCAATATCTGATGGTAAAATAAGGGTTAATATCAAAGGAACAATTGTAAACAGAGACGGTAAGACTATAGTTGTTGGTCGTAATACGGAAATTAAACTATTAGATCCGGATGATAAAGAGATACATAGTTACAAACTTCCATATGGTGCTACGATTTTGAAATCAGATAATGATATGGTAAAAAAATCCGATCATTTAGCTGAGTGGGATCCTTATAATATTCCGATAATTGCTGAAGTTGATGGTTTGGTAAAGTATATAGACTTAAATGAAAATGTCTCATTAAGAGAAAAAATAGATGAAGCTACTAGTGTTTCAACAAAAATAGTTATTGATTGGAAGCAATATAGTAAGCAAGATTTAAAGCCAAGAATTGCAATTAATAGCTCTGAAAGCTCTGCGATTATTAAAGAACATCAACTGCCAATCGGAACAGCTATCAATGTTTCAAATGGCGAGGATATAAAAGCAGGAGATATTATTGCAAAAATTGCAAAAAACTCCTCTAAAACCAAAGATATTACTGGAGGTCTACCTAGAGTTGCAGAGTTGTTCGAGGCAAGAAAGCCAAAAAATGCTGCCGTTATGAGTGAAATTGATGGTAAAGTAGAATTTGGTAAGGACTATAAATCAAAAAGAAGAATCTTGATTCGTTCTAGTGATGCTTCAATTCAGCCTGTTGAATATAGCTTCTCTAAATCTAGACATTTATTCTTTGGTGAAGGTGAGTTAGTTCGTAAAGGAGATATCTTGGTTGACGGAAATTTGGTTCCGCATGATATACTTAAAATTCAAGGTTTACTTGCTTTTGCTAATTACATGATTAATGAAGTGCAAAAAGTTTATCGTATGCAGGGTGTAAAAATAGATGATAAGCATATCGAGGTTATTTTAAGCATGATGCTGAAGAGGGTTGAAATTGCTGATTCTGGCGATACAATGCTTATATCTGGAGAATATCTAGATCGCGATGATTTTGAAGATATTAACATTAAAACTTTAGAAAGTAACCTAAAACCCGCTACTGCAAATTCTGTT
Source organism: Rickettsia typhi (assembly GCA_945862535.1). Lineage (GTDB taxonomy): Bacteria > Pseudomonadota > Alphaproteobacteria > Rickettsiales > UBA1997 > JAJTDS01. The sequence continues at coordinate 41,249 of CAMAYG010000010.1, read as the reverse complement.
CTTTTAGGAATAACTAAAGCATCTTTACAGACTAGGTCTTTTATTTCTGCTGCATCTTTCCAAGAGACAACAAAAATATTAACCGACTCTTCGATACAGGGTCGTTACGACTATTTAAAGGGTTTGAAAGAGAATATTATAGTTGGTCGTTTGATTCCAGCAGGTACTGGCATGATTGTAGCTAATTACAAAAAACAGGCTAAATCAATAGAATAAATCTCTAAAACTCTAGCTATAGTAACATTTTCTGTGTTTTAAATAAATTATAGTGAGTATTTCTCCTAAATTCATATATTTAGACACAGAAAATGTTGCAAAATATTACCAAGCTATAAGTAATAAAAAAGCAATATATTAAACTAATTGATTATCTAAAGAACTATTTTTTTATCAAAAATTTTTATTTAAAAAATTGTCCACTCATCTAAATACATTTACCGCTGTAATATTTTAAAACATCGCCAGATATATATTTTTTATAAAATATATGACAAAAAATAGATTAATCGTTATTAAGGTAGGAGTTAATAAATCTTTAGCTAAATCAACAAAATGATATTTTATGATTAAGGAAGAGTTTAGGCAATTTTTATCGCAACTAGAGCCTTTTATCAAGTATCAATAAGAAAAACATAGTTTATTGAAATAATCTTTCCTGTCCATTTCTTCCTATAAAAAACTTAAAATATTTTTTGGAAACATTATAATTTTACCAAGTATTGTCGCTATAAAAATATAAATCTCTGGTTTTTTTAAATGTTGCATTCGGGTGGAGCCAAATATTTGTAAATTTAATAGAGTAATCTAAGTCAGCTATGTTCATAATAGGTTTATTATTATGATAAACTCTTATACCGTTTACATGATTAAACTTTATTTTTACTTCATCTTGTAATTTTATATTCGGGAAAGATGTAAATTTTTCTCGATAAAAACTCTCCTCTTCTTTTGTTAAAATATAATGTTTTTGTATTTCTTTAATGGATTGATTTATTATCCACTTACTAGATGAGTTTCTTAAATATTTTATTGTTATTGTAAAATTTGTATTGAAAATATTATTATATTTGACATCTTTTTCCCCGCATATAGTTATATTGTATATGCTTAATAAAGCATATTTTTGTAGTATTGTTTTGCAATATTCTGTAGAATTTGCCGTTTCTAAGTTAAAATAAAATATTAAAAATGTTAAAGTTAATGTTTTTGATATCATTTTATAATAAAATTAGTTTTGATTGTTCCATTTTAGTAGCTATGAAAATATTTATTATATAATAGTTAATATTTTTGTTGCAAGTTATTAGATAGAGAATTAAGTTTTGATTATTAATTAAACCAATTCTTGGAAAAAATTAATTAAAGTAAAATTTAGTAATTCAATTAATAAATTTCAATGAAAATATTAGCTTTGCTATTGCTATTACAAGTGGCAATCTTTAGTTGCTCTAAAGTCAATAATAAAAATCCTAATCTAGATGTTAAGTTAAATGAATTTTGGTGGCCTAATAAAATAAACCTTACTACTCTTAGACAACATTCTAAGGAGTCTAGTCCTTATAATCATAGCTACAATTATGCTAAAGAATTTTCTAAGGTAGATCTTAAAGCTTTAAAAAAAGATATCCATAAAATTATGATGACTTCTCAGGAGTGGTGGCCTGCTGACTATGGTAATTATGGACCGTTCTTTATTAGAATGGCTTGGCATAGTGCCGGGACTTACAGAACACAAGATGGTAGAGGTGGTGCTGGTGGGGGGCAACAAAGATTTGAGCCTCTTAATAGCTGGCCTGATAATGCGAATCTAGATAAAGCTCGCCGTTTATTGTGGCCAGTTAAGAAAAAATATGGTAGCAAATTATCTTGGGCCGATTTAATGATTGTTTCTGGTAATGTGGCTTTGGAATCTATGGGCTTTAAAACTATTGGTTTTGCTGGTGGTAGGGTAGATGACTTTGAGCCAGATTTAGTATATTGGGGTCCTGAAAATAAATTCATGGATAGCGATCGCTTTACAAAAAAGGGCAAACTGGCAAAACCTCTCGGTTCAACAACAATGGGTCTTATCTATGTTAATCCGGAAGGACCTAATGGTAATCCAGATCCGATAGCTGCCGCCCATCAAATACGGGAAACATTTGGCAATATGGCAATGAGTGATGAAGAGACTGTTGCTTTAATTGCAGGTGGTCATACTTTTGGCAAGACTCACGGGGCAAACAAACCTAATGAGTGTATCGGAAAAGAACCTGCCGCTTCAGAAATAGAGAATCAGGGTATTGGTTGGAAAAATCGTTGCGGTAGTGGTAAGGGTATAGATACAATCACTAGTGGTCTTGAAGGTGCATGGACTTCTAACCCTACAATGTGGACCCATGAATATCTTAATAACCTTTTTAAATTTAATTGGGTTAAAACCAAGAGTTCTGGAGGTTCAATTCAATGGGTTCCTGATAATAAAAAGTATCATGATATGGTTGTCGATGCCCATGATACCTCTAAAAAACATCCTGTAGTTATGTTGACAACTGATTTATCTTTGAAGCTAGATCCTGAATATAGTAAAATTGCTAAAAGGTTTTACGAAAATCCTAAAGAATTTGAAAAAGCATTTGCTAGAGCTTGGTTTAAACTTACTCATCGCGATATGGGGCCAATTAGTAGATATGTTATAAAAGACTACTCTGCCGAACAATTCTTATGGCAAGATCCTTTGCCTGTAGCAAAATATAAAGCAATAAGCTCCGCTGATATTGATACATTAAAAAATCAAATAGTTAAATCTAACTTAACTATCCCTGAATTAGTTAAGGTATCTTGGGCATCTTCTTCTTCATTCCGCTCTACTGACATGAGAGGTGGTGCTAATGGTGCAAGAATAAGTCTTGAGCCTCAAAAAAATTGGCAAGTTAATAACCCTAAAGAGCTTTCAAAAGTTCTAAATGTTTTAAAAAATATTCAACTGAAATTTAACTATAATAACATAAAAAGTGGAAAAAAAGTATCTCTTGCCGATCTTGTTATAATTGCTGGTAACTCTGCCATTGAGCGAGCTACTAAAGAGGGGGGTTTTGATATAAAAATCCCATTTGCACCTGGTAGGGTTGATGCATCACAAGATCAGACAGACATTAACTCTTTTGCTTATTTAGAGCCAAAAGCCGATGGCTTTAGAAACTACTACAATAAAGAATCCTTACTTTCTCCAGTGAATGCCTTGATCGACAAGGCTTATATGCTTAACTTAACTGTTCCAGAAATGACTGCTCTGATTGGTGGAATGAGAGTTTTGGATACTAATAGCGACAATTCTAAACTAGGAATTTTTACAAAAAAACCTGGGTCACTAAGTAATGACTTTTTTGTTAATTTGCTTGACCTCTCTACCGAATGGAAGAAGTCTGGTGCAGATGGTATCTATGACGGCAAATGTCGCAAGACTAAAAAAATAAAATGGCAAGCTACACCAGTTGATTTAGCTTTCGGTTCTAGTTCCGAGTTAAGATCTATTTCTGAGGTTTATGCTTCTGATGATGGTAAAGAAAAGTTTATTAATGACTTTGTTAAAGCTTGGGTAAAAGTAACTAACCTCGATCGTTTTGATCTAAGGAAGTAATTAGCAATCTAAAAATATTTTATATTAACTTTCTAAATGGCAAAATATTTTCTAGTTAGTGGCGGTTTTGACCCAATTCATGAAGGTCATATCGAAAATATTATCGAGAGTAGAGGGGAATCTGATGGAATAATCGTTCTACTCAACAGCGATAATTGGTTAACTAGAAAAAAAGGCTCTTATTTTCTTAATTTTTCTAGTAGAAAAGTTATTATGGAAAATATAAAAGGAGTTATTGAAGTTATTTCATTTAATGACGACGATAATACCGTAAGAAATGGTTTAGAGTTAGTTCGTAACAAGTATTCAGAAGATACTTTAATTTTTGCTAAAGGCGGAGATAGAAATCATAGTAATGTGCCAGAGATAGAAATCTGTAAAAAATTGTCTATTGAAGTAAAGTATCAGGTGGGTTTTGCAGTTTCTGGTCGACACAAACCAAATTCCTCTAGTTGGATTTTGGAGAAGTGGTGTCAAAAAAGTGTAGTCAATCGATTTTCTAAGGATACAGACTCTCAATCAAGTGTAAAAGACAATTCTTTTGTTTTTAAGGTATTCCGTCCTTGGGGATTTTACATTACCTTAGAAGAGTCTGATAGTTATAAGGTTAAAGAAATTACTGTATCGCCAAATCATCGACTAAGCATGCAAGTTCATAAAATGAGACGAGAGCATTGGTTTGTTGTTAGTGGCGAGGCTCTTGTTTCTGTTGATGGTAGCAATTTCATCTTACGTGAGGGTGGTAGCGTTACTATAAAAGAAAATGCTTTGCATAGACTTGCCAATAATTCCAATAAAGCTCTGATTGTTATAGAGATCCAAACTGGAGAATATTTCGGAGAAGATGATATAAAAAGAATCGAAGATGATTATAATTTATAGAGATAAATTTTTTGCTAGTATTGTAGCCATCTGGTTGAGGTATGTTTTTTGTAGTGTTTAAGAGTTTATAATTTCAGTAAAAGCTTTTATTGCAAGTTCTATTTTATCTATATCTTTTGCTCCACTCATTGCAAAATCTGGTTTTCCTCCGCATTTTGTCCCTCCAACAATTGGTAGTATTTTATTTATAATATCTACTGCATTAAATTTATTTACAATATCATTCGTTATTGCAAGCGCAATTGACACTCTCTCCTCCGCTTTATTTATTGCAAATAATAAAATTAAAGAGTTATTCTCTAGCTTAGGGGTTTTTCTTAGTTGGTTTATGATATTTGGAAGTGCTTTAGAGTCAATATTTTCATTAAAATATATGGCAACCGAGTGATTTTTAATATTTTTTACAGAGGAGCTTATTATATGTTTTGCTATTAAATCTTCTTTTACTCTTCTTTGTTCTTGACTTATTTTTTTTATTTCTCTTAACTGCTCTTCCAAAGTTTTTTCTAATTGTTGCTGTTTATTTCTCATGTATTTTAATGCTTCAATCCCAGTCTTTGCTTCTATTCTACGAATTCCAGATGCAATAGATTTTTCGCTTATTATTTTAAAAATTCCAATCTCGCCGCTAGACTTAATATGTGTTCCTCCGCATAATTCTATTGATTTTCCTATTGTAATAACCCTTACATCATCTTCATAATTCTCGCCAAACAAAGCTTCTGCCCCAATTTCTCTTGCTAAATCCAGCTTCATTGTCTTTATTTCTGTATTATTGTTGTTTTGTATCAAAGTATTTACTAAGTTTTCTATTTCTTCTATTTCTTGAGTGGCTAAAGATCTGTTAAAATTAAAATCAAAAGTGAATGATTCCGCATCTACATTAGAGCCCTTTTGTGATATCGAGCTGTTTATTAGTTTTTTTAAGCTATGGTGTAAAATATGAGTTGCTGAATGGTTTTTCGATCTCTTTAGTCTTGCTTCCTTATCTATACTTAAGGTAATTTCTTTGGAAACTGAAAAAAGATTATCTTTTAATAATTCTTTTATTGATTGATTGTTGCATCGGTGTAATATTATTTTGTTTTGTATTTTTGCTTCATCTACCTCTATTTTATTACCTAAAGAATCTGACAATTGGCCATTATCTCCCTTCTGCCCTCCAGATGTGCCATAAAAAGGTGTTTTATTAGTGATAATATAAATTGTTTCATAGTTATCTATGTTGATATCATTAATTGATTCTATTAAAACATTATCTGCAACTATTGCAATAATCTTACTCGGCAAACTTGTTTCGTTATGTCTGTCGAACTCCGTTGCTCCGTATTTTTCTTTTAAGTCAAAGAATATTTTATCTATTGAGTTCTCTCCGCTTCCAGTCCAATTTTCCTTTGCCTTATTCTTTTGTTTTAACATCGCGATATTAAATCCTTCTAGGTCAACTTCTGTATCGTTGTCTTTAGCTATATTTACTGTTAGATCTAGAGGAAATCCGAAGGTGTCGTGTAATTTGAATGCAATTTCTCCTTTGATTACTTTTTTACTTTCTTTAGTGTTGTTTTTAAACTCTTCTTGTATTGTTTTTAAACCCTTTTCGATTGTTTCTTTAAACTTTTTTTCTTCAATTTTTATATTTTCTATTATTGTATCTCGGGCGATTGAGAGGCTTGGGTATTGTATTCTAAATATCTCTATAACTCTATTTGCGACTAAATGCAGAAAATCTTGCTTGATTGCCAATTTATGAGTTTGCAATATTGCTCTTCTAAGGATTCTTCGTAAAACATAACCTCTTCCTTCGTTAGATGGAATAATGCCATCCGCAATCAAAAAGCAGGTAGATCTAACATGGTCTGCTATTATCTTATATTCTGGTTTTAATATTTCTTTTTTCATAGTTTCAAGTTTTCGATTTTTGTTATGTCCCGCCTTTTTTTGATCCGAATCCTAGTAGTTTTTTAATAGATCTGTGACCTCTCTGTTGAGCTCCTAAAGTTTTATCAGCAATTTCTTTGATTGTGGAAATAGGATTTATGCCGTCTCCACCTTTCATTTCGGTACCTCCAAATATACTAGAAGCTATTCCTGGTATCGAATCCATGAAACTATATAAAACATATAAAATTAGCATTACTTTTGCTAAATTGATAATGATTGTAGAGGCATTTGCGCCACTAGAATTTTTTAATATACCAAAGGATAATCCTATTATCGAACCAATAGACCAAGAATCAAATTTTGAATTTGTTTCGTCTACTAAGCAAGCAACGCTCTTTTCTATTGGGATTATCATATCTCTATTCTTGCTATCACAGTCATCTTTGCTATAATCTCTGGCTGCACTTTCATTGTAGCAATAAGGTCTACAGTCTATTGTTTTTATTACTCCATTTGATTTGTCGGCAAAACTTGCTCCCCCTATCATTGCTTTATCGAGTATTGTAATAAAAAGTGCTAAATAAGTGAATAATATAATAGGCTGTAATGAAACACCTATTAATTGACTAAGCCAGCTGTTAAATATATTTTTAGTTTTTTCAAATAGTGATAGTGTTATAGTTAGCGGTGAAACAAAAACTAGTAAGACTATTAAAATAGAAGATGTGATAAAAATATGAATCGCTCTTATGGCAACAGATATTAAAAGTATGGCAACTATAAGTAAGCTAACAGCAAACCAAATACTTAATTTATTAAACATTGCCAATACTGGGTTAAGTGAAGTTATGAAACCTGTAAAAATAACTTTTGCGATATTTGGAATGCCTAAAGACGGACCAAAGCCTAAATATCGAGCAATTTTACAGTCAATCGTGTCCCACATTGCCAAATAACCTTTCCCATCTGGATACTGAAGTCTTGAATTTACAAAGGTATTTGTTTTGGTTATGTGTAAAACTCCAAATTGACAACCGTCTCTCTCGCTTTCATTATTAGATACTGATATTTTAAATATTATCTGTGAGGCAGTCTCTGATGCCCTGTAAACAAGTTGAAAAAAGTTATCTTTCCATCCTGTACCTAAGGCAAAATATACCACCATAGATATCTTGAATATCAACAAAAGCATTTCTTTTTTATTTAAATCAAATGCTCCTATTGCTATTCTTGCACCAATTATCATAACATAAAACATTAAAAAAATTTTTATTGATTTTGATAGTAGGGCTTGGCTTTTTGCAAAAAAAGAGGTGCTATTAACTGGCATTCCTTGTTTCGCAAGAAATTCATTTTCAATTTGATAACCAGAAACACATGTACCATTTTTATCAGGAGTTTCCCCTGGTGATAAACAAACTGATTTTCCGTAGCGGTTTAAAAACATATTTTCAATAGTTTCTCTTAGGCATTGAACTATTGGTGTTGTAAAGTTTGTTGGTAATAGGGAAGAAGCTACCCCTAAAGATCCTTCAAATAATGAAGAACCATTTAAGCTATCTCCTTTAAAGTCGTAACATGCCTTTGGGAAGTATGGTGACGAAAGAGAGCTATTGTAATTGTTTTTAACTTTACTCGTAATAGTACAATGTCGCATATATTGACAATAATTTTTACACTTACCAACTTTTTCATTAAAACTACAATCGGGATTGCGAATCTCGCTATATAGATTGCATTTGTTGTCTTTTTTAAATTTTTCTACCTCATCCGTGGTGTAGTAGCTGAAATCTTTCCATGTTCCGTCGGTAGTTGCAATTCCGTCTTTAAATTTTCTACAATGGGGGCTTCCTCCTCTTACTGAAAATTGATAAGGACAGTACTGATCAATCTCAGCACATATTATTTTTCCATTATTGGTTGCTTTAACAGCAACCTTCCCATACGTTCCCCCTAAATCGCATTCAGAATCTTTTGGGCAAAATTTATGGCTATCTGTATTTTTAACACATATGTGATTCTCGCTTATATCTGTACAGCACTCAAATGCTCTTTTAAATTGGGTAATTCTTTCTAGGGTAAATGGTGCATTGTTGAAAGGATCTCGTGAGTAGTTTGTATAACGATATTTATTGCAATTAAATTTGCCATTAGCAAAACCTCTGAGGTAGTATTTTTGAGGAGAGTTTTCGTCTAAACTTACTGTTGGATCGTAGCAAGTTTTAGTTGGTGTTTTTGCCTCAAATTCTATTCCACCATTTAAGTACTGCCTAACATCTAATTCGCTATAATTTGTTAAGTTTAAATATTTTGCTTCTATCAAATCTTTACTTTGTATTGGGTTTTCAGAGTTTGTGTAATCGATATTGCCACCTGTAACTGTAACTTTACCTGGAAATGTAAGATTTGTTCCAGAGAAGTCATATTTATGGTGGTTTGGTGTAAACCAGCCATCTCCGCATATAGATATATTTTTAAATGCCTGTTCAGCCATTGAAAAAGAAACTCCAATATAACCTAACAAAACCAGTGCAGAGCTAATAAAGCCTGTATAAGCAATCAAACATTTTGGCTCTTTGATTGATTTGATGCCTTTAACAATAACTACTAAGTCGGTAATTGGGTTAAAAACTCCCACTGAAGAATTGACATTGCAAGCTGAATTAACAAACATTACCGAAGTTTTCCAAGTTGCAAAAGCATAAGCGAGCACTCCTGTGTTGCATTTACCTAGTCCTCTTTCAAAATCTTTAGCAAAACCTCCTGTTGTACTTTTAAACATTGCAAAATCTTGCTCTATCTTTCCTTCTGTGGTGCAGTTTTTTATTCTACCTGCTCCAATATATAATTCTGGATTATTTTCTTCATCTTTATTGGGTAGGCTAAAGTCTGTAACCTTTTTTCCATCTAGGTTCAAGTCTTCAGCCTTTGTTTCAGCATAAAGGTTAGCTTTTGGCAAAATAGCACTAATTGTTATTGTAAATAGGAGGATTAGTAGAAGCAATTTAAAATTAGAGCAAGTTCTTTTCATAAGTCTAATATTTTTTCGGGCGACTTTTTTCATAGTAAATTGGCAACCAGTCGTTTGGATCTTCGCCTACTTCTTCTATTATTTTATCTAGCAAGACAATAGTATCTGCTCGTGCAGACAAAACCCTAACAACATCATCCATTCCGCTAAGGTCAATACGGGAAACGACCCCATCGTTATCCTGTTTTACTAAAAAATATCTAGTTGATGGGTCTGTGGTTTTTACAAGTTTAAACTCTCTTTCCGACAACATAAATACTTCGCGATAAATTTCTGTAGCCTTAAGATTTGGTAAAAATATTTGTGTTGCAGTTTGTTGAACTAGAGTGTCTGATATACTGCTTTTTGCGGCATCCTCTACCGACTGAGTAGCAAAAACAACGAAAGTATTAAGTTTTCTTAAAACTTTCAGCCAGTCTTTAATTTTTGGGGCAAATACCGCATTACCAATCAATGCCCAAGCTTCATCAAGGACTATCATTGTTGGAGAGCCGTTTAATGAACTTTGAATCCTATGAAATAAGTATAGCAAAACAGGAGATATGCTAAGTTTGTCATTTAATATATTTGCCATCTCAATGCCAAAGCTTCTGGCTGAGGTAAAATCTATCAAATCTTCTTCGTTGTCAAAAAGTTTAGCATGTGAACCATCTGAATGCCACATTGAAAGCTTTCCTGCCAAAGTACCTGGTCCTCCTAAACCCATAAAAGGAGCGATGTTTCTTAGTCTTCTTTGAGACTTTGGTAGTTTGTAATTTCCTGATACCGCCTCGTTTATTCTTTCCATTTCATGTGCTGGCAAATGTTTATCCTCGCCATTTGAAACCAATACTTTAATAAATTCTACCAAAAAAGATCTATTTTCACTACTATCTTCTAATTGCAAAGGGTTGAAGCCAGAAACTTTGGCAACATCGGGAATAATGTACCTTCCGCTAATAGCTCTAATGAATATTTCTGCACCACGATCTTTATCGAAAAAGAAAAGTCTACAACGAAATTTTTGAGCTTGAGCGCATAAAAAGTTTAGTAAAACAGTTTTACCAGAGCCAGTTGGGCCAATAATCATAGTATGACCAACATCTCTAACATGAAAACTAAAGAAAAATGGGGTTCCGGAAACTGTTTTGAGTACAGTTACTGCATCTCCCCAATGATTTTTTTTTCTTTTTCCTGAGGGGTAGTTGTGAAAAGATGCAAAGCCAGCAATGTTGAATGTGTTAACAACTGAAGATCTTGCCATAAATTCCGAGTTACATGGCAGTTGAGACCAAAAAGCAGGCTCTAGGTTTAATCTTTCTCTAGTTGCTGTTATTCCGCAATTTGAAAATTCTACTACCGACATTGACAGGGCACTTTCTAGTGTTTTGACACTGTTTTCGATACACATAACCGTTGCATAATGCTTGCCAAAAGCAAATTCTCCACTCATTGCAGAATCTAATGCGGCATCAATTTCTTGAATTTGAGATATTGCAACATCTTCTGACTGAACCAATCTTCTCTGCTGTAACTGCATTGAGCTTATTGCAATCATTCTATCTATAAAAGAGAAGGATTGAGAAATGACGAGCTCAAAAGGCATTTGCATAAAGCCATCAAACATTCCGGCATGAGTTGAAGGTCTGTATTCTTTAATTGCAACTATTCCAGCATATTTGATTGTGTGTGGATAGTGAACCTCTATAGCTTTCGAACCAAAATATAATCTTGTTACAGCTATATGTCTGGATATGTCGCTAATAGGTATGGGAAAATGACTATTATAGCCACAATTAACAATTCTGGCAAAGAAATCTAGTATTTGCGATGTTATAACACCATTATTAGCTTCTATGTCAAGAATCTCGGCACCGTAGTTGCTAAATCCATTAACTACTCTTTCTGTTATTTCTTCTAGCTCTTCATATGATTCTCTCATATAATTCTCCCAAGAAGATTTGTCTGTTTTGTGCTGAAATCCTTTTAAAATAGATTCTATCTTAGCGATACCGCCCTTGTTTTTACCTCTTATTATTGTAATAAAATGCTCATTAACGAAACTGCGGCTATCGGAGTGTTTTGCCATCCATTCACGATTAACCCTTTCTGAAAATATGTCCGACATATCGCCATCTGGGAAGCCTTTTTCTTTTCTTCTAAAGGTGTGAAAATGCAGAGAGAAGTTGCCAGAAGCCATTCCTTTAAGGAGGTTGTTTCGAGCATTTTTTTTAAGGTCGACATCTACATCGTCGGCAGTTTCAAAGGCAAAACCTTTGATCTTGATAACCCTTAAAAGCTCGTCATCTTTGGTAAGTATGGTATTTGAGTTCCAGTGATGCTTGTAGGGAATAAAACTACTAACAGAAGCCTCATTTTTAACAATATTTGCTTTAGATGGTTTGCAAGTGAAAATTCTTAACATCCTGTGATTTTAGCAAAATTTTAGATTTAGATTAAAATGTTGCTATAATTATTATAAAATCTGATTTAAGCAACGAATTACAAGTTTTAATTAATTAAATAAAAAAGCAAGCCTTATTTAGAATTTTAGTAACAATTTATATTTTATCGACCAATGCCGCCACCTTTAACTTGCCCTGCTGTTGGTAATTTATTTGGTTCTGTAGGGGGGTTTTTGGGAGTCCTTTGTTTGAGTTTTTCTAATAGTTCATTTAGTGGGTTTTTTTTATTATCTTCGACTGTTGTTTTTTGTGATCCTTGGTTATTGAATAAGAATGAAAGTGGTGTATCTTTTAGAGTATTTTTTAGTGCATCCCTTAAATTTGATGCTAAAACCTCTTTTGCTTTCTCTTTTTTCTCTGGTTTATCGCAAAATCCTTTTCCAGGAATTAGGGGTATTCGAGTAACATAACTGTGTTCTGGTATTTGTTCCTTTTTATCTTCATCCATTATTGCATTAAAAATAGAGATGAATTCTAGAAATTTATTAAAAGGAAGAATTGAGAAACTCAGATAGCATAATTGGGCTGCTTTTTGCCAAGTTAACGGTTGCTCTAGGTCTATTTCAAGTTTTTCTAAATTTATTTCAATAGGGTTAGTTTGATAAAAATCTTGATAATATGCTTCTTTTTCATTAGCTTTTGGTATTGGATATTTAGGTAAATCTTGCTCTGTTGTTAGTGTTGGATCTGAATCTATTTTTGGCTTTGATTTTGGATTTGTATCTGGCTCTGATTCTAATTCTTTTGGTTTTAGAGGTTTGTTATATTTGCTATAAGATATAAAATAGTTATTTTCTTTACTTTTATCTAAATTAAGATTTTTACTAGATATGAAATTATTCTTATTTGAAGTGTTATCTTTGCTCATTATTAATATTGATTGTTAATTTTATTAGTTTTAAAGGGGTAGGTTGTCGTGCTTTTTCCAAGGCTTAGTGATCTGCTTTCTTTTTAATATTTGCAAGGCATTACAGATTCTTTTTCGGGTATTTTGCGGCCTTATTACTTCATCGATAAATCCACGAGAAGCTGCTACAAAAGGTGAGGCAAATTTTTCGCGATATTCAGCAACTTTTTTTGATTTTTTTTCTAGATCTTTAGAGTCTTCTTTGAATATTATTTCTACAGCGCCGTCAGGCCCCATAACTGCAATTTCTGCATTAATCCAAGCATAGTTAAAATCTCCCATTAAATGCTTTGAGTTCATAACTATATAAGCACCGCCATATGCCTTTCTAACAACAACGGTAATTTTTGGCACAGTTGCTTCGGCAAAAGCATAAAGAAGCTTTGCACCATGACGGATAATGCCGTTATGCTCTTGGTCTGCTCCTGGTAAAAAACCAGGGACATCGACGAAGGTAATGATTGGAATATTAAAGGCATCGCAGAATCTGATAAATCTGGCAGATTTTTCGCTCGCTTTGATATCTAGACATCCAGCAAGAAACATTGGTTGATTTGCTATTATGCCAACAGTTTCTCCTTCCATTCTACCAAAACCAATAATGATATTCTTTGCATAATTCGGCTGAATCTCAAAAAAATCTCCCTCGTCAAGAATTTTTTCTATCAATTCCGACATATCATATGGCTGATTAGGATTTTCTGGCACCAGAGTATTAAGAGATACATCTACTCTATCGCTGTTGTCAAAAGTTGGCAAGAGGGGAGGTTGCTCTTTATTGGAAAGGGGAAGAAAATTAACTAATCTTCTAGTCTGAAGAAGAGCTTCTACATCGTGCTTGAAGGTTAAATGTGCAACACCGCTTTTAGTACTATGAACCGATGAGCCTCCTAGGTTTTCTTGAGATATGTTTTCGTGAGTAACTGTTTTGACGACTTCTGGACCAGTAACAAACATATATGAACTATTTTCAACCATCAAAACAAAATCCGTTAGTGCGGGGGAATATACAGCTCCTCCAGCACAAGGACCCATTATAACAGATATCTGAGGAACAACTCCACTAGAATCAACATTTCTTTGAAAAATTTCACCATAACCAGCAAGGGAATCAACTCCTTCTTGGATTCTTGCCCCGCCAGAATCGTTTATTCCTATTATTGGTGCACCAACTTTTATAGCCTGATCCATTATTTGGCAGATCTTTTTGGCATGAGCTTCGCCAAGAGAACCCCCCATTACTGTGAAATCTTGACTATATACAAAAACTAACCTTCCGTTAATTGTTCCATTTCCAACTACAACTCCGTCTCCGGGATGTTTTTTTTCTTCCATGCCGAAGTCGTTGCAACGATGCTCAACATAAAGACCAATTTCTTCAAATGAATTAGTGTCTAGCAAGACCTCTACCCTCTCTCTTGCTGTTAGCTTGCCTTTTGAATGCTGCAAGTCTATTCTTTTTTGTCCACCACCAATTCTAGCTTCTTCTCTTTTTGAAGCTAATTTTGCTATATTAAATGATGCCATATGTAATTTTTTAGATAGTTACTTGATTTTTGCAATAATTGTTTCTCCGCCTATCATTGTTTGCCCAATCATTGATTTTATCTCGATATTTTCAGGTAAATAAACATCTAAACGGCTACCAAATCTTATAATTCCATACCTGTCGCCAATTTTTAAAGATTGTCCGTTTTTTACATCGGAGACTATTCTTCTTGCAACAAGACCAGCAACTTGAGTGAATATAATTTTATTTTGAGAATTGTGGTTTAGTAATATTGAGTTTCTTTCGTTTTCATCACTTGCCTCTGGGGCATTGGCACTAAGAAATTTACCTGGCTTATATGCAACTTTTTCTACAATCCCAGAAAGTGGAGAGCGGTTAACATGAACATTGAAAACATTAAGAAAAATACTAATTTTATTCCACTTTTGTTCGCCAGAGTATATTTCTGATGGTGCAGATACTCCAAAGTCTATTTTTATTACTTTTCCATCGGCAGGACTAACGATAGCATTGTTCTCTATCGGGACAATCCTCTCTGGATCTCGGAAAAAAAATATGCACCATAATGTTAGGACTATGCCAATTAAACCGAGGCTACTGCTAAATATTGCAACCAATGCGGATATAATGGCAAATATAATGATAAACTTATAGCCCTCACGATGAATAGGAAAGCATATTAATTTTAAAGCGTCGAAAAAATCTTGCATAGTTTTTAGTTATTGATTGTTTTTACATTAATTTTAGTTGCAATAAACTCTGTAATTTTTCTGTTTTTAATAGAGTTCACTAGTGAGTTTTGAAGATTTTCGTTAGAGTTTATATATTTTAAAATATCTTCTTTATTCACTTTGTTATTTTTATTATTAAAGAAGCCGATAGGGAATGAATGTTTAAATTCATTAAATATATCTTCATTTGCTATTTTTATCTCTTCCTCTTCTGTGATTTTTGATAATATTATTTCTGTTTTTATTGCCAATTCTAAATCTTGTAGTTTGTTTTTGAGTTCAGATTCGTCTTCTTTTTTAAATTCTTTTGAGTATTCTTTAATTAAGTTTTCTGGTAAAAAGAAATTAGTTTGATTTACTACCTCTTTTATTGCATTTTCAAGAAAAGATTTGTTATTTTGTTGATTTTTTACGGTATCTAGGCTTTTTGTAATTTGATATTCTAGATCGGCTAAATCTATAAAGTTGCATTCTTTAGCGATTTCTTCGCTAAATTCTGGAGCTGAGATTTGAAAAATTTTATTTATTTTAACATCGAATTTAGCATCTACACCAGATAATTCTTTTTGTTGATAGTCTTTTGGAAAGGTTACTTTTACTTCAATATCTTGGCCGAGTTTTTTTCCACAAAGCTGATCTTCAAAGGTGTCTATGAAGCTATTTGATCCAATAACTATATTGTAGTTCTTGGAACTGCCTCCTGCGAACTCTATATCGTTAATTTTTCCAGTAAAATCTATTACCAACTCGTCACCTTTTTTTGTTTGATATTCTGTATCGGATATCTCATTTTTTGTTGCAAATTGTTGCAGGAGTAGTGTTTTTTGTTTTTCCACATCTTCTTTTGAAGTGTTGTCTATTTGCCTTTCAACGGTAATATTATTGTAATTTATTTCAAAATTAGGAATAAAATAAATGCTTATCGTTGCTTCCAGCCCATTATCTAGTGAATTGTTGATAATTTTTACCTCTGGTGAGCCAACTATTTTTTTATCTTTATTTTCTTTATATAGTTCTGTTACAGCTTTATTTATTTGTTCTTCAAATATTTCTTGCAACACCGAGTTGCTGTATCTTTTGAGTATTATGCTATCTGGTGTTTTTCCAGGTCTAAAGCCGTCTATTTTAACTTTACTTTTTATTTGTTCTATTTTTTCTTCGTGAATTGACCTAGTTATCTCTGCATTAACTTTTATTGAGTATTCTATGGAAGTGTCGTTTTGACCAATTTTTGCAGTTTCGAAATTTGACATTTTGTTTTTTTAAATGTAGTGAGTTGCTGTAATGTTTTTGGTGCGGACGGAGGGACTTGAACCCACATGCCTTGCGGCGCTAGATCCTAAGTCTAGTGCGTCTGCCAATTTCGCCACGTCCGCTTTTTTCTGATTTTTGGAAATTATCCTATTTCAGATATTTTTACTATATCTTCTACCGCTGGTATAACAGAAATAAATATTCTACTTTTATGGTTAGACTTTTTGAATGTAACAAAGCCTTCAACAGTTGAAAATATTGTATGATCTTTACCGATACCAACATTGTCACCAGGGTGAAACTTTGTTCCTCTCTGACGAACTATAATATTTCCAGATAAAACATGTTCACCAGAGTATTTTTTGACTCCGAGCCTTCTTCCTGCTGAGTCACGACCATTTCTTGAGCTTCCGCCCGCTTTCTTAGTAGCCATAGTTATTTGACTTTTAGTTGAATAAATCTCTATTAAAAGGGATTTATTATACGATAGAATTAATTATTTAAATATTTTTATATGTTAATTTCTGTTATTTTGATTTGGGTATGGCATTGTCTATGACCCCTTTTTCTTCGAGAATTTTGACGACGACGCTTTTTAAATATTATAACTTTGTCGCCTTTAAAATTTTTTACTATTTCGGCATTAACAGAAACACCTTCAACATTTGGAGTTCCTAATTTAATCTCTCCAGATTCGTGCTGAATCATTAAAACATCTTTTATATTTATTACTTGCTTTTCTTCAGTTGAATCTTTTTCTTCAAAATTTTTTATTTTGTTAACGATGATTTTTTGCCCCGGAGAAACTTTATATTGTTTACCGCCTAATTTGATAATTGCAAACATTTTATACTATTGATAGTTATTAACATAAATTTTTAAAAATTTAAAATTAAGTAGTATTTAATTAAAGTCAATTATTTTTTTAATTTAAATGATAAATAATTGACTAAAACCAAAATAACTTTGCATTGACTATTGCTTCATCAACTCTTACTAAAGAAGTTCCTCCAAAAGATTTTCTACTTTCAACAGAATTTTTAACATTTAAAATTTCAAAGATATTTTGGTTAATTTCTGGATAAATCGATTGTAATTCTTCGATATTTAGTTCATGTAACTCTTTGTTAAATGTTTCGGCAAACTTTACAATGTTTCCGGTTATGTGATGGGCTTCGCGAAATGGAATTTTAACATTTTGCACGAGCCAATCCGCTATATCGGTTGCTGTTGAATAGCCAATTTTAGACATTTCTAGCATTTTATCGCGATTAATTTTCCAGTCGCTTACCATCCCGGTTATTGATTCTATTGATATTTTGATGTTTTTTGTTGCTTCAAAAATAGGCTCCTTATCTTCTTGCATATCTTTGGAGTAGGTAAGGGTTAAACCTTTCATTACTGTTAGTAGTGAAAGGAGATTTCCGTATATTCTACCAGTTTTTGCACGAACTAACTCTGCGGCATCTGGGTTTTTTTTCTGAGGCATTATCGAGCTTCCGGATGTGAATTGTTCTGGTAACGAAATAAAGTCAAAAGGTTTAGAGCTCCATATAATCAATTCTTCTGCAAACCTTGATAGATGCATCGATATTATTGAAAGAGTTGATAGATATTCTATAGCAAAATCACGATCCGATACCGAGTCCATAGAATTTTCAGTTGGAGCGGTAAAATTTAACTCTGTTGCAGTGAAATGGCGATCGATAGGAAAAGAGGTTCCTGCAAGTGCTGCCGATCCTAATGGGCAGAAATTAAGCCTCGATCGGCAATCGAACAATCTTTGATAATCTCTTTTTAGCATCGATACATATGCCATAATGTGATGAGAGAATAAAATTGGCTGAGCGACTTGTAAATGAGTAAATCCTGGCATTATAACAGCCTCTTCTTGTAGGTATAGCTCTGCCTTTGTGATTAATTCTTGAGCCAGTTTTTTTATTAGTATAAATATTTCGTCTATATTGTCTCTTATCCATAGCTTAATATCTGTCGCCACTTGGTCGTTTCTTGATCTTGCTGTGTGAAGTTTTCCTGCAACATCCCCAACTAGATCTTTAAGTCGAGATTCGATATTCATATGAATATCTTCTAATTCTATTTTAAATGTAAATTTATTTTCTGAGATTTCTTTTTCTATTATATTTAGGCCATTTACAATTAGCAACATCTCCTCTTCGTTAATAATATTACATCTACATAGCATTTTAGCATGAACTATGGATGCGAAGATGTCTTGTTTATATAATTGATAGTCAAAGCTTATAGATTGATTAATTTCCTGCATCAGGGAGGAAGGCTTTTTATTAAACCTTCCTCCCCAAATTGAACTCACTTCTTGAGATGAATAGCTCATTATATCCTAATTTGATATTTGATTCTGATTGCTGTATTGTTTAAAACACAAGCAACTTGGTTTATTTATCGTGAGTAAAACTCGATAATTAAATTTGGATTCATTTCTACAGGATATGGAACTTGGCTAAATTCTGGCTTTGATAAGAATTTAACAGAAGAGTTTTCCTTGTCTAGTTGTAAATATGAAGGAACATCTCTTTCTAGCTTTTGAAGAGATTCTAATGATATTGGGATATTTCTAGATTTTTCTCTTATTTGCACGACATCTCCAATTTTTAGCCTGTAGGATGCAATATTAACAACTTTACCATTTACAGTAACATGTTTATGGCTAACAAATTGACGAGCAGCGAAGACAGTAGGGATAAAGTTTGCTCTGTAAATAACTGCATCAAGCCTAGATTCTAAGAGAAATATAAAGTTTTCTATTACATCACCTTTTAGGGCATTTGCTTTAACAAAAGTATTATAAAATTGCCTTTCTGATATATTTCCGTAATAAAACTTCATTTTTTGCTTTGCACGAAGCTGATTTCCGTAGTCACTAACTCTGCCTCTTGATGTTTTGCCGTGTTGACCAGGGCGATAATTTCTTTTGTTTTGAGGATCTTTTGCTTGACCCCAAAGTGCTGCACCGATTTTTCGGCTAATTTTTTTCTTTGCGTTTATTCTTTTTGACATAGGTTTTTTGATTTTAACCAGTTTTGTTAAATGTTTAATTTATCTGTTAGAGAAATTAATTGCATTAACAATTTTAATAGTTTTTAATGACTATTAAAGGTTTGTTTACAGTAAGTTTGTTTTTGCTTGCTAGTGGATTGAAACCATTAGATTGCAAGGTAAAAAACTAAGTTTTTCGAGATATTATTTTTGTTTTTTCTAATAAGTCAACAATTTTTAGAAAAATTTATTGAAAAATAATATTTACAAAAATATATTAGCTTTACTAACAAGTTTAATTCGCATGAAACATACTCATTTGTATAATTTAAAACAAAAAACACAATATAAATAAATATGTCCAAGAATGAAAAGGTAACCGATAATATTGGTGAGGCAACAAGAATAGTCCACGCTGCGAGAGATCCTAAGAAGCAAGGTTGGATGGTTAATCCACCAATCTATCAAAGCTCAACAGTCGCTTTCCCTAGTTTAAAGGATTTGCTTTATGCAGAGAGAGGTTATTCTAACAACGACTTAGTTGAGCCTTACGAATTAAAATATGGTCGTTACGGCACTCAAACTAATTTTGCCCTTGAAAAAGCTATTGCAGAAATAGAGGGTGGTTATAACAGTTTCATTACTTCTTGTGGCGCCTCCGCTGTAAATACAGCCCTGTTTGCTTTTTTAAAGCAGGGAGACCATATGCTGTTGGTTGATAATACATATTCTCCAACCAGAAGTTTTGCAGATAAGTTTCTTAAGAAGCTAGGAATTGAAACTACTTATTACGATCCAAAAATTGGCGAAGACATTAAAAATCTTATTCAAAAAAATACTAAAGTTATCTTTATGGAGAGCCCAGGTTCTCTAAGTTTTGAAATTCAAGATGTTGCTTTAATTTGTAAAATTGCTAAAAAACATAACATAGTTACTATCATTGATAATTCTTGGTCTAGTGCGATTTATTTTAAACCGTTAGATCATGGTGTTGATGTTTCGGTGATGGCTTTAACAAAATACATTAATGGTCATTCCGATGTTTTGATGGGCTCAATAACTGTGCAAGAGAAGCATTTTAGAGTGATGTATGAATCTTTTCGTTATATGGCATCTACAGCAGCTCCATTTAGCGCTTATATGGTTCAAAGAGGTTTGCGAACTAGTAAATTAAGAATGGATCATTGTTTTAAGTCGGCACTTGATATTGCAAAATGGCTAGAACAAAGAGAAGAGGTTGAGAAGGTTTTTTATCCTGCATTAGAATCTGATTCTAACTATTCGCTTTGGAAGCGAGATTTTACAGGTGCCGCAGGCCTGTTCTCTATAGTTTTAAATAAAAAATATTCTAATGAATCTTTAGCCAGAATGCTTGATAAATTAAATTTTTATGTTATGGGTTATTCTTGGGGTGGTTACGAGTCTTTAATTTTGCCATTTGATGTTAGCGCGATAAGAACTGCAACAAAATGGAATTTCTCCAATAAAACTTGCCTCAGAATAAATATTGGCCTCGAAGATATTGAAGATCTTAAAGAAGATCTTGATTCTGGCTTTAAACGACTTAGAAAATAGATTAAAATCACAACAATTTACCAACTTAACTTAAAATCAAAATCAAAATGGAACAGCTACAAAACTTTTTACTAATCTTACAAGTAATTATTGCCTTGGTGTTAATAATTATTGTTTTAATGCAGAAAACAGACGAGGATTCTTTAAGTGGAATTGGTGGCAATTCCAACCCAACTAATTCGGCATTCTCTAGCAAGTCTTCTGTTAATATTGTAACAAAAATAACCTTCTTTTTAGTAATTGCTTTTATGCTAAACTGTCTTTTTTTGGCCTCGATTTCAAAATTAATCAATAAATCAATTAGCGATAAAATAACAAGCAAAGCTAGCAAAGATTCAACAAATAGCAAAGATTTAAAAAATTCTACAGAAGGCGAAAGCAAGGAAAATAGCAATACCAAACAAGTCAACGACAAAGAAATTCCATCTTTGTAAATTATATTCTTATCAAACAAAAACAATATATGAAAAAAACTGTATTAAATGAAACCCACAAACAGCAATATGCAAAAATGCTAGAATTTGCTGGATACGATATGCCGATTCAATATAAAGAAGGTATGTTAAAAGAGCATTTGTGGGTTAGGGAAGGGGGAGTTGGGATATTTGATGTTTCTCATATGGGGCAGTTTTTTATGACTGCAAAAAACTCTGATCAAGCCAATTCGATAGCAAGTTTTTTATCTTATATAACTCCTTCAGATTTCTCTAATATAAAAGACGGTGTTGCAAAATATACTGTTTTAGTTAATGAAAACGGCGGAATAATTGATGATTTAATCATTACCAAGATATCAGATGAAAAATTTTTTATTGTTCTTAATGCTGGATGCAAAGCAAAGGATGAAAAGTGGATCCTTAGTAACCTGCCTTCGCACTTAACTCTTCAGCCATTAATCGAAAGATCTCTAATTGCGATTCAAGGAGCTAAATCTCAAGAAATTTTGCAGAAATTTTTACCAAAAGCAGATCTCAGTATTCTTAGCTATATGAACCTTATTTCTACCGAAGATAAATATGGTCATAATGTTCTTGTTAGTCGCACAGGTTACACGGGAGAAGATGGTTTCGAGATAAGTGTTGAAAATAAAGTTGCCGTTAGTTTTTGGCAAGAACTCAGTTCTTTTGCTGAAGTTATGCCAATTGGCCTTGGAGCAAGAGATTCTCTGCGTTTAGAGATGGGTTACCCTTTATACGGGCACGATCTTAACGAAGAAACAACGCCAATAGAAGCATCGTTAAACTGGGTTGTTAGTAAAAATAGCACTAATTTTATTGGTAAAGAAAGGTTAGATAAAGACAAAAGCCTAGGAATAAACAGAAAAAGAGTTGGTATTAAAATTTTAGACAAAGGGATTGCTAGAGAAGGGGCGGAAGTTTTTTTTCAAGATAAAAAAATAGGAACTTTAACATCTGGCGGATACTCACCAACATTAAAAACTTCTATCGGTCAGGCTTATTTGGAAAAGGAATTTTCTTATGTTGGCAATGATGTGAAGGTGATGGTGAGAGATAAAATGTTAAATGCTGTTGTCACTGAAATTCCTTTTATCCCAGCAAGAACAAAAAATAATAAAGTTAAATCCTTGTAATTTATTATAAATACCCGAATATGACAAATAATCATCACAAAAACCCACTTGTTTCTGTTGTTATGGGCAGTCAATCAGATTATTCAACAATGATTCTAGCTCAAGAATTGTTAGAAGGTTTTGGTGTTCCATTTGAAACCATGGTAATATCTGCACATCGCACCCCAGAAAGAATGTTTGAATTTGCTAGGGATGCTGCTAAAAGAGGTATAAAAATAATAATTGCTGGTGCTGGTGGGGCGGCTCATTTACCTGGGATGTTGGCCTCTATAACCCACTTACCAGTTCTTGGTGTGCCTATTGCAACAAAAAATTTACAAGGAATTGACAGTTTGCTTTCAATAGTACAGATGCCATTTGGTATACCTGTTGGCTGTCTTGCCATCGGTGAATTTGGAGCAAAAAATGCTGCAATTTTAGCATTGTCGATTTTGGCAATAGGCAACAAAGAGCTTGAAAACAAATTAATTGAATTTCGTAAAATGCAAACTGAAAAAATTCCGCTTCATCCTCAGTAATTTACTATATCATTTTCAATGAAAAACAAAAACATTAACTATAAAATGCTTCTTCTAGTCTTCATCGCAGGCTTCACTTCTTTACTAATTTGGCATATAATTAACCAAGAGAATGTCGAAAAACCAATATTTAACCCAGATATCAATGCTAGAAATTTTCATAAGGAAGATTTTAGGGGTCTGTATGCAAACGAATTGGTTGCAGAGATAAAATCTTATAAAAACAAACATCCTGTATTTATTTATCTTTACACAACTTGGTGCGGGGTTTGTGCCGATCAATTTTCCGATATCAATAAATTGGCACATAATATGCAAAATAGTAATTTGAAGTTTTACTCGATAGCAATAGACAGAAATCTTACTATAGACAAAATATATACACACTTTTCTTCTAAGGGATCGTTGTTTTTTCGACCTCATTTTCTTATTAATAAAAATGGATTCATTGAATTTGTTGAGGAAATCGGCGGGAACTATAATGGTGCAATACCCTTTTTAATGATTATCGACATTGAAGGAAATATACATTGGGAAAGACAAGGCAAGGCTAGTTATCAAAAAATTATCAACAAAATCAATGAAACCAAAGGTCTCTCAATCAATAATTAGCTAGTTCTCTAATGGATATCTCAATAAAAATTTTTAACACTCTCAGCGGTAAAATAGAAACTATTAACACAATAGAAGCTGATCATTTTAGATTTTATGTATGTGGTCCAACGGTATATGATCGTCCTCACTTAGGTAATGCTAGAAGTGCCGTGGTCTACGATATTCTCTTTCGCCTGTCGCAAATTACTTTTTTAAAAACCACTTTTGTCCGTAATATTACCGATGTTGATGATAAAATAAATTTAGCGGCCAAGGATCAAGGTAAAACAATTAATGAAATCACCACGATTGCAACAAGATGGTTTCATGATAATATGAAGGCTATTAACAATCTTAATCCCAGTATTGAGCCAAAAGCTACAGATCATATCGAGGAAATCGTTGTTATGATAGAAAAGCTTATTGCGAATGGTTTTGCATATGTTAAAGAAGGTAATGTAATGTTTAGAGTTGAGTCTTTTCATGGCTATGGCATACTTTCTGGTAGGAATATTAGCGAAATGATAGCTGGAGCAAGAATCGAGATTGCCACCTACAAAGAAAATCCTCTAGATTTTGTTTTATGGAAGCCTGCAAGTAGTAAAGATAGCGAATCTTCTGCTTTCGATAGTCCTTGGGGTAAAGGTAGGCCTGGTTGGCACATCGAATGTTCCGCTATGAGCTGTAAATATTTAGGAGTCGACTTTGACCTACACGGGGGTGGTGCAGATCTGCAATTTCCGCATCATGAAAATGAAATAGCCCAAAGTTGCGCCGCTAATTCTGGTTCAAAATTTGCAAAATACTGGATGCATAACGGTTTCCTTACTGTAAATGGCGAAAAAATGAGCAAGTCTTTAAAAAACTTTATTACCGTTGACGATCTTCTTAATAAGGAAATTGATGGTATAGTTATTCGATTTTTTTTACTCTCTGTGCATTATCGCAAACCTCTGGACTTCAATGAAAATGCAATTTATCAGTCGTTTAGGGTTATTAAAAAGCTTTATTCTTCATTAAAAGGTCTTGATTTTAATTTTTTAAATAATTTTAGTAGTTTTTCTCTCAAAAAAGAATTTTTTTTAGAGAATTTACCCGATAATTTTTTGGAAAATATCTCTAACGATTTTAATATTGCAAATATTATCGCGATTCTTCATGGGTTGTCTGATGATATTGCAAAGTCTCAAAGTCAAATTCAAAAAGATCAAATGCAAATGCAGATGTTAGCAAGTCTAGATTTTCTTGGCTTGTTTTCAAGTGATTTTTATAACAAAATATTAAAAGAAAATAATAGCAGTGAGCAGAATATCGATAAAAATTACGATATTGAACTAATTGAATTGAAGATAAAGCAACGAAATCTTGCTAAGTTAGAAAAAAATTGGCAATTGAGCGATTCTATTCGTGTAGAGTTATCTGAAATTGGTGTTGTTGTTGTTGATACTAAGAATGAAAATGGCGATTTTATTACTAAATGGGAAATTAAAAAATAGTATTTGTCATCTAGTTAAAAATGAAAAATAAAAAAAACTTAATAATAATTTTATCGCTAGGTATCTTTTGGTCAAGCTTTGCCGCTCTTACTAAGGTTATTTCCGAGATGTCGCCATTTTTTATCACATTTTCAAGAATGTTTATTGGTGTTTTGTCGATTTTATTAGTTTTACCATTTTTAAAATTAAAGTTAAATTGGAAAATTATAAAACAAAAATACTTTGCATTATTTGTTGTTGGTTTGCTTAACTGCTTAATACCTTACTGTTTATTTGCTCTAGCTGCAAAGAAGTTAGATAGCTCTGTTTTGGCCATTTTAGATGGCACAATTCCACTTTTTGAGATTTTGATTACCGCTTTATTTTTAAAAATAAAAATTAAAAGCAATGCAATTGCGGGGCTGGTTTTAGGCTTGTTAGGGACTGTTTTTATTGCCTTTGATTCGTTGAGTATGAATCAAATCAATTTAGAAAGAATTATTGCCATTTTTATGGTTTTAACTGCAACTTTTTCTTATGCAATCGGAGCGATATTTATTAACTATTTCTGCAAAGAAATTAAGCCAATAGAAATAACTCTTGGCTCTATGGTTTTAACTTTACCGATTCTTATACCGTCGTGCTTCTTTTTTGATTGGTCTTCAATTACTGTCCTAAAAATTAATTCTTTACTGGCTCTAGGTGTTATATGCACTGGTTTTGCAAATTTGTTATATTTTAAATTAATTACTGAAGAAGGTGCAAGGATAGGGTCTAGCACAGTATTGTTAATCCCTGTTTTTGGTGTTATTATTGGCTATTTTGTTTTAAATGAAAATATTGATTATTTTAAAATATTTGGCGGTATTATGATTTTATTTAGTATGAAATTCATTCTTGATATACCTGTTTTTAGTGTTATTAGAAGTCGATTTACAAAATTAATGCAGAAGGTGTAAAATAATTTAAAAAACATCTTGCATAATAAATTATCTATATTAAAAAATTCCCACATTATTTAGAATGCAACCAATTCTAAAAATTACAATCAACCACAAATAACCACCTTAGCATGCACTCTATTATTGCCAATAACCATTATTTCTTTCTTAATTTATTATATAAAAAATTAATACAAGCCTCCAAATCATTAAAGATATTAGTTTTTATTTCTTTAGTTTTGGCTCTTTCTTCTTGCGCCGAATCTCTTAAATACTACAATGAACAAAACAGTAACAACAAAGATCAAGTAATAATTTCAACTTACAACGAAGGAGAAATTACTTTGCAAGATATCAATGTTGAAATTGACAAAATTATCTCACAAAACAGTAAGTTATCACATTTAACTTTCGCAAAATTAACCGCAGAGCAAAAAGATTACTTAATAAAAGAAGTTACATTAAGGAAAATTGCCTATAAAGAGGCGAAAAAAAGAGGTCTAGAAAAAGATAAAGACTACCTATTTGCCATCAAAACCTTTGAATCAGAGTTATTAAAACAAAAACTAATGCTAACTCTTGTAAAAGATGCCACAGAAGAAAAGTCTGTAAGAAAAAAATATCAAGAAATAGTTAATAAAATAGGCGAAAAGAAAGATATAAGAATTGCTTATATCGTTGTTAATAATGAAGAGGAAGCTAGTAATATCTATAAATCACTCTTAACCGCCCCTAACTCTTTTGACAATATTGCAAAAAAGCAATCTCTAGATAAAGAAACGGCAAAAAATGGTGGAGATCTTGGTTTTGTTATTGAAGATATTTTGCCAGAAGAGCTGGTTAAGCAGGCAAGAAACACGGTCAAGGGTAAATTTTCTAAACCAGTTAATCTGTATGGTAAATGGTTTATTGTTAAATTTATCGACGAGAGACAGGCGGTTCTTATGGTTTATGAAAAAATTAAAGACAGTCTTGCTAAAAACCTTGCTACAAAGGCAGTTGAAGATTTTATAATTAAGAATATAGAAAAAGCTCAAATAAAGATTGTTGTTAAATAGTTCTGCTGTTTAAATATGCAAATATTAGAGCTAGCAACCTTTGGTAAAGCATTGTTCTTGGCTTCGTTACTGTTTTTTTATTGTAAAAATACCTCATTCTCTAAAGTTTTTGACAGTGAATCTATTGAAAAAAATAACATTAAAGCAAGGCAGTTGATAGAAAGCGAGAGAAAAAACCTAATTCGTAGACAAGAAGTAGATTTGGTTAAAGGTGTTGCCAAGGAAGAATTTAAAGACATTCGCGATAAAAAAACCGGAGATCATTTCAATGCTAATTGTCAAATTATTAAAAAATTTAAATTTGTCGGTAATAAAAAAATATCAACAAGAATATTAGAAAATTTTATCGATCAAATCAATGGGGAGGGGCATGATTTATGTTTTACTAAGGAAGATTTCTCTAATATTTATAGTAAAATAACAAATTATTATATAGAAAAAGGTTATATTATTGCTAGAGTGTATTTTGATTTTGCAAGAGTATCTCAAGAGGAAGTTGCTGTAGTGGTCGAAGAAGGAAAGCTTAACAGTTTAGATTTATTAGAAAATCGTAATTTAAAAGGTATTTTTTCTTTTCAAAATATGTCTCGAAAATTTTTTGCCTTTCCTTTTTTGTCAAAAGATGATGTAGTTAATATTCGCGACATTGAGCAAGGAATAGATCAGATCAACAGATTATCTTCGCAAAGTGCAAAAATTACACTTAAACCAGCCGATAAATATGGTTATAGCGATATTGTCGTTAATAATAAAATTGAACATCCTTTTGTTGCTTCTTTTTCAGTCGATAATTCTGGTCAAAAAAATACTGGTAAAATTAAACATAAGGTTTCTTTAAATTACGATAATTTATTGGCAGTCAGCGATAATATCTATCTACACTACTCCGAGAGTAATGCTATCCCGTTATTTGGCTCTAACAAAGAATTCAATAACACGATAGGTATAGTCGACAATAGTAATAATCGCTATTCCAAGGCTTTTTATTCTAATTTTAGCATTCCTTTTGGTTATTATACAATTGGCGGTAGTTATTCTTATTCTAAATATCTCCTAACAACATCTGGCATCGCTTCGCAAGTTAAATCTTCTGGCAATAGCGAGGCGAAAAGTTATTATTTTGATCGTGTTTTATCACGAGGTAAAAACTACAAAACTTCTATAAAAATTGAATTAGAGGAAAACGATACTGACAGTTATATCGAGGACACTTATATTCCTGTAAATAGTAGAAAAACAAGTGAGGTTAGTATTTTTTTTAATAATAATATTTATTTTCCAATGGGCAGTCTTTATATTCAGCCAAAATATGTTAAGGGCTTGAAGTTATTTGATGCTATGCAAGACAGTAATGAATTAGCCAAAGATAAACCAAGGGCTCAATTCGAATCCTTTGGTCTTTATTCGCAAAGTAATATAAACTTTACAATTCCGAAAGTTTCATTGCCTCTTAATCACAAACTAACTCTAGATGTTTTAAAAAGTAAAGACAGTCTTTACGGAGCTAATCAGATGAGTATTGGTGGTAAGTATAGTGTTCGAGGTTTTCAAGAGAGTGTTATCTCTGGTGATAATGGTTATTTGATTAGAAACGATCTTGCTATCAATGCTAAAGATATATTTTTAAGAAATTCTACTAAACAAGGTGATTTTAATAGTTTTGTTATCAATGCTCTGGTTGCTAAACTAAATTTAGGGCTATTTTATGATTATGGATATACTAGAAATCATGTTGTAGACAACGATAACGATAAAGGGCACATGAGTGGAGCAGGAGCTAGTTTGTCTTTTAACAATAAAATCTTTAACTGGGAGTTGATTTATGCTAAATCTTTGCACTCCCCTCGTTATTTAAGAAATTTTGACAATATTTCCGAAGATAACGAAACTATATATTTTTCTTTTGGAGTGTCTTTAGCTATGTTTTAGTTTTTAATCTCGCTTAGCTCAGTTGCTAAATTTAATAATAAACTGCTTTTATAAAGCGGTTTTCCTTTTGGAAAACGCCCTAATTAACTATGAATTTTTTACCTAAGATAATCACCCTTATATTAGTTATTTTTGTTGCTTTTGCTCATAAAGCTATTCTTGCTGCAAATATCACAGATGTCCCTGGCTTGACACCAGATGGTCTGACTAATAACATAACTGATCGTGCCCTAAACAATACCCCGATTGTTAATATCGCCACACCAAATTCTAATGGAGTGAGCCTTAACAGTTGGAGTGAATATAATGTTTCATCGGAAAATCAAATTTTAAATAACTATAAAGGATCTAGTGTCGATACAATTTTAGCTGGTCAGATATATGGCAATCCAAACTTTAATAAAAACGGTGTAAATGAAGCGAGTATAGTAATAAATCAGGTTACTGGCAATGGTTTTAGTAATATTAGTGGTGCAACAGAAATAGCTGGCAAGAAAGCCAGTTTGATTATTGCTAATAGTAATGGAATTCGTATTGCTGGAGCATCTTACATCAATACCTCTAATTTATCTTTTGTTAGTGGTGTGGTGAATCTTAACAGCATTGGAGCGGTAGATAGCCTTGCTATTAATTCTAATAATAATGCAAATATTATTATTAGTGGCATTAACACGCCAGCATATATCAATCTTGGTCTCGATGCATCTGATGTTGAATTTGTTGAGATTGTTTCAAGATCTTTACAAATTATTGGTGATATTCATGCTAAGGAAATTAATTTAAATCTTAGTAATAAAAACTACAGCTCAGAAAGAAAAACATCATCCTCTGAGCTATTGCCAGATAAGCCGGCTTTTGCTTTAGATAGCTCTTACCTTGGCGGTATTTATGCGGATAAAATTATTATTACTGCAACCGAAGATGGTGTTGGGGTTAGAACGAGAGGGGATCTTATTGCCAATATTTCCGATATTGTTATTAATGGCGACAGTGTTGATTTAGCTAATCTTAATGCCAAAAGAAATATTATTATTAATAGCAAGAATGATATCGAATTACATAATAATTTTAATAACTCGCCTAACATATTTGCTGAAGGCGGTGTTTATCTTAATAGCATTAACGGTTTGATTAAAAATAACGGAACTATAGCAGTTGGTAAAAGCCTTGATAGGGGAATCAAAAATGGCATTTTTATTAACTCCTCCTTCTTTGAAAATAGCGGAACAATTTTCTCGAATAGTAGCATAAACATCAATATTTTAAATCTTTTTACTAATAAATTAGGTAAAATAGAGGCAAAAGAAGAGATTGTAATAAATTCTGGCAGTCTTGTTAATTCGGCTATTATTGCCTCGGAGGGTGATATAAAAATTATTACTAATCAAGATTTTATCGATAATAATCAAATCAAAACCCAAGGCAACTTGTCAATTGTTGCTAATAGCGGTATCTCTTATAACGATATTTATTCTGGAGGTAATATTTCTATTATTAATCACGGCTCTGGAGATATTAAGCACCTTTATCGCTCCTATTCTTTTGGCAATACTGATATTGTTAATTTGGGTGATATTGTTTTTGGACTAGATGGAGTTAAGGATCTTGGCTCTCTTTATTCTCGGGGCAACCTTAATATTAAAAGTGCATCAAGAATTATTAATAATATTAATATTGCTAGTAAAGATTTGGTAAAGATTAATGCTGATAATTTTATTAATAACATACGCTTAGCTTCTTTTCTTGAATATAATTCTGGTATCATGCTCAATTTGGAGCGTGATTTTATAAATTACGGCTTGGTTTATGCGGTGAATACTATCAATATTAATGCTAATGGCAATATCGTGAATGATGCCAAAAATGGTGCTGGCGAAATATTTGCTTTCAAAGGTGATATTAATATTAGTGGCAAGGCAGGTAATAGCCTATTTGGCAATATTACGAAATACGATCTGTTTAATGTCGCTTCTTCCAATGTTTCGCAGAGAATTTGGGAAGATCTTATCGCTAATTCATATATTGATGATAAAGGTAAAATTAGCGATAAATTTAAGGATATCAACTCTTTGGAGTTTTTTAATGTTGCTAGTGATCTAGATTATTATAAGGAGGAGATATATAAAACATTATCTAATGCCTCGCCGAAGATTGTTAATGTTAAAGGTAATGCTAATAGCATTACTAAAATTAGTAAAAACTTTAACAACAAGGCAGATAATATAATGCTTGGCCTTTTTAATAGTGGCTACATCGATAATATTGGCAATATTTTACAGAAATTTTATAACGATACCAAAGAAAAGGGAGTTGGCGGACTTAACTTAGGGGATGATCCTTTAATTAACTACCTTAAAGACGATGTTTTTCTAGCAATTGAAAAGGTAAAAAATGGCAATGTGACCGAAAATTATTTTCTTGGAATCTTAGATTTTGACTTAAGTAATGTGTTAATTGAGGAGTTAATTGATAGAGGTTATGTAGACAATAATGGCAATGTTAGCGATTTATTTAATGACGAAGTGAATATTGATAATTTTATAATTTCCGATAGTTTTAGCGGTTATAAAATTAATATTTATAGTCAAATTGTAAAAGCCGCGACAATAAACAAAATATTGTTAAAAGACCTTAATTATATCAATTATCAAGCAGTAGAAAAAGGAAAAATTGATAATGCAAAAGATTTTTACAACACTCTCGTTGAAGAAGGTGTAATTGATGAAAAAGGCAATGTTAATACAAGATTTTATAGTGAAGACATTGTTTTTAATACCTCTTTCTTGAAGGATTATCAAGCTATAATTAAGGATCTTATCTTAAATGTCGATAAGGGGAAAATTAGCAATACTAGCTTTTATGATATTGTAAAATCTCCTAGAAACTCTGCCGAGGATTTACTTAACGATCTTGTTGATTTTGGTTATTTGAATGGGAATTATCAAAAAACTCAAAATTTTAGCTTTGTCGATGAAGATGATTTTGCCAATTCTTTTAATAAAATTGGTCTTGGTGACAGGTATCAAGGGGCAAAAAGTGCAATATGGAATAGGCTTATCTCTAAAGAAGATAGTTATTCCTTTAAAGATGCGGATTTCTTGGGTGTCGATTTTGACAAAAATACTCTTTTTGACGAGAATCAGATTTTATTAGAAGATCTGATTGCCAAAAATTATTTATCGAAGAATGGTGCCATAAAACAAGAGTTCCTTAATCTTTTTAACGATTATAGCAAGATAAATATCGATCCTCGTTTTCTTATTTTGAAGGAAGAAATAGGGCATTTTTTAGCAGAAGTAAATAATAGAGAGGCTTTGTTAAATAAAAATAGCTTTAAATCGTTGTCTGCAGAATTTGGCAACGATAAAGCTGAGCAAATCTTTAATCACTTAATAAGCTTTGGTTATCTTAATGAAAATGGCGATTTTACAAAAAAATTAGTCGACGAGGTAATTGATTATAATGGCTTAGAAAAGGATAATCGGCTATATTTGGGTAGTTTTCAAGAATTTGACCGCCAGATATATCAAGAGTTGTTAGCAAAATACAATATAACAAAATCAGTTAATTATGCAGAAGAATTATCCAATATTAACGGTGCAAGTATTAATTCATTTTCGGGTAATGTTAATATTAAAGCTTTAAGCCTAAATAATATCGCCAAAGACAATCTAGACCTGAATGTTTCTGAAGTTGCGGTAGATAGAAAATCTTATCGCAATATAGCAAATGCTTGGAAAAATACCGTTCTTTGGGGTTATGATGTTGTTTATTCTACTCTCAATAGCACGGAATCTGTGATTAGTGCGAAAGAAAATATTGCTATTATAGCCAATAGTATTTTAAACAATTCTTCAATAATCAGTGCTGGAAAAAATGTAGATATTAAGGCAACAAATCTTAAAAACCTAAGAACAGAATTTAATGTTTCTGTGCCTTATATTTATCAAATCCACTGGAAAAAATGCGGAAGATTTAGAGGTTGTAAACAGGCAACCTACTACGACCACTACTGGCTTTCTCAAACTTTACTCTCAAATACAAAATCAATAATTTCTGCCGGATTTAATCTTAGTATTTTGGCTGTTAATGACTTAACTATTGATTCTCCGCAGATTGATCTAGATTTTAATTCTCCTTTGGCTTTAAAACAAGATATCGACCCAAATCCACCAACAGCAAACATTGATTGGCAAATAATTATGCCAAAAAATCCTAATGGTCTGTTTTTTAAAGCGGCTCCAGATAAAGATTATCTTATTGAAACCTCATATAATATTAACGATCCTCACTCCTTAACAGGGAGTAACTATTATAAAAGAAGATTCGGCTTCGATCCAAATCAAAATGGCATTAAGTGGCTTGGCGATCCTTTTTATGAATGGAATTTAATTAATCAGCAGATTGTTGCGATTAATAAAAGACAAAATCAATATGGCGGAACAAATTGGCAAGATAATTTTAATCAGTTGATAGATAATGCTTATCTAGAACAGGATAATCTTAAGCTAGTTGCGGGTTTGGAGTTAACATTGCAACAAGTAAAAGATCTTAAATCGGATATAATTTGGTATGAACTAAAGACGATAGATATTGGCAATGGAGTGATGCAAAAAGTTGCCTACCCAAGGCTATATCTCGCCTACACAAAGGATAAACCAGCTATTATAAATTATAGTTTAGAGCCTTCCTCGGCATTATTAGCAAATAATATCGATATTAGTGCAAATAATGTGATTAATTATGGTAAAATAATTGCTAGTGCTAATTTATTTGGAGCTGGTGGAAATTTGACGATAAATACTTTCTCAAATATAGAAAATAAATTGCAAATTATTGCTGGAAACAGCCTAAATCTTATTGCTAAAGGCAATATTAATAATGATTCAAATGTTGATTCAATTAATATTTTTCACCACAAAGCATCGGATACATTTAGCAAAGTGACAAAAACAGCGGTAATTGCTGGAGGTAGCTTAAGCATTAAGGCTCAAAAAGAATTCAATAGTATTGCTTCAACAATAATGTCTGATGGCGATATTTTAATAGAAGCAGGTAGTGTCGATATTTTAGCTAAAGAGATTCGCAATCGCATTGAGAGAGTTTGGGGTGGAAATAAAAAAGGCGGATCTTATCTTGTTGAAACAGTGGAGAATGTCGCAAGCAACATTCTTGCTAAGGGAAATATAAAAATTATGGCAATTGATAGCGACAAAATTGGCAATATTAATGTTTTTGGCAGTAATATAAGGGGCTATGGCGACGGTTATTTATTGGCGAATTTTGGTGATATTAATATTGTTAATACAGTTAATTCAATACTGACAGCGGAGTCATATTATAAAAAAAGCATAAAATCTTCTTTATATAATCTAATTTACGACTATCAAGAAAGTGCCTTAGAGTCAACATTGGCTTTTAATGGAGATTTAAATATTGTAGCAAATAACGGAGAATTTAACCTAATCGGATCTTCCGTTAAGGTTAATAAAGATCTTAATATTGGCAATATTGCTATTAATCAAAATAGCAATCCCTTATCAGGCGTAGATAATAAGGATTTTAAACATCATCTTGATGGCAATAGTTTATTGTCTGGAGTTAATATCGAAGCCGCAGAGCTCAAATCTTGGCATTACGAGATAAATAAAAAATCTAAATTAAAATATAGTGACTCATTGAAAATGCTATTCAATCCGGTTGATTTCAGTAAACAAATTATCGATATTTATTCCTTTATGGTAATACCCAACTTTAATAAAGATGTTTTAACAATCAAAAAAGGACCAAAATATCTAGAAACTTCAAATAATAGCGATATTAAAAATACCAGACAATATTCAGCTAATCTAGAAGTTGCTAATGATGCATCGATGAATATCGACGGTAATCTTAACATTATTGGCTCAAATACCAATATTGGTAACAACTTTTTTATTAATGTTAATGGCGATGTAAATATTAGTTCAGCATTGGAAACAAATACTGTAACCAGTCAAGAAAAAGAGTTAGAAATGGGTGAGTTCAGAATAACAAGAGATTTATTGCATTTGTCTTTTTCGGCAGGTTTAAATGGATTTGGCTCAGAATTGCAAGGATTATCTAAGGCTATGTGGTTAAAACCTTCTAATATTAATGTTAAAGGCTCTATGATTGCTGATGTTAATAGTGGTTCAGTTGCACTTTCTGGTAATTTTAATATAATAGCCTCGAATTTAGCAATAGGAAACGATGCCACAATTAAAACAGCTAACGATTTTAATATTAAAGGTGATAAAGAGGTTTCTAGTTATATAAATCAAAAAAGCACATTATTTATCGAAAGTGGCAATAAAATAGGTAATTTATATGCCGATACAGCATTTGCTTGGAAAGCGGTTTATGATTCTGAAAAAAAGGTAATAAAAGCAACACATCGTCTTAAAAAGATTCAAGAGCTTCAAAAACAAGGTAAAGCAAGTGATAAAGCTTTGCAATTTGCCATAGCTCAACTTGCTTTGGCTGAAGCAAAAGTTGTTAGTGCGACCATCGTCGCTGCAAATACGACTAACAATGCGGTTAATAGTTGCTCAACTTCATTTTGTACTGGTTTTTATGGATCTTTTTACTTAAACAGCAAGAAAGAAACGGTGGAAAATAATTTATTAAATTCGACATCTAGAGAGTCGCAATTTTTTGTTAATAACAATATAAATATTATTGCAAATAACAACATTAATATTGCTGGCAGTAATATTTTAAGTGACAAGGGCAATATTGATATTGCAGGTCTTAATGTCAACATAACAAGTTTGGCTAATGATATCGATAATCAATTACAGCGAAAAATTATTAAACAAGATAATTATTTTGGCTCCAATGGAATGCAAATGGGGTTAGAAATCATTAAAGAAGAATATCAATATAATAAAGTATTCTATAACAACAGCAGAATAGCAAGTATCAACGGATCTATCTCAATTAAATCTAGCAACGATCTCAATATAATTGGTGCAAATCTGTCTGCTAACGATATTAATTTGAATATTGGTAGAAATCTTAATATAAAATCAATGCAGTCCGAAGAGTTTTCTTTGACAAATGGCTATAATGTTGGCTTAGGTGCAGGCGATAATATTAGCTATAATTCTAATTTTCATTTAGGTGAGTTTTATAAAATATGGACTGATGATATCACTACAGTAATTGCTAATAATAAAATCAATATTAATGCCAATGGCGATTTTAAATTAACGGGGGCTAAAATAAGCTCTAACGATACCAATATCAATGTTTTTGGAGTTTTCGCCAAGGAAAATATTGAAGATTATTTCTACTTAGAATATTTTGGTCTAGATTTTGCAGGTAATGTTAATTTTACAAATCAAAACAATGCAGAACAAGGCTCTAGCGGTTTTACAGAGATGAATTTTTTGCTAAAAAATAATTACTATCAAAGAACGGTTTTTGCTAGTGTGGATAAAAATTATCAACTCATTTCCGATATAAAATCAAAAGTTATTGTTGATTTCGAAGGCGGTTTATCAATTGATCATCGTCTAATAAATGATAATGCAAGTGTTGCTAAAGATTTAAAATTTGCATCTGATTTTTGGTTTGGTACCAATTTTGTTGTTAAAAAGAAAACTGAAGAAGGCAATGCAAGCATTGACACAATTCCCTTTACACCAGTTTGGGTTAGTAGAGTAGTCGATGAAAATAATAACGAAATTAAAAATCAGCAATTAGTAAACCATCCAGCTCCAAATTTATGGACAGGCAATCCTTTCAATAGCAACGAAAAATCTAGCGTTGGAAGGGCAGACGATGCTTGTAAAAATAGTTATATTTGCAGAATATCAATATCTGATTATGCAATTCATTTAAAAGCTTTTTATTATGGAGTTCCTGGTTTTAAATCCTTTTCCCAATTTCACGATTCAGTAACAACAAATTCAAATGGCAGTGAAAAAGGTGGATTCTATAAATTTTTCTCAATATTGCCTTATATGGCAATTAATTACTATGGGGCAATTGGTACAATGCTTGATTATCGATTGCAAAACGATAAATATGTTACATTTTTTCCAGTTAACAATACATCTTAAATCAGTCTAGACAAAACCTTAAGAGTAATGTTATAAATTGGTAATCTATGAGTTTGGCGAGAATGTCGCATAATTAAGATCCCCATAATCGTCATCCTGTAACTTCATGCAGGATGACGGTGGAGAGAGATTTTACAACAAGAAGCGAGCCTTATTTCTTCTGCGGAATTTGCTTTTTTCATTGATAACGTTCATTCAGCAACAGACTGTTTCAACCCCCAAATTATGTCGGCAACTTATTGACTTATAAAGAGACTGTCGAAAATTTAAATCCTCAATTTTTTATCAAAAAATCCAATAAAATCGGAATTTGCAATTTAAATCCCTAATATTTTTAATAATTTTTAGAATTTATTATCTTGCAAGGCTTTGTTTTGGCTTTATTTGATGAGTTTTTGTATTCATGCAAAAATCCCTATCTTTATGTTGCAAAACTCGGTTTTTGATCTGTAATCGGCTTTTGATCTGCAAGCTTTATTAGTCTTTTAAAGTTAAAAGCCAGTAAAATTAAATGCCAGTAAAATTAAAAGCCAGACTTTCCATAAAGACTTGGAACTGATTTTTGGCAATTCCGCGATATCTAATTCACAACTCGTCACCTCCGCGACTCCTCCGTCGTCACCCTGCGCCCCCACCTTGTCACCCTGCGCCCCCACATCGTCACCCTGCGCGAAGTCGCAGGGTCTACAGAAAGTAAATACTTTTTAGCGAGCTTCCATTTAATATTGATTTTATTACCATGGATCCTGCAACTTCGCTTCGCTTGTGCGGAGGTGACAACGGAAGGTAGATCCTGCAACTTCGCTTCGCTCCGTGCAGGATGACGATGTGGGGCAGATCCTGCAACTTCGCAAGCTTCCGTGCAGGATGACGACGGAAGGTAGATCCTGCAACTTCGCGCGGAGGTGACGGTGGGGTGAGTACGAAGATAACGACTGGGGCGGTTTTACCGCAATAAACAACCATTTTCCTTCGGCAACAAGGGGTTTCAACCCCTTGTCTCGTCACGATGACGGACGGAAAGAGATCGACTACGATGGTTATTAGTAGTAGAATCAGCCCACCCTCGCATTCACCACAAGGGGCTAGACCCCTTGTTGCCGATAATTTTCCACATCGTCACCTTCCGCGCGAAGTTGCAGGATCCATAGCCCTCCATTTGTCATCCTGCACGGAAGCTCGCGGGAAGATAAATGGCTCCTCACAACCGTCACCCTGCGCGAAGTCGCAGGGTCTAGAGAAAGTAAATACTTTTTAGCGAGCTTCCATTTAATATTGATTTTATTACCATGGATCCTGCAACTTCGCAAGCTTCCGTGCAGGATGACGATGTGGGGCAGATCCTGCAACTTTGTGCAGAGGTGACGACGGAAGGTAGATCCCGCAACTTCGCTTCGCTTGTGCGGAGGTGACGACGGAGGTCGCGTAAGATGACAAGGTGGGCGATTTTACGGCAACAACAAAGCCCGCTTTTGACCTTGTCGCAAATCTAGATCTCTAGTTTTATCAATGTTTATTGCCTTTACATCCAAAGCGAGCTTGTTCGTCGGCGATTTTTATTCTTGTGCTATTAAAGAAGTTGGCGGTAAAAGTGATCTTTCTTAGCAAATCATTAAGATTGGCTATTTCTATTTGCATTACACCAGACTAAATTTGTTAAATAACTTTTTTACAAAACCTTGTTAGAAGTATATAAAACAAGGCTTCAACTAGTTATTCTTTTAAATAAATTAGGTTAATTAGCAAAAGATTCTTGAGCATTTCTTAAGATTTATTGGTAATATTGGAGTGATTTTGCGACAGTGCCCATAGTAAAGAGCCTAATAATTACCACTAATTATTATTGATTATAAAAAAAAGCTTAATATTATTAGCGGTAATTTAGTGCTTTTTGCCAATATTATGTTGGTCTTTATCGATAATATCATTTCTAATTCTATGCGTTACCTTGCTCTTACACCAAATGATCGTGCCAATATGCGAACCGAAATTGGCATTAGCAACATTAATCAGTTATTCGATGCGGTTCCGCAAGAAGCCTTGCTTACTTCGCCAATTAGCGAACTTGCTAATCATTTAGGCGAAATAGAAGTCGAGAATCATATTAGTAAGTTGGCAATTAAAAATCGTTCCGCAGGCTCGGGGCCGTTTTTTCTTGGTGCCGGTTGCTATAAACATCATATTCCCGCTGCCGTAGACCATCTCATTCAAAGGTCAGAATTTCTTACCTCTTATACCCCTTATCAACCAGAAATATCTCAGGGAACTTTAGCGGTTATCTTTCAATTTCAAAGTATGATCGCTTTATTAACCGGTATGGAAATTGCCAATGCCTCAATGTATGATGGGGCAACATCTACTGCCGAAGCTTGTTTAATGGCTTTAAGAATTAAGCAAGATCGTAAAAAAATTATTTTCGACACCAATACTCACCCAGATTATCTTGCTGTTAGCAAAACCTACCTCGATTTGGCAGAAACCCAAATTGCCATTAGCTCAGATCTTAACGAAATTAACGAAGATTGTGCGGCTTTTGTGGTGCAATATCCAAATTTCTACGGCGACATTACCGATCTTGCCCAGATTCGCAATAAATGCAACGAAGTAGGGGCGATGATGATTGTTGCAGTGAACGAAATTGTTGCCTTAGGTCTGTTGCAACCGCCATCAATGGCTGATATTGTTGTTGGCGAAGCTTCATCCTTGGGTGTTGGCCTTAATTTTGGCGGGCCTTTATTAGGCTTCTTTGCCAGCAAGAAGCAATTTGTTCGCCAGATGCCTGGTAGAATCTGCGGTAAAACTGTCGATGTCGAAGGCAAAGATGGCTTTGTTCTTACTCTAAATGCCCGCGAGCAACATATTCGCCGTGAAAAGGCAACTTCGAACATTTGTTCTAATCAGGGTTTATGTGCTACAGCATTTACCATCCATACTAGCTTACTAGGAGAAATTGGCTTTAAACAATTGGCTCTAATAAATCATCAGAAAGCCTGCAAAGCCCACGATGCTATTGCGAAAATTGGCAATATTAAAATTCTCAATAATAGTTTCTTTAACGAATTTACCATTGAATTACCGCAAGATGCCAAAGAAGTTAATAAGAAGCTATTGGCAAATAATATCATTGGCGGTTTGGCAATAGGCAATAAGATGATTCTTGCCTTTAGCGAATTAACCACCGATGCAGATATTAACTTGCTTACACAAGAACTGGCAAAGCTTTAAACAGCAATATTTTTGCAACTTAAAATTCCTGCTAATGGAAGCAATCGCCACATTTTTTCAAATTGTTAAATCTGTTCGTCGCAGAACCATTAGCATTAGAGTTAATCACGATTGCACCGTTAGGGTTACGGTTCCAAGCTCTCTTAGTAAAAATAAGATCAACAGCATCATCAAGGCAAAACAAGGCTGGATCGATAAAAAAATTGCCTATTTTCAAAATAATAAAAAGCCAATAGCCAAGCCAAAATTATATATCGACGGCGAAACCATATGCTATTTAGGTATTGATTACAGAATTAAAATTGTCGAGGCAAAGAAAAACTATGTCGAGATCCTAGAAGATATTATCTATATCTACAAAACAAAAAATAGCAAAACTAAAAATATTATTACAAAATGGCTTAATTCATCGGCCGAAGAGGTTTTTACCCAAAGATTGTTGGTTAATTTTAATATATTTTCTGCCAAATATCATTATTATTTGCCACAGCTCAAGATTAGAAAAATGAGGTCTCGCTGGGGTTCGATGTCTTCTTTGGGGGTTATGACTCTAAATAGCCACCTAATTTCTACCCCAATTATCTGCCTTGATTATGTAATTATGCACGAGCTTTGCCATTTAAAGCACCGCAATCACAGCAAAAGATTCTACTCTCTCCAGCAAGAATTTGTTCCAAATTATCGAATAGTTAAATCGCAACTCGAAAGCTTTAGCCTTAATGCCACTTCCCGTCTTTAAATATAAAGAAGCTAAACATAAAATTGCACAATAACCCAAATACCAGATATCAGATTCTTAATAATCGGCTCTAGAAAGTCTAGCAATGCTATTTCCATTAAATAACGACACTTGAAATTACTTAGTCGTGCTAACGCAACGACATTACTTAGTCGTGCTAACGCAACGACATTACTTAGTCGTGCTAACGCAACGACATTACTTAGTCGTGCTAACGCAACGACATTACTTAGTCGTGCT
>CAMAYG010000009.1 GCA_945862535.1 Rickettsia typhi | reverse complement strand
TATTTAAAGGTTTCATATATAGCAGTTTGGTTTTTAAAAAATCAACCAAGTCATCAATTCTAGTGATAACTTGAACTGCCATTAATTTCCTATTTTATCGTTAATTATCAAGAGTTTTGGGAACTTTCGACAGGTGTGGGTTGTGCCCCGATTTCTGGCAAAAAAAGATAGTTAAAAAGTTCTATAAAGGCAAGAGAAATATGGGGTAGAGAGGTATTTCAGGATGGACTATTTAAAGGGGTTGTCAATAACAGCATTATTTGTTTGATTTTTTTTGCTTTGTGGCATTTCGAAACCATTTCTTAAATTAGTCAATATATAATAAAGCATTGCCTTGCTGTCTCCAGTTTCCATTAAATATAGATTTTGCTTTGTTCTGTCGTTTATTCCCCTGACTTGGCGATATATAAAACGATCTATTTCTTGGTTATATTCTATCTCTTCTATTGTAGAGCTAAGTAATTCAAAAAAATCTTCTCTATCTTCTTGGGACATTTCTTTAATTTTATCTAAAATTACTTTACGATTTGTTTCTGCACTAATTTTTCTAAACTCTTCTAAGTTGCAATTATTTTTAGTATTTAGAACGATATAAGAAAAAAACTTTAATATATGGACTACATCGTTAAATTCAGTAAGGAAGTCTTGACTTGCAAAATTAGAGGTGCTGGCAATATAATTATCGTATTGTGATTTGGAAACAAAAAAGTTCCTAAAAATATTTTTTTCTACATTGTTTATTTCTCTAACGACATACATAATTCCAATCTCTTCTCCTTCCCTAAAGCTAAAAAAGAATTTTAGATTTTCCCAGTTTTGATTAATGTTTCTGCGGAATTGCTCTTCGCTTCTAATATTCTTATGGAGAAATTTATCGTAATATTTTGAGTTGCTAATTGTTAGCTTTACAGGAATACCGCAACATTCTTTTTCAAGATTAAATAATCTTTTGGTAATTATTTCACCATCAACATTTTCTTGTTTTTCGGTGTAATTTGTTATTCTGCCAAAGGCAGTTCTTAGTTCTTCTTTCATAATTTTTGCACAACTTAATAGACTTATTTCTACACTTCTTTGCAGAAAGAATTCTTTAGGTTAGAATGTGAAGCATTGTAGATATTGCTTGAAGATGGTGATAATAAGGCAAAAACACTACTGCTATTGTTAGTATTAGAGCGATAATAGGTTGATATTTTAGGATAATTGAAAGTTTCTTCGTTGATAGTAGAAAATTGTAAAGAACACAGATTTTGATTATAGCTATGGTGTTTTTTATGATAAGTTTTGCCGTTATTATCGCCTGAAGCAAAGGAATATGGCTTAACTACATGATTTGTTTGATAATGCTTTTTACCACTAGTAGTCGCAGGTGTTGACTTAGCTTCGTCTCTGAATAAAGTTGAATTATTTTTAGCAACATTGAGAAGTTTTTTTGAGCCTTGTTTTGTGCTGTAAAGAACTTGATTATCACCTTTATAATTAGGATTAAACAAGCCTAAGGATTTTGGTTTTTCTGTTACCGAGGTCTTGTTGTTTTTTATACCTTCTTTGTGAAAAATATCAGATCTCACTTCTCTAATTTTATATTCTTGGGCAGTATTTTTAACCTTGATGTTGTCAGCAGATTTTAAAGAATCGTAATTAGCAGTATTAGACTTTAATATTAGACCGCCAAGACCAGAAGATTGTTGAAATAGTGAACTACTGTTATTTTTATCGAAGTATTTTTTTGGCATAACTTAACTGTTTAAGGATAATAATTTGTTAAGAGAATTTAGATAAGCAACCGCTGAAGCAACTAAAACATTAGTGTCTGAACCATTTGCGGTATATATTTTTCCATCTTTTTCAAGGCGAACTATTGCACTAGCCTGTGCATCACTTCCTTCTGTTACTGCATGAACCTGATATAAATCTAGCTTAGCCTCGTGAGGAATAATGCTTTTTATTGCAAGAAAAATTGCATCGATCGGACCAAATAAAGAATGACAGGAAATATTTTTTAACTCTTGATTAACATTTATGGTAATATTTACCTCTGTAGAATTGTCATTAGCCGAATTAACTGCTAAATTTACCAATTGCAGGTTGTTATTTTTTTTGACGATCGAAGAATCGATGATTTGAATTAAGTCTTCATCATGAATTTGTTTTTTACGATCTGCTAAGCTTTTAAACTGAGTAAAGAAATCTGTAAATTGCTCTTCCGATAGTTGATAGTTCATCGAAGCAAGCTTATCTTTTAATGCCGCCCTGCCCGACAACTTGCCAAGAACTAACGAATTTTTGTCTAGACCAATAGATTGCGGAGACATAATTTCATATGTCGATCTGTTCTTTAATATGCCATCCTGATGAATTCCGCTTTCATGAGCAAATGCATTGGCTCCAACAATAGCCTTGTTTGGCTGAATTGCAAAACCAGTAATTGTAGAAACTAATTTAGAAATTCTGCTAATTTGTGTTGTGTCGATTTTAGTGTTGATTTTATAAAAATCGGCACGAGTTTTGATTGCCATAACTATTTCTTCAAGAGCTGCATTTCCTGCTCTTTCGCCAATTCCATTTATTGTGCATTCGATTTGCCTAGCCCCAGCGGTAATTGCCGCTAAAGAATTGGCAACAGCTAAACCTAGATCGTTATGGCAATGAGCAGAAATTATTACCTTATCGATATTGGCAACATTATTTCGTATTGCAGTAATTAATTCAAAATATTCTTCTGGGGTAGTGTAACCCACTGTATCTGGTATATTTATTGTATTGGCACCATATTTTATTGCGGTTTCTATTGCTTTAAACAAGAAGTCTTTAGTAGATCTTGTTGCATCTTCCGGAGACCAATCTACTTCGGCAACTAAATTACGAGCCAAAGATACACTGGTTTTAATTGCATCCAACACTTGTTCTTCGTCCATTTTTAGCTTGTATTGCATATGAATTTTACTAGTTGCTAAAAATGTATGTATTCGTGGTCTAGTAGCTTTAGATATTGCTTCGGCAGTTCTTTCTATATCGCTTCTTTTTGCACGAGACAATCCGCAAACCGCCGAATTTTTAATTGTATCGGCAATTTTTTTTACCGCCATAAAGTCACCTTCAGATGCAATTGGAAAGCCAGCCTCAATCACATCGACACCCATTTTTTCGAGCTCCTTGGCAATTAGCAACTTTTCTTCTAGGTTCATTGTTGCTCCTGGTGCCTGCTCTCCATCACGAAGTGTTGTGTCGAATATTATAAGATTTTCTTGATAATTCATTTTAAATAAAGGTTTGGACAAATATTGATAATATATAAATTAAACTTTGGCAACATTAATTGCAAATTATTTTTTGCAGTAAATCCCTGGCTTGTTCTTTGAAAATATTAGCTAAATCAATACCAGCATTTACTGCGGTCTTTATAGCATCGTTATTATTATTAAAATCAATAGGGCAATTAACAGATTGGTAAAAGCTTTCCAAGCCGTTGGAGC
The DNA here is from genome assembly GCA_945862535.1 of Rickettsia typhi. Lineage (GTDB taxonomy): Bacteria > Pseudomonadota > Alphaproteobacteria > Rickettsiales > UBA1997 > JAJTDS01. The sequence continues at coordinate 49,368 of CAMAYG010000009.1, read as the reverse complement.
TATATATTTTTGCTTTGATATTTAATAAGCTGTTGTTGATTTTAGCATAAACCGAAACGGGCGAGAAGCAAGATGCCCCAAGATTTTGCAAAAAAGTTCTCTCAGATAATAATTCTAGCTCGCCGATACCGTTATTGATTTCTTTTATTATTTTGTTAATAGAAGAGTTTTCTGCTCCGCTTTGCACAACCAAAAAGCCCTGACCACCAGCAGGAATAAATTCATCTTTCGCCAATATTGAGCTTATTCTATTTTCATAACCAAGTCTTTCTAATGCACAAGAAGCAAGAATAATTGCATCATATTGCTTTTTGTCTAGCTTGTTAATTCTTGTTTCTATATTGCCACGAAGAGGTGATATTTGCCAATCATAACCCAGATCATAAGATATTTTTTCTAAAATAGCTTTACGACGAGGCGAGCATGTGCCAATTATTGCATTGCTAGGAAGGGAATTTAAGTTATTGTATAGATTAGAAACTAGACAGTCTTCAACCTTAGCTCGAGCTAAGGTTGCCGATATTTTTGTCTTGCTAGAAATAAATGGTGGCAGATCTTTTGCAGAATGAACTGCAACATCGATATCTTTATTTATTATTGCATCCTCTAGCTCTTTGATAAATAATGCTTTACCACCTACTTCATAAAGAGCACGGTCGGTAATTTTATCGCCAGATGTTTTTATTTTATAGATTTCGCAAGATATTTCGGGGAATAATGCATTAATTTTGCTAATGACATCTGCGGTTTGAATAAGAGCCAACTTACTGTCGCGACTACCTATTCTGATTTTGGTTGCAAACCTTCCGTTATCGTCTTTATTGTTTGATTTAATAATTTTCACTACTATTTGCTACCATTTTGCAACAATTGACAATTTTGATGGGTTTGATAAAGATATTTTCTTTTTAATTAAGCAGATCTATCGATAAATTAATATCTGAGAATTGCTAGTAAATATATATACCTTAAATAATAATAGATAATTAGCCTTGGCGAGCTTTAAAACGAGGATTAACTTTATTAATAACATAGAGTCTACCCTTTCTGCGAACAACTTTACAGTTTTTGTCACGTTTTTTTGCAGATTTTAGTGAGTTAAAGATTTTCATAAAAGTAAATTACAGAATTGATACTGGCAATTGCGGAATGTTGTTATTTTTCTGTCAAGACTTTGCTATAACAAAGAAAAATTAGAATCATTGCGGAAATAAAGTAAGGTTATTTTCGATTTACTTTTTAAAAAGTCAAGAGATTTATTGCAATTTATCAACAAATATCACAATAACTAATTGGTTTTGCTACTACCAATATTATTATTTTTGATATTTGGTTTAACTCCTAAAATTGGTGCAATGTTTTTAATTATATTGCCCACAACTGGGGCTGCAACCATACCGCCAGTATTAAAAATATAATTTGGCCGATCAAAAACTGCTAAAACTAAATATTGTGGATTACTAACAGGAAAGGTGGCAATAAAAGAAGCAACTGTTAATTTCTCGTTATAACCACCTTTTTCAGCGCGATTTGCTGTTCCAGTTTTACCCCCCACTTCATAACCTTCAATATTAGCATTTCTTCCAGTTCCATAAACCACTACTTTTCTAAGCATATCCAACATCTCTTTGCTAGTTTTTTCCTTAAAAACTCGGTGACCTAACCTACTCTTATTTGGCACTTGCTGGCTATTAAAGCGATTCACACTGTCAATTTTTAAGAAAGATGGTTGATAGTAAATTCCGCCGTTAACCACCGCAGCAAAAGCAGAAGCCATATGCAGTGGAGTCACGGCAATTCCGTGTCCGTAAGAAATAGTAAGCATACTTATTTCTCGCCACACTTTAGAATATAGCGGTCTAGTTAAACCTGGGAAATCTACCGCAAGCTTATCGAGAAGATTAAGGTTCTTTAGGTATTCTTTCTGTGTTTCGATACCAATTTTTTTGGCGATTTGCATAGTGCCAATATTAGAAGAATAGGCAAAAACTTCTTCAACGGTCATCTGATCTTGATAGTAATGGTCGTCGTTAATAGTGAATTTGCCATATTTAACTGGCTGAGAAACATTGTAAAGATCGGTTTTTTTAATAATATTACGATCAAAAGCAATGGCATTGGTAAAAACCTTAAAAATCGAACCTAATTCATATGTTGAAGTTACGACACGATTAAATCTTTGATCTGGGGTTGCTTCTTTTTGCAAATTGGCATCGAAGGAAGGAAGAGATACTGCGGCTATTATTTCGCCATTATGAATATTCATTACAATGGCACTATTAGCCTTGGCGCGATATTTTACAAGAGCCTCTTTTAATTCGTTATAGACTATATCTTGGACTCTAATATCTAGCGATAAATTTATATTATTATCGTAATCGCTAAGTAAGTCGTTATTTGCCATCTCCATACCTGCAAGACCATTTCTGTCTACATCGACATAACCAATGATATGACTTACCACTTCTCGTTGCGGATAAACTCTAGTTAAACTATCTTCAAAAACAAAGCTTGCAATATTAAGATTATTAACTTTTGCAACCTGCAACGGGGTTAGATTTCTTTTTATTAATATCCAGTTTTTGGCTTTCTTTGTGTCGTTAATTTTTTTTAATAAATCAGAGGTATTGATATCTGGCAAGACATTGTAAAGCTTTAAAAGCTCTTCTTCCGGATTTTTTAATAAAATAGTATTTATGTAAAGTGAATTTATTTTTAAATCGGAAGCCAGAAGTATGTTATTTCTATCAAAGATTTTTCCTCGCCTCTCGGGGTGTGGGTTGCTGTATTTTCTGTTAATCTTAGCTTTATCGCCAACAAAAGCAATTTTAACTAGGGTTGCAGAAATTACAAGAAAGGCACAAATAATAGATAAAAAAACAACCAAGACTCTTTTCTTATTATTGTTTAACTCAATAGCCACAACCCCAGTGCTGTTAAATTATCTTGACTAAACTTTCTCAACCAAAGAAAGCAGATCTTTTACCGCAATAACAGATTTATCGAATTCAGATTTTTCTTGCGGATTTAACTCTAGTTCAATAATTTTTTCTACACCGCCACCGCCAATAACCGCAGGAACACCTATATACATACCATGAACACCGTAATGACCATTGAGAAAGGTTGCAACAGGAAGTATTCTTTTTCTGTTGTTAATATAGCTTTCTGCCATAGCAATCGCAGAAGATGCTGGTGCATAAAATGCAGAGCCATTACCTAATAACTTGACAATTTCAGCTCCTCCATCGCGGGTTCTTTGAATAATGTTTTCTACTTGCTGTTGAGTTATTTTGCCAGATTTAATAAGATCTGGAATTGGAACACCGCCAACAGTAGAATAGCGAATAAGAGGAACCATTGTATCGCCATGACCACCAAGAACACAAGAATTAACATCTTTTATTGATACATTAAGTTCGTTAGCAATAAAAAGTGACATTCTTGAAGAATCTAGAACCCCAGCCATCCCAACAACTTTACTTGTTGGTAAGCCAGAAAATTTTTGCATTAATGCAACCATAACATCTAGAGGGTTAGTAACAACAATCACAAAAGCATTGGGACTATATTTTTTAATTGCCTCGGCGATAGTTTTAATTATGCCACTATTAGTTGACAATAAATCGTCACGGCTCATTCCTGGCTTTCTGGCAATTCCTGCAGTCACGATAATGACATCGGAATTGACTATATCTGCATAATCGTTTGTTCCTTTTATTTTTGCATCAAAACCTTCCACAACTCCCGATTGCTCAAGATCTAGTGCCTTACCTTTAGCAACACCCAAAGCCACATCAAGCAAAACGATATCGCCAAGATTTTTGATTGCAATAAGATTGGCAAGCTGACCGCCGATATTACCAGCGCCAATTAGAGATATTTTATTGCGGGATTTTACTAGATTTGACATTGTCGTTTTGTTTTTAAATTATTAATAGGCTAAAAAGTTATAGAAAATTTTTACAAAGGTTGTTACTTGCTTCCTCTATTGTGTTTTCAAGTTTTTTCATAAAATCTTCTTTGGTAAGACCAGGTTTGATTGCTGGTAAAAATTCTATAGTTATTGTCCCTGATTTTTTTAAAAAACCAGTCTTTGGCCAAAAAACACCTGAATTAAGGGCAACAGGAACAACTGCAACATTAGAATTTTTATATATCGAGGCGATACCAACTTGATAAGGATATTGCGATGTATTGGCAAAAGGCAGAACTCTTGTGCCCTGAGGAAATATAATGATGTTTTGACGATTTTTAATGTAATAAGAGGAAGATTTTAGTAGCTTTCTAATTGAGGATAGGCCATCTTGACGATTGATAGCTATTCCGCTCATTTTTCTGATATACCAGCCATAAAACGGAATTTTAAGAAGCTCTTTTTTATAGGCATATACTGGATATTTAAAAATTAGATGCATTACGACAGTTTCCCACATAGACTGATGCTTGCAAGCAATAATTACAGGCTCGCCATCTTGCGGAATATTCTCTAGACCAATTATTTTGTGATCTATCTGGCATAATTTACGAAGAAAAAACAAAACCAAAATCGCCCAATTTTTTGCTCCGATATCGGCTAAAGTAGATTTTTTAAACAGAAAAGCGGGGGAGAAGAGAATAGGAATTAGCATTCCTAAAAAAATAGTTAAAACAGTAAAGATTATGGAAAGTAAAAGCTTCATTTGTGGTAATATTTGCTTATATCTTTTGGTTTATAGGAAAATCTTCTAGTTAATTATTTGACTTGGTTAATCGCCAAAGGTTAATTGTCCCAAAGGTTAATTAAAGGGGTTTTGAAGCACTTCAATTAATTTTAAGTTTAGTTTTAAGTGGTGCCGAATGTCGGATTCGAACTGACGACCTACTGTTTACAAGACAGTTGCTCTACCAACTGAGCTAATTCGGCTAATTATTAAGTAAATATTACCTAAAAATATGTTTTTACTGCAACTTTCATTAATAATAAAAATCTAAAATTACTTTTTTAATAGTCAAGCCAATATTTTCAAAATATTAAATTTATTTACTAAATTTTGTTTTTAAACTTTGACAAATAAAATAATTGTTAATATAAATTGACGAAATCGATATCTTAAGGGACTATAACAACCGAATTTAGCACTATTACCAACAAATAATGAACTTTTTACAAGCTTCACTTGATGCCTAATCTTTTTGGCTAAAGTGCCATTATTTTTGGAAATAATATAACAACCAAATTAACTAACAAAAAAGGCTATGATTAATCAAATAGGCTTGACGGAAGCTTTTAAAAACTTAACCAGTAAAGAAAATTCTTTTTTAATAGATGTTAGGACAATAGAAGAGTGGCAACAAGTTGGAATAGTAGATGATAGTAGCTTAAAAAATAAATCCAATCTAATATCTTGGAAAAAATTGCCAGATATGAAAATTAACGATAATTTTTTAAAAGAAGTAGAGGATTTTTTAGATAAAGCATCAAAAGATAAATCGTTAAAAAATTTATCAATTTTTTTGATATGTCGAGGCGGTAGCAGATCAAACCAAGCCGCAGAATACCTAGAATCTTGCGGTTATAACAGTTTATACAACATCGCCGATGGCTTTGAAGGTTCAAATCACAACGGCTGGAAATATTCTCTTCCAAATTGCGGTTTTAGTCAATAAATTAGCCATTTTAATTAAATAAAAAAGTAAAAACTAAATGTTTGAAAATTCTTTAAAGGAAGCAATTTTTGCTACATCAATTTTAGTTCACAAAAGAATTTCCGAAATCTTGGCTATTGATGAAGATTCTACACTAATGAAAGCAATGAGATATTCAACGCTCTCGGATGGCAAAAGAATCAGACCTTTCCTTACAATGGCAACAGCTCAGATTTTTGGCATCACCCCAATTTCCTCCTTAGAAGTTGCGGTTGCTATCGAGTTAATTCATAGCTATTCTCTAATTCACGACGACTTGCCATCGATGGATAACGATGATTATCGCCGTGGCAGATTATCTTGCCATAAAAAATTTAACGAATCTACAGCGGTATTAACGGGCGATGCACTGTTAACAGTAGCATTTGAAATCCTTGCCGATGATAAATCTCATAAAGATCCTGCGATTCGTTGCGAAATTATAAGAATTATTAGCAAGGCCTCTGGTTATCGGGGAATGGTTGGCGGGCAAATGCTTGATTTAGAAAATATGAGCTCGAAAATTACAAAGGAACAACTTGCAAAAATTCATCGACTAAAAACAGGTTCGCTTTTTATTGCTTGCTGTGAAGTTGGTGCGACTTTAGGCAGAGCAAGCTCTAGCGAAAAAAAATCTTTGTCTTATTTTGCCCACGATCTTGGGTTAGCTTTCCAAATTAAGGACGATATTTTAGATCATCAAGGAATGCCGATTGGTAAAATCGACCTCGATGAAAACATTCACAAAAAAACTCAAGACAACAAAGACAACATTAGTATCGTCGATGTCTTGGGCATTGAAAATGCTAATAAGCAACTCAATATGTTGCAAGAGCAAGCCATAGCCCATTTAAAGATTTTTGGCGATAAGGCACTTTTGCTTATTTCTCTTTGCGAATTTATTAACAAAAAAGTAATAAATTAACCCCCTGTTATCATAAAACATCAAGCTATACCAAGCTTTTAAAACCTAACTCCTCGCTATTAATAACAGGAAAATTGCGAGGTTGCATTAGTTGATAATGCCACCATTCATTACGATAAAAGTCAAATCCCGCTAGAGTCATTATTCCCAAAAGCTTCAAACGATTTTCACGACATTCTGTTTTTAGATTAACACAATTATGAAATGCCAATTGAGAAAAATCATCAAAACCTGTTCCCATATCAATTTCCTTATTAGTAAAAGCATCGACAAGAGTTAAATCAACAGCAACTCCTCGACAATGAGGTATGACACCGTTTTTTGGATTAGAAACAAAGCCCGGCTTATCTATAAATTTATCAAAAAGATATTGCTGAACCGCCAAAGGACGATAGCCATCGAAAATCTTTATTTTTAAATTTAGACTCGATGCCAAATCTACCGCTACCAATAGTTTATCCCAAGCCTCTTCGTGTAAATAGCAAAAAGATTTAGCATAAAGCTGTTTCTTTGCAACATTTTCAGTTGTTGCATAATGCAAATCTAGTAAGATTTTTTGTTCCAGAAATATTGGCTCTAGATTAATAAGAATCATATTTATTTTTTAATTTTGTGTATGAATTTAAAGGCTCGATAGCATTTCTGATATTTAATTATCTTAAGTAAAAGAAATTCTAACGGCATCTTGTGTTTAAAAATCCTTGGAAAGCTTTCATTTATATAAGTTTAAACCTTTGTTTTTAAAATTTTTATCACAAAATTACCTTACGATAACTATGTTTAAAGATGATAAATATTATTAATTGTTTATTAATTAAAAATAAAACTATTTTAAAAGAAAAGAATAAAAAACTTTATTTTTTAAATTTAAGAAATATGATTGAACTAATTAAAATATAATGAAAAAAAATTAAATACTACAGATGTTGTTTTAGCCATTAAACTTGTAAGGCATAATCCGCTAATAACACTACAAACCAAAACTTTTATATCTGTAAGTTTTAAGATTTACATTAGCTCGATTAATCAATTTATCAAATAAAATCAACAATTTTTAGTAAATTATGAAAGAAATAAAGCAAAAAGTTGAAAAAATCTGCATTGATTCAAAAAAAGCTTCGGAAGTTATCGCCAACATTGACAGTAACCTTAAAAATAAGGTTCTAAATGAAGTAGTAAGATTAATAAAAAAAAATCTTAACAAGATCTTAAAAGCAAATCAAAAAGACCTCAAAAATGCCAAAGAATCTCGACTTCAGCAATCAAAAATCGATAGAATAACTCTAGACGAAGCGAGAGTTATCAATATTATTAATGCAATTAAGGAGATAATTAAATTACCAGATCCTACTAAAAAAATTCTTTACGAAGCTAATTTAAACAACGGACTAAATCTTAGAAGGGTTTCAACCCCAATAGGAACGATTTTTGCAATATTCGAATCTCGACCAAATGTTACTAGTGACATTGCAGCACTGTCGATAAAATCTGGCAACACCGTTATTTTAAGATCTGGCTCGGACTGCATCCATTCGGCAAAAATTATTGCCGAAATATATCGCGAAGCCCTAGATATATGCGATGTTAACAAGAATTCGGTTATTTTAATTACAGAAACCGAAAGAATGTTCGTTTCCGAGTTATTAAAAATGGATAAATATATCGATGTAGTAATACCAAGGGGCGGTAAATCACTAATTAAAGCAATATCCGATCATACAAAAATTCCTGTTTTTAAGCATCTCGATGGCAATTGCCACACTTATTTCCACGAAAAATGTAGCTTTGAAAAAGCAAGAAAAATATTGTTAAATGCTAAAATGAGGAGAGTTGGCATATGTGGAGCAACAGAATCATTAATTATCGATCGTAATATTGCAAAAAAAATATTACCTTTAGTGGTCGACGACCTCAAAGAATCTGGTTGCGAAATTCGCGGAGATCAGGAAGCTAAAGAAATAGACGAAAGAATAAACCTCGCTTCAGAAGAAGATTTTTATACCGAATTTCTCGACAAAATCATCTCGGTAAAAATTGTTAAAAACCTTGATGAAGCAATAAAACATATAAATCACTACGGATCAGCCCATACAGAAAGCATTATTACCGAAGATTCAAAGATTGCAAAGGAGTTTTTGCAAAGAGTTAATTCTGCTATAGTAATGCACAATGCTTCGACTCAATTCGCCGACGGAGGAGAATTTGGTTTTGGTGCGGAAGTTGGAATCGCAACAGGTAAAATTCATGCTCGAGGCCCAGTTGGTTTAGAGCAATTAACCATCTATAAATATCTCGTAGAGGCAGATTGCGGGATTAGAGATTAGCCATAAACATTAATTCAAATTTTTGTAAAAATATTATTTTAAAATAAACTTGAAATATTATTTTCAATCATAACAATTTTTGATTTTCTGTAATTCTAGGGCAAAAATGTCGAGATACTCAATAACTAGAACAACTAGTCAAAATTAATTTATCAGATCGCTAATTAAATGTTTATTTATCAAAAATCTTCGCTGAAAAACAATTTTTTAAAACTTTTTAACAACTATTCTATATTGTTGCTAACAATTGTTAATTTTTTAATATTTTCCCAAATATCTATAAATTTTAGCCTTGCAAGCAATATAAAAACAACGGAATCTGCAAATAAAAACCATGATAAAAAACAAGAAAAAACAGCGAAAAAAGAAGAAAAAATAGCCAGCAATCAAACACCAATTAGCCAGATATTATGGCAAGGAATCAATAAAAAAGATGTTGAAATTCTTAAAAAAATAGTGATACTTCTTAACAAAAAACATCATCAACAAGCACTAGAACTTATTCGCACTAATGCTAATTTTCTTGTTAACAATGGCAATGAAGAGCAAAATCTTGTAAAAAACCGCCCTAACCTAAGAGAAGCTTTATTAAATCTTATTTTATGGCACCAATTTAGCAACAAAGATAACATTAGCAAAATAAATTTTAACGAAATCTCGGACTTTGTTAGCGAAAATCCATTTTATCATAATATCGACGAGGTAAAGCGGAATGCCGAAAAAATTGCCCTAATCAAAGACCTACCCTATCAAAAAGCAGAAAAATATTTTAAGATAAACCCAGCAACAACTAAAGAATCTAAGCTATATCTATTGCAATCAGAAATCAGTTTTTTTAACAATTTTCATGGAAGCACAGCAGAAAAATCTCGCTTATATCAACAAATCAGAGATTTAATTGGCGAAGTTTGGATTAAGGAAAATTTTACAGAAGGTGAGGAATCTCGTTTTATTGAAAAATTTAAAAAACACATTACAATTAGCGACTGCATCGAAAGAATAAATCGATTATTATGGGACGATAAAATCGAAGAAGCTAAAAGAATTATATATCTCGTAGACCAAGATCATCAAAAACTTTTTAATGCAGTTCTTGATTTAAATAAAATGCCTAGCAACACCAAAGATATCCTAGATCAGGTTCCATCAAAACTTCGTAACAACGAAATCCTGACTCACAGAAGAATAATTTGGCACAAAAACAATAATCAAATCGACGAAATTCTTTCCTTAATGAAAAATCTACCAGAAAATAGTCAATTCGGGCAGAAATGGTGGAATTTGCGGAAACTTTATGGCAGAGAAATGTTAAAAAATCGTCGCTATAAAATCGCCTACTCCCTAATTGCCAATCATAATCTAGCAACATCTTCGCCAGATTTCTGGGAAGCGGAATGGACTGCGGGTTGGCTAGCTCTTAGATTTGTTAGAAACAACAATCAAGCCTATAACCACTTTGACAAGCTTTACAAAGCTGTAAATCAGCCTGTAACTTTAGCAAGAGCTGCTTATTGGCTTGGAATGGCTTCAGAAGCAAAGGGCGACAAAAAACAAGCGATTCACTGGTATAAAACCGCAGCGAAATACCCTATTTTCTTCTACGGACAAATGGCGATACACAAACACCGTAAACTCGACAAGGCGGGGGCGAAACACGACATAATACTACCAAAAGATCCAGACATCTATCTTAGCGATTTAACCGCTACCGCAAATTCTAAAACATTACAAATCGCTTATTTATTAGCCTTGATTGGCGACAAAAATTCTGCAACTAAGATTTTTGAATGGACAGTTCAAAATGTTAAAACCGACGGTCAAATTGCAGTTATTATGAGAATTATCAACGAAATTGGTGACAGAACCATAGATGCTAAGGTGGCAAGGGCAGCATCAAAAAGAAATGTCTTCTTTGTTCGCGATAAATTTCAGATCGTAAGCGAAGTAGAAAAAGACCAATATGCCCCTTTGATTCATGCTATTATCAAGCAAGAAAGTGCCTTTTTACCTTCGGCGGTTAGTAAGGTTGGAGCAATTGGCTATATGCAACTAATGCCAGAAACAGCCAAAATTACTGCCAGAGAAATGGGGATATCTTTTGACCGCAGAAAACTTGCAGGTGATATTGGCTACAATGTTAAACTAGGAAGTTTTTATATAAAAAAACTGATTAATAAATTTGAAGGTTCAGAAATTCTTGCTATTGCCTCATATAATGCAGGCCCCGGTGCAACTCAGCGGTGGATTAATGAATTTTACGATCCTAGAATAGAAAACGATATTGATAAAGTTGTTGATTGGATAGAGCTTATCACTTATGCCGAAACCAGAAATTATGTTCAAAGAATTATGGAAAACCTTATTGTTTACAAATATCTAATGTCACGGAACAATTACGACGACATTAGCTAGTTTTAAATTAAAGTAGTTGATTTATTAATTACGATTTTTAGATTATTGAAAAATCAAAGATAATGATTTTAACTAATATCTACAATTATCATTAAAATTAACCACCAATTAAACCAAAGTGCAACAAAATGTCAGATCTTCATAAATTTTCCCGTATTCTTTTTAAGGTTTCCGGAGAGGCCTTAATGGGCAATAAAGAATTTGGTCACGACGAAAAAGCAATAGAAAAAATTTGCAAACAAATAATTAATGCCCATCAAGATGGTTGCGAAATTGCTATTGTGGTTGGTGGTGGAAATATTTTTCGCGGTGTGTCAAAAGCAAGTGAGGGGATGGAGAGAGTTAGTGCAGACTACATGGGAATGCTTGCAACCTGCATCAACGGTCTAGCCCTGCAAAGTGCAATCGAAAAATACGGCATAGAAACCAGAATGGTCTCGGCAATCGCCATGAATACGATTTGCGAGCCATATATCAAAAGAAAAGCGGTTCGTCATCTTGAGAAAAAAAGAATCGTGATTTTTGTTGCTGGCACTGGTAATCCATTTTTTACCACCGATACTGCGGCGGTGTTAAGAGCTGTTGAGACTGGCTGTAGTGCAATATTAAAAGGAACTCAGGTTGATGGAGTTTATTCTGCCGACCCTAAAACCAACAAAGATGTTATTCGTTACTCGCAAATTAATTATCTTGATGTGTTAAAGCAAGAATTGCGAGTAATAGATCAGACCGCCATAGCCTTAGCCAAAGATAATCAATTGCCAATAGTAGTATTTTCAATTAAAAACGACAATGCTTTAAGTGATGTGATTGCTGGGCGAGGAGCCTTTACCATTATTAATAACCAAATAACCAAAAGCTGTTAAATGTCTTTCACCAAAAAACTCGATAATCTTGTTGATAAATTTAAAGAACTAGAGCATAAACTTCTAGACCCGTCTTCTCTTGGCAATCAATTTGCCAAAATATCTAAAGAACATTCCGATTTAGAGCCTATTGTCGAACTAATAAACACACTGTTTAAAGTTCGTCAAGACATCCTAGACATCGGAGAAATGCTAAAAGATAACAACGATAAAGAGATGAAGGATCTTCTCGAGCAAGAGTTGCGAGATTTGCAAAAAAAACGACCAGAAATTGAACATAAAATTAAAATTGCCTTACTGCCGAAAGACGATGCCGACGAAAAAAATGCAATATTAGAAATTAGAGCCGGAACTGGGGGCGAAGAAGCCTGTTTATTTGCTTATAAGTTATTTTCAATGTATCAAAGATATGCCGAAAAAAAACGGTGGAAGTTCGAAATATTATCAATTTCAGAAACTGGTCTTGGTGGATATAAAGAAGCATCTTCAATTATCAATGGTCTTGGAGCTTTTGCTAATTTAAAATTTGAATCTGGAGTTCATCGGGTGCAACGAGTCCCAGAAACAGAATCATCTGGCAGAGTTCACACTTCGGCGGCAACAGTAGCTGTTCTACCCGAGGCAGAAGAAATAGATATAAAAATCGAGGAAAAAGATCTTCGCATCGATGTCTTCCGTGCTTCGGGGCCAGGAGGGCAATCGGTTAATACTACAGATAGTGCGGTAAGAATCGTCCACATTCCCACGGGAACCACAGTTTCACAGCAAGATGAGAAATCGCAACATAAGAACCGCGAAAAGGCAATGAAAATACTTCGATCTCGTATTTATGAGGCAGAAAGATCTAAGATAGAAAAAGAGCGAGCAGCATCGAGAAAAGAGCAAATTGGCAGTGGAGACCGCTCAGAAAGAATAAGAACCTATAATTTTCCACAAAGCAGAGTAACCGATCACCGTGTCAACCTAACAAGTTACAATATTGAAGAAGTTTTAGGTGGCAACCTAGATGACTTCATTCAAGCTTTAATTGCCGAAGATCAGGCAAGAAAATTATCAGATAACGATTAGTGAGGAAAAGATTAACTAAACAGCTATGGAGGTAAAAATCGACATTTTTATCATCTAGCCATGATTATTAATATTTTTTCAAAAAACATTTGAAAAATTAAAAATATTGTTTAAAAATCTGGTAAATCTCATAATATATTGATTTAAAGTGTTCGATTTAAAAAGTCTTAATGTTAAAATTAATATCAAAGTGGCGGGATAGCTCAGTCGGTAGAGCAGCGGGATCATAATCCGCGTGTCGGGGGTTCGATTCCCTCTCTCGCTACCAATTTTAACAGTAATTAGGTTTTATAAATATAAACCAGATAAAGTCTTTTGAATTTTGTCTATTTACTATTAATTGCAAATGCAATGCTATAATTAATATTGTATTAATATACTCAAATAAATGTCGCAAGAAACCAACAACAAATCTTTTGTCGCAAGCCAAAACCTTATTTTTATTACAGAATTATATCAAAAGTTTTTACAAAACCCAGAAAATGTCGATACAAGCTGGCAAAATTTTTTCAATTCTAAAGAATTCCATCAAGAAAATCTGCTAGAAATACAAGATGCAATCAAAGATTACAACGGTCCTAGCTGGTCAAAAAGAAATCTTAAAATTGTCAACTCAGACCCTTATGATTCTTCTTCTTTATCGAAAATCGAGCCACCAAAAGACCAAAAGCAAGACAAAAACACCAAAATATTAACAGCACAAAATCTTACAGTAAATAATAGCGAATTACTAGAAATTAAAGCTCACAATATTATCGAAGCTTTTCGTTCATTCGGTCACTTTCTTGCTAACACCGATCCTTTGCAGTTAAAACAAGCAACTGCGGTGCCACAGCTAGATTATTCATATCACAATATTAGTGTCGAAGAATTAAATACCGAAGTCGATCTATCGAAAAGCAACAACGAAGACAACAAAATATTTGGCAAAACTACAATTGGCAATTTAATTAACCAACTCAATTTTATCTATTGTGGCAACATTGGAGCAGAATATAACTATATCAATAACCGCAACATTGCAGAATGGTTAAATATTAACTATATTAAAACCATTAATAGCAACATCGAAGCAAATGAAAAGAAGCAGATCCTTAAAGATATTGTAAGGACGGAAAGATTTGAACAATTTCTTCACAAAAGATTCCCTGGTGCCAAAAGATTCTCTGTTGAAGGCGGAGACTCATCAATTAATTTTGTCGAAAAAATTATCACTTATGGTGCTAGTAACGGAATCAAGAAAATCGTTATTGGCATGGCCCATCGCGGTCGCCTAAATACTCTAACTGGAGTTATGGGCAAGCCTTATAATCAGCTATTTGCCGAATTTAAAGGTACTCCTGGAATACCAGAATCAGTAACTAAATCTGGCGATGTTAAATATCACATGGGCTATGCTAATTGCCGAGAAATTAACGGTAATAAAATCGATATATCTTTAGCTTTTAACCCTTCACACCTCGAAGCTGCCAATTCTGTAGTTACTGGCAGAATTCGTGCCAAACAAGATCTTTACCAAGATCAAGAAAGAAATTCGGCTGTTGCTTTGTTAATTCATGGCGATGCCGCTTTTGCTGGACAGGGCTCGGTTGCAGAAAATTTAATGATGAATGGCATAAAGGGCTATGATACTGGCGGTGTTATTCATCTGATAATTAATAATCAAATTGGTTTTACCGCTAATCCTTGCGACTCTCGTAGCACCTTATATGCATCAGATCTTGCTAAATCGATAGATGCACCAATTTTTCATATCAATGGCGACGATGTAGAGGCGGTAGTCAAAATTGCCAATTTAGCAGTTGAATATCGCAAAAAATTCAACAAAGATATTGTTATCGACCTTATCTGCTACCGTAAATATGGTCATAATGAGGGTGATGAACCTTTATATACTCAGCCTGTGATGTATGGTAAGATAAAAAATCATCCTTCATTAGAAAAAATATACTCCAATAAGCTTTTAGCAGATGCAGTAATAACTAATAACGAATACCAACAAATAACAAACGAATTCGAAGCTAAATTAAACTCAGAATTCGACTTGGCAGACAAATATCAAGCAAAAGATGCCGATTGGCTTAAAAAAGACTGGAGTAAAATTCAAAATCTAGAATCAGAAGAAAATATTAAAACCGCAATAACTAAAGTAAAAGCCATCGAATTAATTGAAGAAATAACTTCCTTACCAAAAGATTTTGCAGTAAATCCCAAAATCTTAAAACAGATCGAATCAAGAAAAAATCAAGTAACCGATGGTAAAGAAATAGACTGGGGAACTGCCGAAGCTCTGGCATTTGGTAGCTTGCTAGACGAAGGCTTTCCAGTTCGCATTACTGGTCAAGATTCTGGCCGAGGAACTTTTTCGCATCGACACTCTATTCTCCACGATGCCAATAATGCTAATCGCTATTCTGTATTTAGTGGCTTTAGCAACAAAGCAAAATATGAGGTCTACGATAGTATTTTATCGGAATATGCAGTTTTAGGCTTTGAATATGGCTATTCGCTATCAATGCCCAATGCCCTAACTATTTGGGAAGCTCAATTTGGCGATTTTGCTAATGGAGCTCAAATTATCTTCGATCAATTTATTGCATCTTCAGAGGTAAAATGGCTAAGGAAATCTAATTTGGTAATGCTGTTACCGCATGGTTACGAAGGTCAGGGACCAGAACATTCATCGGCAAGGCTAGAAAGATACCTTCAGGCCTGTGCAGACAATAATCTAAGGGTTTGCAACATCACAACCCCTGCAAATTTCTTTCATGCCCTTCGCCGTCAATTGCATTCGCTAGATCGCAAACCGCTTATTGTTATGTCGCCAAAATCTTTGCTTCGCCATAAATTAGCGGTGTCTAATATTCAAGAATTTAGTAAAAATAATTTTTGCACAATTATTGCTGACAACCACAAAAGAGAAGATAAGAAAGTTAAAAAAGTTATCTTATGTAGCGGTAAAATATATTACGATCTATTCGAAGCCAGAGCAATCGATAAAACCGAAGAAAGCATTGCTGTTATTCGCTTAGAACAATTATATCCTTTCGACAACAAAGCTATAGTTGCAGAATTAAAAAAATACAACAATGCAGAAATTATCTGGTGCCAAGAAGAGCCTAGAAATATGGGTGCTTGGAGCTATATAAACGAACTAATAGAAGAAGTTGCAACTATTGCTAAATATCAAAAACCAAAACCTTTATATGTTGGCAGAATAGCTTGTGCCTCGCCAGCAACTGGCTATGGTTCTTACCATGCCAAAGAGCAAAAACAAATTATCAATCAGGCATTAAGCCTTAATTTAAATAACTAAATAATATGTCTATTGAAATCAAAGTTCCTGTATTGGGCGAATCTGTTGCCGAAGCCTCAATTGCCAAAATCTATAAAAAAGTTGGCGAAGCAATCAAAGCAGATGAAATTTTTATCGAACTCGAAACTGACAAAGTAACCCTTGAAGTTAATGCCCCTAAAAGTGGCAGTATTTCGCAACTAAATTTTAAAGAAGGCGATGCCGTTAAAGTTGGCGATGTTTTAGCATTAATGAACGAAGGCGGGTCAATAGCAACTCCGCAACCTGCTACTGCGAACACTCCAAATCAGAATTTGCCAAGCAATAGCAATAATAACTCTTCTTTCTTGTCCCCCGCACCAAAAAAAATAGCTGCAGAAAATAATATTGATACAAGCAATATCACTGGTAGCGGTAAAGATGGCAGAGTTACTAAAGGCGATGTTTTGGCTGTTGTTAACGGAGAAACCAAATTACAACCACAGGCTCAAACCCAAACTCAAGGCCAAGGCCAAGGCCAAAACTCTCAAAATAAAGAATCTCGGATCGAAAGAGTTAAGATGTCTAAACTAAGACAAAAAATAGCTGAAAGACTTAAAGAGTCGCAAAATACCGCAGCAATATTGACAACATTTAACGAAGTCGATATGGGAGCAGTAATGGCTCTTAGAGGTGAATATAAGGATATTTTCGAAAAGAAACATAATGTTAAACTTGGCTTTATGTCTTTCTTTGTTAAGGCAGTTACTACCGCATTAAAAGAAATTCCTGCAGTTAATGCCGAAATTGAAGGAAATGAAATCATTTACAAAAACTTTTACGATATTGGAGTAGCGGTTGGCTCCCCTCAGGGCTTGGTTGTTCCTGTGTTACGAGAAGCAAATTCTCTAAATCTTGCAGAAATCGAAAAAGGAATTGGAGAACTTGGCAAGAAAGCCCGCGATGGCAAATTAACAATATCAGACCTTACTGGTGCAACATTTACCATTTCTAATGGCGGAATTTATGGCTCTCTAATGTCTACCCCTATAATCAACCCTCCACAATCAGCAATTTTAGGAATGCATAAAATTCAGGAAAGGGCAATGGTTATCAACGGAGAAATCAAAATTCGACCAATGATGTATTTAGCCCTTTCATACGACCACCGCATTATCGACGGCAAAGAAGCTGTAACATTCTTAGTAAGGGTAAAGGAATTAATTGAAGATCCTAGAAGGCTAATACTCGATATATAATCTAAAATAACATTAAACAGCCACAAATTTTACCTCATTATTCATCTTTTTAGATATTTTCAACCAAAAAGACGAATAATGAGGTGTTATTATTTAATCAAAACATTAAAAAAACCGAGGTTTTTTAAAACTTTGCAATTTATAATCTGTTAAATTGTGGCTTGGAGTTTTATTTTCCGCCATATAACCATCCGCAATATTCTCACTTCCATCATCATGTTCATCGTTGGTCAATTTATTTACCCTGCCTCTTAAAGAAGAAATTAAATGCAATTCGGGAAGATTTCTTAATTTTATTGAATTACTAAAGCAAAAACTAGACATGTCTAAATCTCCAGATTCACCATCGGAATCTGCATCAAAAATACTACTATCTTCACTAATACTACTATCTTTCGAAGAAGATTTGCTGTTTCTCTTTTTATTACTTTGCTCTTTTACTACTGATTCTTCTCCACTTGAACTCTCATCACTTCCACTTGAACTCTCATCACTATAAAACTCTTTATTGTCACAATGATTTTTTATTACTTGTAGAGTTTTAGTAACCTCGATAGATCCTTTCTTTATAATAGCAATATTATTGTTGCCATCTTCAAGAGTGGTAGTGCTTTGCTTATTAACCATAACATTATTTGGCAATTCAGACGAATATTCTTGAGAATATTTTTTTATTGGCACGAAACTAGAATTATTGATTTTATCATCTACCACAAAAGTTACAGCAGAACGATAACTCTCGGAAATATTATCACCAAGTACCGATTTTGTAGATTGCGAATTGAAACTAATTGTAGCAACACTTTCAGTAAAGTTCCGTTTTTGATTTTGTTCTGTGCTTTTTTTGGCATCTTTAAAAGAAAAATAAAAAGAAATGCCATATTCCGTATCAGGCTCGGCAAAATTAGAACCAGGTAATCGGTTATTAATATGAGAACTAGCAAATTTTCCAAGGGAAGAAAATACAGTTTTAACCTGATAATACTTAGTCCTTTCTCCACTAAGCCTATATTCAATATCTATCGGCTTGGAAATTAATTGATTATTTTCATTTTGATTTTCTCTAATTGAACTAGGGGTAAAATCGGTTAATTTACCTTGAAAATCTTTAGTCTTTATTGAAAATCGATCTAGGGTTTTGCCTTTATCGCATCGATTGCGTAAAGTGATTTGCGACTTAATTGCTTGCTCGATGTCAATTGATTCAATGATAATCCTTTAATTGTAGCGACGACATTGCCATTGGCGACTATTTCCGAGCTATCTTTAGGCAAAATTTTACCATTACTGGCGAAAGTATTCATTAAATCTGAGATAGAAGCAGAATTTTTCATATAATAGTAATGGAATGTTGGCGATTGTCTTTCTAGCAATTTTAAATGGTCGCAAGATTTAGACTGATTAAATTATACCGCCATTAAATTATATAATTCAAGTTAAATTATATAATTATATTTATTTTACTAAATTTTACTTAAGGCAAAAGATAAATCGTCAATTAAATCTTGGCAATCTTCAATGCCAACCGATAAACGGCATAAGTTATTACTAATGCCAATTTTTAATTGTTGCTCTTGATTAATATTAGAATGAGTAGTGGTGGCGGGGTGAGTAATAAGGCTTTTACTGTCACCTAAATTATTAGAAATATCAATAATCGACAAATTATTAATAAATTGAAAAGTTTTTGCCTTATCGCCGTTGATATTAAAAGCAATCATCGCCCCGCCATTTAGCATTTGTTTTGTTGCAATTTGATGTTGCGGATGAGAATCTAGCCACGGATAAAGCACGATTGCAATTTTTTTCTGTTCAGCAAGAAATTTGGCGATTTGGTGAGCATTTTCACAATGCTTCTGCATTCTTAAGATAAAAGTTTCCAGAGATTTACTAATTAGCCATGCATTAAAGGGGCTTAAGGCCGCCCCTGTATGCCGTTGAAATGGCAAGAATTGATTTTCAATAAAATCTTTACTAGCAATAACCGCACCACCTAAAGTTCTTCCCTGCCCGTCTAGATGTTTAGTGGTAGAATAAACGACAATATCTGCACCAAATTCTAGAGGCCTTTGGCAATATGGTGAAGCAAAAATATTGTCGACAATAAGTTTTGCCTGATAATTACTGCATAATTTAGCAATCATTTCTATGTCAACAATTGCCAAATTAGGATTAGCCGGAGTTTCGATAAAAACTACTTTAGTATTTTTGCGAAAAGCTTGTTGCCAAGAATCTAAGCTCGAGCCTTCAACTAAAGTCACCTCAATACCATATTTTGGCAATAATTCATTCACAATATAATGACAAGAACCAAAAAGAATTGACGAGGCAATAAGATGGTCGCCCGCTTTAATTTGACACATTATCGAAGCGAATACCGCCGACATCCCACTTGCGGTAACACAGCAACTTTCGCCATTTTCAAGAATTGCTAATTTATTTTCAAGATTTTTTAAATTAGGATTAGAATAGCGAGAATAAACAAAGCCTGGAGCGGTTTTATTAAAACGACTCTCTGCAGTTTCGGCATCGTTATAGCAAAAGCCAGAATTGAGAAAGATTGCTTCGGAAGTCTCGCCAATATTGGTGCGATCTTGAGAGTGTAATATTTTAGTTTGCAAACCCGCATTGCTAAGATTTTTTTTATTGCGATAATTCATATAAATTATTGATTTTGATTAATTTGATTAAATTTATTAGCCAAAGGAACAAGGACAAGGCTAGGAACAGCAAGAATTGCCGAAAAAATAAAAAAGTAATACCAGCCAAAGCTAATAGCCACAACACCAGCAGTAGAGGAAAACAAACTGCGGGAAACCGAAGCTAATGAAGAAAAAAGAGCATATTGAGTAGCACTAAATTTTCTATTGCAAAGAGAGCTAAGATAGCTTACAAAAACCGCATCACCAATTCCACCGCAAAAATTCTCGATAAAAACAACAAAATAAAGCACAGATTCGTTATTATTGCCATTTGCCAAATAGCAGAAAGCAAAATTCGATACCATTTGCAATATAATAGCAATAGACAGGCCAAAATTTGTTGTCTTTATTAGTTTTATTAACATGCCACCGCAGAAAACTCCAGAAAGAGTAGCAAAAAGCCCAAAAGTTTTAAGAATTTTTGCAAGTGTTATTTTGCTATAACCCATTTCCATTAAAAATGGTAAAGTTAAACTACCAGCAAAAGCATCGGCAAGCTTAAAGCAAACGATAAAAAACACTATCGCTAGCCAATATTTCTTATGGCAAAAATCTTTCAGCGGGGCAAATATTGCACTTTTAACCCAGTCGAACAAATTGTTTTGATTAGGATTTTCCTGCCATTTTGCCCTAGTCTCGGTTGCCATAAGAGAGTTAATAACTAAAACCGCCATTACAGTTGCAATTAACAAATAAGAGGCTACCCAATTGTAAAGATCGGCAACAACCAATGCCAAGGCACCAGAAATAAGCATTCCTAAGCGATAACCAAAGATGTAGAAACTTGTTGCCAAGCCCTGACTCTCGTTTTTAATTAACTCGACACGATAACCGTCGATAATAATATCTTGAGTTGCCGAAGCAATACCAACACAAAGAGCAACAGCAAAAACCAACATCAGATTATTTCCTGCATTTGCCACTAAACCTAATTTTATAGTAAGAATTGCCAATATAACCTGAGTCAACACAAGCCAAGATTTTCTATGGCCAATTTTGCGGCTAAGCCAAAAAATACCTTTGCTGTCGATAATTGGAGCAACGATAAATTTAAGCGAATAAGGTAGGGTAAGCATGGTAAAAACCCCTATCGTTGTAAGATTTATTTTATTATCAACTAAATTGGCTTTTAATGTAGATAAAATAAGGGCTAATGGGATACCGCTAGCAATTCCTAGGAAAAAAATTGTGATAAAATTTTTTAATTCTTTCCGCAAACCAGCAAAAATATTGTTATGAAGCTTGTTAAAGATTTGCAAATTATTTGATTATTGATTGATATCTTAAGGGACTGTTGACAAATTTTATTGTGATAAATTGTGATAAAATTAATTTATTACTTTTAAAAAATTACTTATTAAAATCTTCTGGTCACCATTGGCAAACCTTACTCCAACCTTATTATTGTCGATAGTAATAATTTTACCGCTACCAAATTTTTGATGCAACACTTTTTTGCCAATTGAAAATTCTTCGCCCGAGCCTTTTTCTGCACTACTTATTGAAGAATCTTCTTGAGCGGCACCACTAATTGAATTGGCAACTTCCGAGAATTCGTTAGCTAATAAATTGCTTGCAAATAAGAAGTTATTTTCGTTGTTGCTAGTTGATTTTACTGGGTTATTGCTTGCTCTATTTGCAAAACTTGCAGGAACCGCCAAGGATTTAACAGAGCTCGATTTAGCAAAACTATTTTGCTTAGCATTTGAGCCAAAAGTTGAGGTTTTTTCATAACTCACCCATTGTTTTACCTGATGATTTGACTGGTGATTTGACTGATGGCCTTTTTTTGCAAAATCTTGACTTTTTTCCTGAAATTTATCGTTGTCGAAGTTAATAATTTCTAGGTCTTCTGTTGGCAATTCCTTGATAAATGGCGAAACTGTGGTATTTTGCAAACTACCAAATAAATAGCGATTATTAGCATAAGACAAAACTAATTGCTTCTTTGCTCTAGTAATTGCAACATACATTAGCCTTCTTTCTTCCTCTAGTGCCGAAGTGATAAATTTTGCCTCTTCAATAGTCCTAGAGCTAGGAAAAACCCCCTCCTCTAAACCAGGAATATAAACCAAATCGAACTCTAAACCTTTGGCAGCATGGATAGTCATTACACTAACCTTATTGGCGGAAGAATCTTCTTGTTGGCTTTCGAATAAGGTGACATATTCTAAAAATTCGCTAATATTGCGGAAATTTCCTAAGCTATTGATAAATTCTTTAAGGTTGTCGATTTTTGCTTTAGATTCTTGGCTGTTATCGGCTTCTAAATTAGCAATATAGCCAGAATTGTCGAGAATTAATCTTGCTAACTCGCTTAAGTCTTCATTGCTAATTTTTTGTTGCCAATTTAACACTTGATTGGCAAAGAAACGAAGATTTTCACGGATTCTAAGCGAAAAATTATCGATAAAATTAATTGCTTTAAATAGCGAAACATTGTTGATATTGGCAATTTGCCCTAGTTGCTCTAGGGTCGCCTGACCAATTCCCCGCCTAGGACTGTTGATAATTCTGTTGAAGGCAAGGTCGTCGTTATTGTTAAATGTTAGCCTTAGATAAGCAATAGCATCTTTGATTTCGGCTCTTTCATAGAATTTAAGACCGCCAATAATTTTATAAGGAATTTGCTCTTGAATAAAGGCTTCCTCGAATTTGCGAGTCTGATAACCTGCCCGCACTAAAATAGCAATTTCCGATGCCTGATATTGATTTTTTTCGATAATATTGCGAATTTGGCGGGCTGTAGTATTTGCTTCGTTATAGTCGCTATAAAAATTATGGAGAAATATTTTATTGCCTAGGTTAAAATCGGTCCAGATGGTTTTGCTATGGCGAAATTGATTATTAGCAATGACTTTTGCGGCGGCCCTAAGAATTCTGGAGGTAGAGCGGTAATTTTGTTCGAGAGTTACGACTTGCGAATTAGGGAAATCTTTTTCGAAACTAAGAATATTTTTAATATCGGCACCTCGCCAGCCATAAATCGACTGATCGTCATCGCCAACACAACAAATATTTTGATTCTTCGCGGCTAATTGTAACAGCCATTGATATTGGATATGGTTAGTGTCTTGATATTCGTCGACTAAAATATAATGAAACTTACTCTGGTAATAAAAAAGCTGACTAGGGCTTTTGCGGAAAATTTCGATATTATATAAGAGCAAGTCGGCAAAATCAACAGCATTCATCGATTTCAATCTTTGCTGGTAGATTTGATAGACTTTAACAAAATTTGGCAGATTATCGCTAATTTGATAGTCTGCAGTTAATTGATCGGCAAAAAGCATTTTATCTTTCAATTTAGAAATCTGATAGAGATAATTTTTTGGCGGAAATTTTTTGCCGTCGATTTGTAAATCGAGAATAATTTGTTTGAGAAGGCGGTTTTGGTCGTCGTCGTCGATAATGTTAAAATCGCTTGCTAAGCCAACAATTTCGGCATTTTTCCGCAAGATTTTGGCAGCGATAGAATGGAAAGTGCCAATCCAGATATTGCTGACTACATCGCCAATCATTGTGGCGATGCGGTTTTTCATTTCATTTGCTGCCTTATTAGTAAAGGTTACTGCTAAAATTTCGAACGGCTGAGCTAATTTATTATTAACGATATAGGCAATTCTCGAGGTTAAAACCTTGGTTTTGCCAGTTCCGGCACCTGCAAGAACTAATAAAGGGCCATCTGTGGTTGTTACCGCTAATTTTTGCTGAGGATTAAGGTTTTCCAGATTAACATTTAGTTGCATTTGATTGTCGACACTTTAATTAACAATAGAATATTTAAATCCTACAAATTAATAAAAGTTTTTATTAAAGCTAGTAAAATTATATTTTAATTAGCGGAAAACCACAGCCCGAAAAGAAAATTAACACATCTATCTCTTAGCCTAGAAAGCAAAACTAGACTAAGAGAGTAAATAGGTAAAAATTTATAAGATAAATTTATTGCTGTTGCAATTCAATATTAACATCTTCAACACGAACTGCTTCTTGGTTCTCTACAACATCTGACCGAGGAATATTATTCGAATCATGATTTGAATTACGCATTTCTATTCCCTCACGAGAATCACTTTGAACTCTATTCTTACAGCACAAAACTTGATTTTTTTTGCAAGCATATACTGCCGCTCCAATAGCTATGATACCAGCTGTGATACCAATACCAGTACCAATACCAGCACCATAACTAAGATTTTGATTAGAATTATTACTACCACGATTTAAATTATCGTTCTGAGTAGAGTTAGTAGAAACAGTGTTGTTGTTTTGTGAAATACCGTTCTGAGTAGAGTTAGCAGAAACACTGCTATTGCTTTGCGAAGTAACGGTCTGAGTAGAGTTAGTAGGTATAACAGTAGTGCTATTGCTTTGGGTTAAATTACCGTTCTGAGTAGAGTTAGTAGGTATATTGCCTTGGGTTAAATTACCGTTCTGAGTAGAGTCAGTATCTATAACAACAGTGTAAATACCGTTCTGAGTAGAGTTATTAGAAACACTGCTATTGCTTTGTGAGGTATCGTTCTTAGTAGAGTTGCTATTACCTTTTGGTCTTATTATTTCACCGCATTGAGGCAAATTCTTCCATAAATATTTCATATCTTTTTCCGAAAACTCCTTGTCATCTGAGTACCGATTTGCCTTTTCAACTCTTTTTTGGTATTGTGGAATTGATTCTACGAATTCTCCTTCACAACGAGGTTTTACGGGAATACGTCCCTTAGGATCGCAATCATTCTTAACTTTATTATCCTCTCCTTTTTTTATCTCCTGAATAGTTGGATATCTACCAAATTCCTCGTTAAACCTTTCATTGTAATGAAAAACATTTTCTGCTAGGTCTTTTTTAGGGTTGGCACAAAGTGGAAGTATTATACCGCTATTGTTTTGTAAATTTATAGTGCTATTGTTTTGTAAATCACGGTTATGTTTTTGAGTGCCGTTAGCTTCATTCCAATTAAAACCTTCTTGCATAAAATCAAGATGTGCTAAATTAATAAAGTTTTCATTGGCGAGGCCTTCCTGTAAGAAACCATTTTTTGGTTGCAAAGGTATTACTTGCTCTTTGCCAGAAACATTTGCCACTATGGAAGTTAAACCACCAAGTACTAAGGTAGAAATTTTTTTCATTATTAATATGTTTTTAATATGATTAAGTTAATATTATTTATTATTTAATATTGAGAAATATTTTTTATTATTTTTTTCCTTACAAGAAGATAAATAGCTTTGTTTAATTAGCAAGAAATTATTTAACCCACAAATTACTGCAGAAATTTCTTAGCAAAATCGTGAGAGAAGTCAATAATACGAGGGCTTTCGCTGTCTAAATCTATCGATAAATCGGCTAAATCTATCGATAAATCGGCTAAATCTTGACGATTTTGACAATGAAAGTCTATATTTATTTTATAAAACAAGCAATTTCTGGCTTCGGTTAACAATTCCATTGCTTTTTCTGGCCATTCAACTAGGCAAAAATGGCTATTAATTAACTCGAAAAAATCGATATTTACCAATTGTTCATAAAAATTTGGCTTTTGATAGAGGCGGAAAAGATCGAAATGAGCAATTTTAAAATCGGCGAATTGGTAGCAATTAACCAAAGTAAAGCTAGGGCTTGGCACATTTACAGGCTCGCAGGCAAATTTTTTGGCAATATTGTTAATTAATAATTTTGCAAAAGCAGTTTTACCAACTCCCAAACTGCCATCTAGCAAAAACAACTCTGGCTTATTGATATTGCTAGCAATTTGCTTGGTAAATTGGTCTAATTCGCTCACATTATTTATTATTTGTTGCAAATTTATCTGCAAAATTTCTGCTTTTGCCATATTTTAGCTTTAATCGTTATAATTATTGACTGGAAAAACCTTAAAAAACTCTTAATAATTTGTTGGTAAAAGATTTAAGTTCTGTTTACAGTGACGCCAATTTGGTAAAAATTTATCCATATAAGAAATAAATTTTTTATTATGTTTTCTTTCGAAAAAATGCACCATTTCATGAGTTATAACATATTCTAGACACTGTAAAGGCTTTTTTACCAACTCTAAATTTATTATAATTTTTTTCTTTCTTGGATTGCAACTACCCCATCTTGTTCTCATTTTCCTAATTTGTAATTCTTCGACCTTTAAATTCATTGACTTCTCGTATTTTTCAATCATTCTTAATAAAATTTCTTTTAACTGCTTTCTATAAAATTCTTGCAATAGTTTTTGTTTATTTTCCTTATTAGAATCTTGCTTAATATTTAAAATAATATTGTTGTGACTACATAAAACATTTGGTTTTTCGCTAGTATTAACAACCTTCAACAAATATCTTTTTCCTAAAAAATAATGACTTTCTCCACTTATATAATCTCTTGCACCTTCTCTTGACTGATTTAGCATTTTAGCCTGATTTTTTCTTATCCAATCTAATTTTGTAATTGCAAACATTCTAATAGTTTCAAGATTCATTCTTTTCGGGGCAGAAATCCTTACCCTTCCAAGAGGTGGTAAAACAGCGAGGTGAACATTTTTAATATCCTTTGCAATTATATCAATATTGATATTTCCTAAATTTATTTGGTGCATAATTAATAATCCTTTTGCTCCTTAATAATAGAAAAAATTCTCTCCACTTCTTTTTCATCTTGCAATATTTGATAAATCTCTTGCTTGATTAATCTTTCTTTTCTTTCATTGCCCCTAAAATCAACTTGTTTAACTTTTTTAACAGCTTCATCAATTTTCAATGCCAATTCTACATCTCTGTTAAGATTGTGAAATAAAGCTCTTTGAGCCAAGGTTTTAATACTATTTGGCAAATCATCTCTTTTGGTATTAAAAACTTTTTCAGCAAGAAAAGCCATTTTTTTTAAAT
Source organism: Rickettsia typhi (assembly GCA_945862535.1). Taxonomy (GTDB): domain Bacteria; phylum Pseudomonadota; class Alphaproteobacteria; order Rickettsiales; family UBA1997; genus JAJTDS01. The sequence goes on along the minus strand of CAMAYG010000009.1, from coordinate 21,995 downwards.
ATTCTTCATAGTTTAATTTTCTCTCTCTTAATTCTACGATAATTGACCCAAGCAATTTACTCATTTCTTCAAAATAAGCTGGGTCGATAAGGTGCTGTGAAATAATTTTTTGACGAATATTATTCTCAATAGTCTCAGCAACAGCTTCTTGATTATTTTTAATACCTTCTGGCAATTCATTTATTGCTTCATCAATGCCAATTTTATTTATTAATTCTAATAAACTCGTATTCTCAAAATTATCAATTCTCTTGCTTGGATCCGCCTGAATGTAGTTATCGATTAAAAACCTAAGATCGGCTTCGAAAGGCTTCATATCTAATGTTTCGCCACTGGCTTTGCGAATTAATTCTCTAAGCCTCAAATAGTTATCTAATTTATTTTTAATTTCTTCGGTTTCCGCAATTGAATAACCCGCTTCGCTCATTTCTGAGGCAATATTTGCATAAGCTCTAATCAAAGAAACAATTGATTTGTAAAGTGCAAATCTTCGCACTTCTGTTAATTTTAAATCATCAACATTTTCAGGATTACCGCAAAAAAAACGAATATAATTCAAATCATTTTTTGGCAATTCAACATTTTCACAAACAAGAGCAATTTGCTCTAAGGCATTATCAAGCCTTTCTTTGCTTTTTTCCAAACGATCTTTAAGCAAAATATCGCATTCTTCTTTTGTAAATTCATCATATTCAAGCTCGGAAGTGTAAACCGAAACTGCATTTTCAACTTTTTTAAAAAGTTCTTTATAATCAACAATATAACCAAAATCTTTATCATCAGTATCAAGCCTGTTAACCCTGCAAATTGCTTGGAATAAGCCATGATCTTGCATTTCTTTATCAAGATAAATATAAGTGCAAGAAGGAGCATCAAATCCAGTTAAAAGCTTAGCAACCACAATCAATAATTTCATATTTGCTGGCTCATTTTTAAACAAAGCCTTAGCTTTATCTTCATAAGTTTCAGCTTTACTCTTACCAGCCTCGGCATCAATATTTTCTAAAATTTTCGTGTAAATTCCAAAAATATATTGTTTATCCGTTTCGGTATTTGCTCCCGTATCTTCATTAGCCACATCACGATAACTTGGATTATAAGAAGTAACTAAAGCGCACTTACCTTTAAATTCGGTACCTTGGAGCAATTCGAAATATTTACAAGCCTCAAAAATGCTTCCCGCCACTAAAATTGCATTACCCTTATTTTCTCCTAATCTTGGTTTTATTGCAAAATCATGAACCAAATCATTCACAATTTGTTGCATGCGGTTTTTGCTACTTAGAACATGTTGCATTGTTCCCCATTTTTTCTTAAGCTCTGATTTCTGAAAATCATTTAAGCCTTTGGTTTTGCTTTCAAACCAAGCATCAATTCTATCTTGCGAACTAATTCTTTGCTCAATATTTCGTGCTTCATACATCAAATCTAAAACAACTTTATCTTTGACCGCTTCGTTGAATTTGTAGGTGTGGATATATTTTCCAAAAATCTCCAAGCTGGTTTGTTTATCTTGTTTTAAAAGTGGAGTGCCAGTGAAACCAATAAAAACAGCATTTGGCAAGATTGCTTTCATCACTTTATGTAATTTTCCGCTTTGAGTTCTGTGGCATTCATCAACAAAAATAAATAATTCGCCAAAAGTTTGCGAAGGATTGTTTTTTATTTCATCAATAAAATTATCAAAATTATCAATATCTTTTTTCCCAAACTTCTGAACCAGCGAACAAAGCAATCTCGGGCTTGGTTGCGATAATTGCATCATCAAATCTTTCCCGCTACTAGTGCGAATAATTGCTTCTCCCGCATCTTTAAAAACTCTTTCGATTTGCTTATCAAGCTCATCGCGATCGGTAATAACAGCGACCCTTGCATTTGGATTATTTTCTAAAATCCACTTAGCTAAAAAAACCATCACCAAAGATTTTCCACTTCCTTGGGTATGCCAAATTATTCCGCCTTGTTTTTTTCTAACATTTTCTTGTGCTGATTTAACGCCAAAATATTGATGAACTCTTGGTAGTTTTTTAACTCCGCCATCAAATAACACAAAATCAAACATCAATTCAATTAAACGATGTTTGTTACAAATTTTGCTTAAATATTTATCCAATTCGTAATTGCTAGCATCTTGCTCATCTTCCTTCCACTCCAGAAAGTATTTCTCGCCAGTGCCAATTGTGCCATATCTTAAGCCTTCGCTGTCGCTTCCTGCAAAAACAAATTGAACGGTGCTAAAAAAAGAGCCAATAACTTCTTTTTTCTGATTATTTATACTTTGACGAATTCCATCGCCAATTGAAACCGTGCTTCTTTTTAGTTCTAAAACACCAACCGCAATGCCATTAACATAAAGCACGATGTCGGGCCGTTTTTCTCGATTTCCAAAAATCGTTACTTCCTCGGCAATTGCAAAATCATTTTGTTCAGGATTTTGCCAATCAATAAAATTTATGGTTTTATAATTATCGCCGGCATTTTCTAAAACCTGCACGCCATAACGAAGCAAGCTGTAAGCGTTTTTATTGTTATTGTAAGGGCTTTCATTTGGATTATTGGCTGTGGTTTTTAACCTTTCAATTGCTCGAGTAATCAAGATTTGGCTATAACCTTTTTTTGTTAAAAATTTAGCTAAATATTCTTCTTCAATATTGCGGTTATTTAAACGATCTTGCCAGTTTCCTAAATATTCATAACCAAGATTTTCACGGAATAATTTTACAATTCGGTTTTGTGTCACTCTCTCTATTTGACCAATCATATCAATCTAATTTTTCCAGTTAATAATTGTTGCATCATGCCTTGTTTTATGGCTTTAGCTTTGGTGAGTTTTTGGTTTAGAATATTGATTTCGTTGTCAATGTCGGAGAGGATTTGGGCGATTTGTTGTTGTTCGGTTTTGGTTGGTGGTAAATAAATTTCTGTTTTCTTAATAAGATTCGTATTCAAATTCATTTGAGAGCCAGTTTGTCCATTTTTAGACCAATCTTTTTCAATAAAGGACAAAAAATAATATAGGTATTCTTTATTAATTGTTGGTTTTCTGAAAACCACAAAGCCATCATGAATGCAAACATCTATTCGAGTTAAAATTGGCCTTCCAATTGTTGCACAAATACTCATTATCAAATTTCCTCTTTCAACATATCGACTATTTTTAATCCCAAGATCTGATAATTTTTGAGTGGTAAATTGAAGAATTTTTGTTGAACTAGTAACATCCGAAATTCTTACCCAACCAATTAAAGAATTATTGTCAAACCATTTAGGATCTTCGATTGGTCTGGGTGAAGCCCCACGCTCAACTTCAGCAACTTCTCCAATACTCTTCACCTCCCAATTTTCTTTTGGTTTTAAAAGCTGTTGCAGGCTTCCTTGTTTTATTTTTTGCTTTTTATCAATCAGTTTTTCTAAACTTTCAATATAACCATCGGCATCACTCAAAGCATTGGCAATTGCGGTTTGCTCGGTTTTATTGGTGGGAATGACTACTCTAAAAGACCGTAAATCTTTATTTGTAATTTGATTTATAGTTGCACCAAGAGTCTCTTCTATTTGCTTTTGGATTATATCCGATCGAAATTGATGAAAAACCAACTTTGGAAACTCCCCCCTATAAACTGACATAAACGCACCGAATGCACTGCCGCTGGTCTTTTTGTTAATTAAGGCGCATTTTCCAATCAAATGCTTACTTCCGTTTCGTGCACATATTAAGATATCGCTCTCTTTTACGATTACTCTTTGAGGCAAATCCATATCAACGAACACATTGTCGTCAAAGGATAATCTTCCATTTTGCACATTTGAAGATCTTAACACTAATACTCCATAAGATCTGACATTGGAAGGGCTATATGTTAGTCCAATTATGCATTCCCCTATATCCTTTAATTCTTTAACCTCCCAATCCTCGGGAATCAACCCAACTTCCGTCTGTTTAAAATTAGTTTCTATTCGTCCCATTTAAACCCCATATTTTTGAGGTGAGAATTAACTTTTTCTTCTTGAATCTTTACGGAGTTTAAAATTTCTGGCAAAGTGCTTTCATATCTTTCGGCGAGCTCTTTAACTCTTTGATTAAGCCTTTGGCTAATTCGTTGCATCTCGTTTTTAATGGTGTGTTCAATTGTTGTCATCCACTTATCTTCAACCACCAAAACTTTCACCTCTTCTTCTGTTAGCTTCTTAAATTTTGTGAGTAAATCACTATCAAGCTTTGCGCTTTCTTCTTTAAGCTTTTTTGACAAGTCGCTTTGTTCTTCGCAAAGCTTTAAATATTTTTCGCAAATTTTTTGTTTTTCTAATAATTCTTGGCTGGATTCTTGATTATTTTTATCTTGTTTTAATTCGTCTTTTAATGATTTTAATTCTGCACTAACCGTTTTTTTAGAAATACTGTCGAGAATAGCAAAAACTCCTTCATCGCCGTTATTTTCTTCTTCAATTTCGGCAATTTGGCTCGCAAGGCTTTCAATTGCAGTTTCAAGATTTTCAATTTCGTTTTTGACAGTTTTAAAATAACGATTAATCACGATTTCTTTGGGCAATAAATCGCAAATCCAACCTTTATCAATTTGCTTGCCAGCTTTATTTTTTTCAATAATTCTTCTGGTTTCGGCTTTAAAGCCATTTGCCACGATTAAATAACAATCATCTTGCATTGTTTCTATCCAATAACTCATCAAATGTTGATAAACATCATATTTATCAATTAGCTTGAGATTGTTGAAGGCATCAAGCATATCTTCACTTAAATTGTGGATGAATTTTTTTGGTTTCGTTTCTTGATTTATTGCCTTGCAGGTTTCGATATTTTTATTTTTCCATTTTGCAAAAACTTCACTCACTTTGTTTGAATAATTAACAAATTCAGGGTGCGAAAAAATGGTTTGCTTTATTTCGTCTTTGGCAATTTTTAGAGTGCTAAAATTTTCTTTTTTAGATTTCTCAAATAAGTGATTTTTTAGACTTGGATAAACTTCAAAATAACTTTGTAAAGCCTCAATATCGGCATTGGGAATGCCTCCACACAAATGAGCTTCGATGTTTTGAATATCTTCAATTTCAGTGCTATCAATATAGCGCGGAATGTTGAGATTATATTCTTTTTCTTCAATTTCGGTTAGCGAAACCATTCGGCTATATTTTGCTATTTCAATTTTATTATTAAATGCATCGACAATTTTATGAATATCTTGCTGACGAAGGCGATTTTTGTTGCCATCTTTTTCAAAACCTTTGGAAGCGTCGATCATAAAAATACCTTTGCGATTATCAGCATCTTCTTTATCAATCACAATTATGCAGGCAGGAATTCCGGTGCCATAAAACAGATTTGCCGGCAAGCCGATGATTCCCTTGATAACACCTTTGCGAACTAAGTTTTTACGAATTGCACCTTCAGAATTTCCACGAAATAAAACACCATGAGGCAAAATAACCGTTGCCTTTCCTGTGGTTTTAAGTGATTTCACGATATGCAATAAAAAAGCATAATCACCATTTTTAGATGGTGGCGCGCCGAAGCCAAAAAATCTTCCGCCTTCCTTATTTTCTTCGTCAATATTTACGCCATTGCCCCAGCTTTTGTAACTAAAGGGCGGATTGGCAACGATGAAGTTAAAAGTTTTTAGATTAGAATTTTCATCGAGAAAAAGTGGAGTTGAAAGAGTGCTTCTTCCACCCCTAATTTCTGCAGTTGGAGCATTGTGCAAAATCATATTCATGCGGGCTAATGCCGAAGTGGCATTATCCATTTCTTGACCATAAACCGAAATTAATTTTTCAGCCTCATCAACAACTTTTAAAAGCAATGAGCCAGAGCCACAAGTTGGATCATAAACGGAGGTTTCGGCGGTAGTGTTTTTATTGTTAATGCCAATTATTTTTGCCATTATGCGACTAACTTCAGCAGGCGTATAAAACTGACCTTTGCTTTTACCACTTTCAGTTGCGAAATGTCGCATTAAATATTCATAGGCATCGCCCAAAATATCATCACCTTCGGCTTGATTATTTTTAAAATTTAAAGCTGGATTTTCAAAAATAGTAATAAGATTTGTAAGTCTTTCAACCATATCTTTGCCACTTCCTAATTTGTTAGGATCGTTAAAATCTGGCATCTCAGAAAGTTTATTTTTTTCTGCTATTGGAGCAATTATTTGTTTGTTGATTTTATCGCCAATTTCTGCATCACCCTTCAATGCAACCATATCTTCAAAAGATGAGCCCTGAGGAATTTCAATTGGTGAAAATTTTACACCAGCATATTTATCGCTGATGTATTTTATGAACAACATAACCAAAACATAATCTTTATATTGGCTGGCATCCATTCCACCTCTTAATTGGTCGCAACTCGCCCAAAGCGAGCTATATAATTCTGATTTTTTGATAGCCATTTTTTTAAAATTTCATTAATTAACTTATATTAGTAAAAATTAAAATATTTAATTATCGTTATTATTTATCGACCGAAGATTATGTCAATAGTATTTTAGCATTATCTAGTTAAAAAATTAATTTATTTACTTGCTAATAAAATTTTATATTTTATCTTTTGTTGCCTAGAATTTATAATGTTTGCAAAATAACATTTTCTAGGGCATTTCCAGAGGTATTTCCAGAGGTATTTCCCGAGGGTGTATTTTCCGAGGAGCTTTCCAAGGTATTTTCAATATACTTTCTATGGCACTTACCGATTTAATCTGGAAATATTCAACCAGATAAATCATAATAACAACAATTAACAAATCTTATAATGTCTTCTAACAATTATCAAGAAATCTCCGAACAACACAATAGCGAGCACGAAATCGCAGAAAATAACAACAATCAAGACGACAACCTAGAAAACGAAGGTCAAAGCAAAGAAAGCTCAAGAAGTCGTAAAAATATCTCCGATATTGCAGAACAGCAAGAAGCAATAAGGATGCAAGAACAATTATTCATCGACGAAAATTTTGGCAAACTTTTTGAAGAATATGAAAAAGACAGTCAAAAACTAGAAGAAGGCAATATTGTTAAAGGTGTAATAGTAGAACTTACCGAAGAAAGAGTTGCTGTCGATATTGGTGCCAAATCAATTGGCTTTATCGATATTGCAGAATTCAGAAAAGACAGCGGAATTGAAATTGGCGATGTAACCGATGTTTTACTCGAAAAACTCGAAAACAAAAAGGGCGACCTTATAATTAGCCGTAAAAATGCTAAAAGATTCCTCGTTTGGCAATATCTTAAAACTTGCCTAGAAGAAAAAACTACTGTCGAAGGCTTTGTCCTTGGTAAAGTAAAAGGTGGTTATGCCGTAGAAATAGACGAAATCATCTGCTTCCTTCCTCGTAGCCAAGTAGATACAATGCTACTTTCCGACGAAAATTTCCTTGTAAATCGCACCGAAAAACTTCAAGTATTAAAAATCGACGATCTTCGTGGTAATGTTGTTGTTTCAAGAAGAGCCATTCTTGAAACTCAAAGAAATGTTGAAAAAGAAAAAGTCTTATCTGGAATTAAAATTGGCGATGTCTTAGATGGTGTAATTAAAAATATTACCGATTACGGTGCATTCGTTGATTTTGGTAGCTTCGATGGCCTATTACACTTAACAGACATTTCTTGGTGCCGTGTTCGACACCCTTCCGATGTTTTAAAAGTTGGTCAGGAAGTTAAAGTTCAGGTCATTAAATTCGACGAACAAACTAAGAGAGTTTCTCTAGGAATGAAGCAATTGCAACAAAATCCTTGGGAAAATATCGTTGAAAGATACCCTATTGGAGCAGTTCTCAAGGGTAAAGTTACCAACCTTACAACTTATGGTGCCTTTGTCGAAATAGAGCCTGGCATTGAAGGCTTGGTGCATGTTTCGGAAATGAGCTGGTTTAAAGGTGTAACTAATCCTAACAAAATTCTATCACTAAAACAAGAAGTAGAAGTAATGATTCTCGATGTCAATTCGCAAAGTCACAGAATATCTCTTGGTGTTAAACAATGCGAAAAAAACCCTTGGCAAATATTCTCGGAAACTCATAATGTTGGCGATATTGTTGAAGGTATCGTTCGCAACTCTACAGAATTTGGTCTATTCGTTGGTTTTGATACTGGGGTAGATGGTCTGATTCACCTTTCCGATGCAGCTAATAGTTCGGGCGAAGCAGATAGTGTTATCAAGAAGCTTAAAAAGGACGAAAAAATCAAAGTTATAGTTCTTGGTAGCAACTACGAAAAAGAAAGAATTAGCCTTGGAATAAAACAATTAGACATTGAAAACTTTGCTAAAACTCTTGAAAAAATGAAAAATAATCAAGTTGTTTCTGCAGTGGTTCTTAATGTTAAAAAAGATTTCATCGAAGTAGAAGTAGAAAATGGCCTTAAAGGCATTATCAAAAGACTCGATATATCAAAAAACAAAAACGATCAAAGAACAGAAAAGTTCACCGTCGGCGATGCAATAGAAGCAAAAGTAATCTTGTTTAACAATGTTACTGGCAAATTGCTACTATCAATCAAAGAAATGGAGCTAGAAGAACATCAGGCTCACATTTACTCCGACAACAATACCGGAGGATCTTCCATAGGAGATATGACTGGTAATGTGCTAAAATCATTCGATCCTAAGCAATAAAATACATAATGAATCTTCAAGATAACCACTTAGCAATTATTCTTAACCTTAAAAGGCGACTGCAAAGAATATCGAATATTAACACTTTGTTAATCGTTATTCTAGTAGGAGTCTTGTGGTTAAAATATGCCTCTCATAATAATAAAACCGAAAATATCCATTATAACGATTATTTGGCAAAAATAAAAATAGAAGGTGTCATTCTTGAAGATTCTTATCGTTCAGAAGTTTTAAATAAGATTCTTGAAAACGATAAAATCAAAGGCTTAATAGTAGAAGTAGACAGCCCCGGTGGCTCGATAGTTGGTAGCGAAATTTTATATGAAGAATTATATAAAATCGCAAAGAAGAAGCCTCTAGCAATAGCCATGAACTCTTTGGCAGCTTCTGGTGGCTATATGATCTCGTTATCTTCCGATTACATTGTTGCAAGAAACGGCACAATCACCGGATCCATCGGGGTTATTATGCAATCTACAGATCTAACCGATCTTGCCGATAAAGTTGGAATTAAATTTCATAACTATAAATCTGCCCCATTAAAAGGAACCCCCTCACCTTTCGAAAAAACTTCTGTCGATGCAGATAAAGTAATTAACGAATCAATTGCCGATAGCTACCAATTCTTTACCGATCTAGTTCGTCAAAGAAGGGGCAACAAAATCGCCAATCTTCCCGAGTTATTCGACGGCAGGGTTTTTACTGGTAGACAAGCCCTAAAACTTGGTCTTATCGACGAAATTGGTGGAACAGACAAGATTCTGGAACACTTCAGCAAGAAACACCTATTGCCAATAAAAAAATTACCAATCATAGAAGTATCTTTACAAGAAGAAGAGGAAAACTTTATCGATAAAATTCTTGGAAAAATGCCCTTTGGCAAAGATTCTCAGCTCAAATTACTCAATAATTCTGGCCTTTTAGCAATATATCGCTAAAAAATTTTGCAATATTCGTAATAAAGTAAAAAAGGTATAAAAAAAACTTGCTAAATTAAAAGCGGACTTTATTTTTGCTTTTTAGCAAAGTTATGCCAAAATGTTTATTGCTGTTATTTAGCTATCTCTTAAGCTTTAATGTTTATAGATAACCAAATAATCGTAATAATTATTCGGGTTAAGTTTATAGATTCTTCTTTCGCTTTTAGCCTTATTTTAACAAGTTTAAATTAAGACTTAATTTTTTGCCTTCAATGTAAATTGTTGGCCTAACTATTAATTAATCATATCACAACATGAGCAGAAACGATATCTTAGAAAGAGTAAAAAAAATTATTATTAATCACCTCGGAGCAGAAGAAAGCAAGGTTAACGAAAATGCCAGCTTTATCAACGACCTCGGAGCCGACAGTCTTGACCAAGTCGAATTAGTAATGGCTTTCGAAGAAGAATTTGGAATTGAAATACCAGATGATGCAGCAGAAAAAATTACAACAGTTGGCAGTGCAGTTGACTACATTACAAAAAATATCTAATACCATTTCTATATTTAGAGCCAAAGTCTAGCAAAATCTTTTTGGGCTAAAAATATTTAAAAAAACAAAGCCTTATATTATATAGCTAAAAGCTTTTTAAAGATTTTTAGCCCAAAAACTCTAAAAACAGATAAAATTAAAATTTGGCTTTAAAAATGGAAAACGATAAAATATATTAAAAAAATATATCATTTCATTAAGCCATAACAAAATTATAATCTTAATCATAAGACTATAATTTAATGGTTAATTGGGTGGTTAGCTCAGTTGGTTAGAGTGCTACGTTGACATCGTAGAGGTCGGAGATTCAAGTTCTCTACCACCCACCATATTTGATAAAACCAACAAATCTTGCAACTCGCCAATTTTCAATAAATTTTATATGCCAATTTATTATCTTTTTCTTGCCAAAATAGGTATTTTCACTCTAGATTTACTGTCTAAAATTGGAGAAGTGGCAATTTTTATTGCTAATGCAATATATCAGTGTTTTTATCGCCCTTTTTACTACAAAATAATCTTTAAGCAACTAATCAAGATCGGCTTTTATTCTTTACCTGTCGTAGGTTTAACTGCAATATTTTCTGGAGCGGTTATGGCACTACAAAGCTATTCTGGATTCTCGAGATTTAATGCAGAAAGCACCATCGCAACAGTTGTTGTCTTATCTATCACCCGAGAGCTTGGCCCAGTACTGGCGGGCTTAATGGTGGCAGCCAGAGTTGGGGCATCGATGGCCGCAGAACTGGGAACAATGAAAGTTACCGAACAAATTGATGCACTTAAAACTTTATCGACTAACCCTATCAAATATCTTGTTGTACCAAGGATAATTGCAACAATTATCAGCCTACCAATTTTAGTGATCATTGCCGATATTATTGGGGTTATGGGCGGTTATACCGTTAGTGTCTACTCGCTAAACTTCTCGGCAGAGAGCTATATTGCCAACACCTTCAAATTTCTTGAAACTGGCGACATAATTTTAGGCTTAGTTAAAGCATTCTTCTTTGGATTAGCAATTGCGGTCATAAGTTGTTATTGTGGCTATAATTCTAAAGGAGGAGCAGAAGGGGTTGGCATTGCAACGACTAATGCCGTAGTATATTCATCGATAACAATACTACTCCTCAACTACATTATTACAGGTTTCTTCTTTCACTAGAATTTATTACCTATTTTACTAGATCGAGTGATTATCTGCATATTACACAACTTCTTGTATTATAACAAATAAAGGTTTTAAGCAATTATTCTCTAAGTAATTATTCTCTAAGTAATTATTCTCTAGAGCCAAGCTACTTATGATAAGGATGTTTTTCTATTATTGTTTGTGCTCGGTAAATTTGTTCTATTAATACTATTCTCGCCATAAGATGTGGCAATGTTATTCTGCCAAAAGAAAAACGATAATTTGCCCTGTCGCACAAATCTTTATCTAGCCCAAAAGCTCCGCCAATCAAAAAAACAACCTCACTAATGCTTGATTGTTGGAAATCTTCAATTTTACTAGCAAAATACTCACTCGACCAATCTTTTCCATTAATGTCAAGCACAATAATTGTTGCATCTTTTGGCAAATATTGCAAGATAAGCTTTTTTTCTTGATTGCGATATTCTTCTACCGATAAACTACTACTGTTCTTTAAATTTATTTCGATTAATTTTACTTGCCATTTTAATCTCTTTTTATATTCTTGCCACAGATTTTCATATGCGGAATTTTCGATTTTGCCACAGGCGACAATAAAGATCTTCATTTTACTATAAATTTATTAAATATGATTAACTACAACATCAATAATTCTGTTAAAGCTATGGTTAATAGCATTATCCAAGATAATAATACAAATCAAGAAGAATTAATAAATAATTCACCGTTAAGCAAATTAACGACAAGCGAACAAACAATAATACGACACGATTTTACAACCGAAGAAGTTGTTGAAATGTTTAATTTGCCTTTTAACGACCTACTTTTTCTTGCTACCAATATCCATCGTCAAAATCACGATGCTAACCAAATTCAAATCAGCACCTTGCTTAGTATTAAAACTGGCGGATGTCCTGAAAATTGCAAATATTGCCCTCAATCTGCCCATTACGATACCGGCCTAGAAAAAGAAGCGACAATGCCAATAGAACAAATCATCGAGGCAGCAAAAAATGCTAAAAATGCGGGAGCATCAAGATTCTGCATGGGGGCGGCATGGCGAAGCCTACACAAAAAGGATGTCGACAACATTTGTAATATCATCAAAGCGGTAAAAGACCTAGAAATTGAAACCTGCATGACTCTGGGAATGCTCACTGCCGAACAGGCAAGTGCATTGAAAGAAGCTGGGCTAGATTATTATAATCACAATATCGACAGCTCCCCCGAGTTTTATTCGGAAATTATTACAACCCGTAAATTTGAAGACAGAATTAACACCTTAACCAATGTTCGCGAGGCTGGTCTTAATGTTTGCAGTGGCGGTATTGTTGGCATGGGAGAATCGAGGCTCGATCGTGCAAAAATGCTAATTGTGCTTGCTAATTTGCCAAAACATCCGCAATCTGTGCCTATTAATATGTTGGTAAAAGTTGCCGGAACCCCACTTGCTAATAACGAAGATTTCGATCAATTTGAATTCATTAGAACCATTGCAGTTGCCAGAATAATGATGCCAAAATCGGTTATCCGCCTTTCTGCGGGCAGAAGCCAAATGAACGAACAAACCCAAGCATGGTGTTTTTTTGCCGGAGCTAATTCGATTTTTTACGGAGAAAAACTATTAACAACAGACAATCCAGAAGCAGAGGCAGATCGTAAATTGTTAAGTAAATTATCAATTAATAGCCTTAAATCACAGTCCTAAACCAAGTATTAAATCCTAGCCTTAAACTTAGCTCAATTATGCAAAATCAAGAAATTCATCAAAACAATGTTTTAAATCACAATCTAACGGAAGATTGTTTTACTTTGCCAAAACCACATTTGCCAAATACCAATAAAATTCTATTCATCAATGCCACAATTATCGACCCCGCTACAACCTACCAAAAACTAGGAAATTTACTAGTTATTGGCAATTTAATTGCCGATTTTGGTAGCGATCCATCGCTCAATCCAAGTAATTTTAGTGATGCAACAATTATCGATTGCAAAGGAATGATTCTTGCCCCCGGTTTAATCGATATGCAGGTGCATTTCCGCGACCCCGGACAAACAAATAAAGAAGATCTCAACTCTGGCAGTAAATCTGCGGTTGCCGGCGGGATAACTAGTGTTGTATGTCAGCCAAATACTTCACCAGTTATCGATTCTGCATTTATCGTTGAATATCTAAAAATGAAGGGGCAAGAAGAAGCTTATTGCAACATATTTGCTTATGCATCAATAACAAAATCGATGAAAGGCGAAGAATTAACCGATATGATAACCCTAAAAAAGGCTGGTGCCGTTGGTTTTACCGACGACGGACTTCCCGTTATGAATGCTAATGTTATGCGAAGAGCCTTTGAATATAGCAAAGATCTCGATATGGTAATTGCTCAACATGCCGAAGACCTAAACCTTAGCAATAAAGGCTGTATTAACGAAGGCAAGACCTCGCTCGAACTAGGAGTCAGAGGAATTCCAAATATATCCGAATCGGTTATCGTTAAAAGAGACCTCGAAATATTAAATGCCGTCGGCGGAAAATATCATCTTTTACATGTATCAACAATAGAGGCTCTAGAAGCAATAAAAATCGCCAAAGACAAAGGTTTAAAAGCAACGGTAGAAGTTTGCCCGCATCATTTTCTTCTTAACGATACCGCAGTGTTGAAAAGTGGCACTAATGCAAAAATGAACCCTCCCCTAAGAAGCGAACAAGACCGTCTAGCAATGATTGAAGGCCTAAAAAGTGGTGTAATAGATGCCATAAGCACAGATCATGCCCCACATCATTTAGCAGTAAAGAATCTGCCTTTACAAGAAGCGGCTTTTGGTATTGTTGGAGTAGAGACGATGTTGCCACTTAGCCTAAAACTTTATCATGAACAGCAAATATCATTAATCGATTTACTGGCAAAATTAACAATCAATCCTGCCAAAATTCTTGGTATTGATCGTGGTAGAATTAAGAAAAATGCTATTGCCGACCTAGTTTTAATAGATATTAACAAAAAATGGAAAATCGATACTAATAAATTTTACAGCAAATCGAAAAACTCTCCTTTTAACGATTTCGAAGTTTGTGGCAAGGCAATAATAACGGTAGTTGCCGGTAAAATTGTATATCGTAGCTGTTAATCTTGCTATTGCAAAATTCGTAAAAATTAAAATTAATTTAAGGTAAAAGTCCTGTAATATCTAATTATTCGCAAATTATGAAACCTTTAAATAAAGTAAGAACGGCAATATTTCCGGTTGGCGGGCTTGGCACCCGTTTTTTACCCGCAACAAAATCGATGCCAAAAGAAATGTTGCCAATAGTCAATAAGCCTATTATTCAATATGCTTTCGAAGAAGCGAGAAATGCTGGAATTGAAAAATTCATTTTTATTACAGGCAGAAACAAAAACACTATCAATAATCATTTCGATCACTCCTACGAGCTAGAATCGCGATTAGACGGAAATAAAAAACAACAAGAAGTAGAAAAAGTTAGCGGCTGGATACCTGCTGCGGGGCAGATCGCTTTTGTCCGACAGCAAAAACCGCTCGGATTAGGTCATGCAATTTGGTGTGCCCGCAATTTTATTGCTGAAGACGAGGCTTTTGTGGTAATTCTTGCCGATGAAATGATGCTAGAAAACAATGAAAATCGTGGCGATTTCTTAAAATCGATGCTAGATTTCTATTACCAACAACAAGAATCTTCTAATATCGTTGCCGTAGACGAGGTGATGCCGACAGAAGTAGAAAAATATGGAATTATTGCGATAGATAGTAAAATCGACAATAAAATCTGTGCAATGGTCGAAAAGCCAAAACAACACGATGCCCCGTCGAATTTAGCAATTACAGGTCGATACATCTTGCAACCAACAATTTTTAACGAATTAGCCAAAGCAGAAATTGGCTCTGGCGGAGAAATACAACTTACCGATGCTATGAATAAAATGCTACATCAGCAAAACTTTTTTTATAAAAAAATTGAAAAAAAACGATTTGACTGCGGTAGTGTTCTTGGCTATATCGAAGCAAATTTAGCATTTGCTTTTGAGCAAAAAGAATTAGCGACAGATTTAGCAAAAATATTAAAAAATTACAACAAATAGCAATGCTTCTAAGGCTTTACCAGATTATTTCAATAGCATTAGTGCCAATATTCTATTTCATCGTTATGTTGAGGAAAAGAATTGGCAAAGAGCATAAAATTAGGTTTTACGAAAAATTTGCTATTACCAACGAAGATTTCATTAGTAAATCTACCTCTTTAACTCCGCAAGAAATTAGGAACAAAAAGGTAATTTTACTACATGCCGTAAGTGTTGGTGAGTCTAATTCTGTTATTAATTTTGCTAAAAAGCTACTCGAAGAAGAGCAAGAGAATTTTATTTTATTTACCACAACCACAACAACATCAGCAGAATTGGTTAAAGAGGCACTATTGCCCTATAAAGATCGGGCAATACACCAGTTTCTGCCATTAGATTCTTATCTTTTTATTATTAAATTTCTTAATTTTTGGCAACCAAAGTTAATTTTTATTACCGAATCCGAGATTTGGCCAAATCTACTTTTCGTGGCAAAAAAAAGAGGGATCAAGACATTCTTGATAAATGCTCGATTATCGCAAAACAATATCAAAATTTGGCATCTGCTTTCAAGGCTTAATTTTCGAATTTTTGACAACTTTACCGCAATATTTAGTCAGGATGAAGTTCAAAAACAATCTTTAAAATCAATCACCAAGTCGCCAATTTATTACTTTGGCAACTTAAAACACAGAATCACCAATGCCAATAACAATCCTAAATTAATTGAAAAAATCAAGAATTTTCAATTAATGCTAAATGGTAAAACAATATTACTTGCGGCAAGCACTCACAAGGGCGAAGAGGAAGCAATATTTAAGGTTTTTAACAATATCAAAGATCTTTACAGTGATTTAATCTTAATTTTAGCACCTCGTCACCCCAATAGAACCGAGGCAATAATTGAAATAGCTAAAAATAAATTCGACTTAAACGAGATATCACTACATAGCAAACAGCAAAAAATTCACAAATATACCGACATATACCTAATTGACACAATCGGAGAACTAGAGCTTTTCTATTATCTTGCCAATTTTACTTTTCTTGGCGGTTCGCTAGTTAATGTTGGCGGGCATAACCCTTTTGAGGCAATCACTAATCATTGTGCCATAATAACTGGCCCCTATTTTTTTAACAATCAAAGTATTTTTGAAATGCTAAATAAAAACAAATTAGTAAATATTGCTATCAACGAAGATGAATTACAAATTACCATCGAGCACCATTTGAAAAGCCCAGAATATTCTTTAAAAATCGCCAATCAGGCATTTGCAACGGTATTTGGCAAAGATTCTTCCGATTTGATAAATCAAATTATCGAGGTGGTTAATTGTAGCTAGGTGCAAATTGCAATATTTCAAATATCTCGAGGATCGGGTTTAAAAATTAACAACACTTACTGTAACCAATTAACATTTCAACAAAGCCTATGTTAGAACAAGAGCAAAGCAACTTAAGCAACAAGAAAAACAACAAACCTTTTGGCGAAACACATTTTGGCGAAACACATTTTGGCTTTCGCAAAGTAGAAAGTAATAAAAAATCTGGCTTGGTGCAACAAATATTTTCCTCTGTTGCCAGTAAATACGACATAATGAACGACATAATGAGTTTTGGCTTCCAACGAATTTGGAAAAAGCAAATGTTAAAAAATGTTAATCTGGCGATCTATCAAAAATGGCTATCGAGTGGCAAAATATCAAAATCTAACCCATTAAAAATTCTTGATATTGCTGGAGGCACCGCAGATATCGCCCTGCAATTAACCGCTCTTTTAACGAAAAACAACATTCCTCACTTAATCACAGTCGCAGATTTAAATCTGGAAATGCTGGAAATTGGCAAAGCTAAAGCCGTCGATCTTAACTTATTTCATAATTTAGAATTTCAAATTGAAAATGGCGAGAATCTTTCTTTTGCCAATAACAGCTTCGACCTTATCACAATAGCCTTTGGCATAAGAAATTTTACCGATATCGCCAAAGGAATAACGGAATTTTCTCGGACATTAAAAGATGACGGAACATTTATTTGCCTAGAGTTTTCTAAGGTCAACGACTATTTTCTGCAAAAAATTTATCACCAATATTCTTTTAAAATCATTCCAAAACTAGGAGAAATCGTTGCTCAAGACCGCAATTCCTATCAGTATTTAGTTGAAAGTATCCGCAACTTCCCTACTCAAGATGCTTTCCGCTTAATGATTCTAGAAAATGGTTTTAATAATTGCCAATTTACCAATTATAATTTTGGTGTTGTCGCTCTACATCTAGCAAATAAAGCATAATCATAATGATTTTTAAAAAATACTTCATTTCCTTGAAAAAACTTCCTAGAAAATTTATTTTGCTTTTTCTGGTTTTGATTAGCAGTAATTGCATGGGGACTTTGCATCAAATGGGCTGTTTTTCTCCTTCGGAATATAATCAACAAAGAGCTCAAGATTTCTTTGAGGATGCTTATACAACCAAAATTTTTATTATTGGCAATTTGGGCTATAAAGTTTTTGGCTGTTACTATTACTCGGGCGATGAAATATATTACTATAAAACCATATTTAATAGCGGATACATCTTGGTTCGAAACAACGAAGCAATTACCTATGTCGAAGAAGCAAAAGCAATCAGAGCAATTGAAAACGATTAATAAATGCCTCTAACTAATAACATTCTTGTTGAATTTAATTGCCCTATTAATCAATTATCTTCTTGGCTAGAAAACACTGTAATTAATAATAAAAAATACCCCGCTTCCAAGGTTGTCATTATTACCGACGAGCAAATATTTTCTAGCCTTTATAAACTAATAGACAAAGAATTTCTGGCAAATTTTACAATTATCACTTTAGTAAAACCTGTAGCAAGTGTTGAATTTGCTAACGAAACCCTAGAAAAATACAAAGAAAAATACAAAAACTTTCGGCAAAACATTTGGCAAAATTGCCAGCTATTAATTGCCCTTGGCAGTGGCACCATTACCGATTTAACAAAATATCTAGCATCACAGATTAATATTGACTTTCTTGCCGTTCCCAGTGCTACATCGATGAACGGCTATCTTTCTGCAACTGCATCACTTACAGAAAACGAGCATAAAAAATCTTTAAAATGCCGTCAGGCAGTTGCGGTTTTTGCCGATTTAGAGCTAATTTATATGGCTCCAACTCCGCTCAATTTAGCGGGGATTGCCGACAGCCTAGCATTTTACTCTTGTTGCTTCGATTGGTTATTAAGCCACTATATTTTTAATCGACCAATAAATATTTTAGCATTAAATATTATCAACAATTCCCTCAATGATTTCCTTGATAATTACCAAAAATACTCAATTTCAAGCAAAGAACTATTAAAAAAACTACTCTTAGTATTGCTAGAAATGGGCATTGCGATGAATATCGACCAAAGCTCTAATCCTGCAAGCCAGTCGGAGCATTTAATTGCTCATAGCTTAACTATGCACAAACCAAAATTATTAGAAAAATTATATCATGGGCAACAAATTGCTTTTACCTTGCCAATTAGCCTAGATTTACAACGGCAATTACTAAAAGCTAAAAGCCTGCAACCGCTTAATTTGCAATATCCGAGTCAGGAAATAATAAAGAATTTTGGTGCAAAAATAGAGCAAGAAGCGAATAAGGAATTTAGTGAAAAAATGCAAATAATTCAAAATAATCAAAAAAAAGAAAGGTGGCAAGATTTTCTCAAGGAAATTACTAGCAAATATGCTTTTTTTCAAAGATCGGATAGCGAAATTATAGCAATTTTAGATCATTTTAACATCGGGCACGATATTTACCAATTAGAAATAAGCAAATCAGAGCTAGGAACAATTATCAACCTAGCAAGATTCCTTAGAAACAGAATAACTTGCCTAGATTTTATTAATTTTAATAATTGATTTCAATGACCACAGAAAAACAAAAAATCATTGTTTTTCAGCAAGAAAATTCTGCCATTCTTGGCGATAAATTTGCCAATTCGCCAAACTCAACCCAGAACTTAACCATTGCTCCAAATATCGATTTTGCTACTCTTTTGGTAATTAAAGAATATTTTAGCCATTTAATAGTCGAAAAGAAATATTCGCAACACACAATCAAGGCATATCAAAGCGATTTATATAGTTTTTTTTACCATATTTCTCGGCAAATAAATAACGGATTAGGCAGTAATATCTCTCTTACCTTGTTGGCAGAGCTAGATACTACCCAAATTAGAAATTGGCTTGCCAGCGAATTTACCAATAAAAGCAACAGATCGAAAGCACGATCACTAGCAACAATTCGCAGTTTTTTTCGTTTTAATAACTTAAGAAACATCATTAATAATCAAGAAATAGCAAAAATAAACAATCCAAAATTAGCAAAATTACTACCAAAAGCCGTAGAATCTAATCACATTACAATTATCATCAAAGGAATCAAAGAAAGAGAAAAAAATCAATGGGAGAACGACCGCGATTTAGCAATATTGTTATTATTATATGGTAGCGGTTTAAGAATATCCGAAGCTTTATCTATTGGCAAAACATCTATTAATAGCGATAATTTAGTTAAAATTTTCGGCAAAGGAAATAAGGATCGATTAGTGCCAATACTGCCAATAGCTCGTGTCGCAATTGACAATTATTTAAAAAATAACCCTTTAACTGTTTATATTTCGCCAAATCAACCAATTTTTCTAAATGCTAATGGTAAGAATGTAACTTCCGCTCAATTCGCCCAAATTATTGCCAAAATTAGAAAGCAATATCAACTACCAGAAAATATTACTCCGCACAGCTTCAGGCATTCTTTTGCTAGCGATCTTTTGGCTAATGGTGCTAATTTAAGAATTATTCAGTCTTTACTTGGGCATGAAAGCCTGGCAACTACCGAAATATATACCAAAATCGACAAAAACAAAATAATTAGCGACTATTCTAGGTTTTTTAAGAGGTAATAACAAGCGAGCATTATATTTCTATCTGCAACAAGGCTTTAAAACTGCTTGTTGCCAATAAAATGCCGTGCCGTTTTTAGGAGAAATATTACAAAATATCATCATCGCACAAAAAAGCAAAGTTGCTAAGGTCCAGAGGCAATAAAATCAATATCGCCCATGAAAAACCCCATATTTTGCTAGCTTATAAAAGAAGTTCTGGCTATTTTACCATAAAATTCTGGTCGCAAGCTAGCAATAATATTTTTAAAAATATTGGCTATTTCGTCGATCTTCTCCTTATCGGCTAAATAAAAACCTCGATTATTTGTTATCAAATTTCTACTTTTTAGCGAAGTTCCTTTTAGTGTTTGTTGTTTAATGCACGTTTCTTCAGTTGTTCTGGGGGTGTTTTACCGCCACTCACAACAGAAGAAGGACTCTCCCCTGGGACAATACGGAGTTTGTTAGCAGTAGGTTTAAAATGAACTTTTTTGTCAGTATCTTTAGTTGATTTTTCTCGTTCTTCTAGTTGTTTTTGTGAAGCATGATTAGATATTATTTCGTTGCTATCGAATTGACCATCTTTAAACCATCCATTGTATTGTTCGCTTCCAATATTTACTTTTCCTGTGCCATCTTTGATTTCACCATCTTTAAACCATCCATTGTATACGTCGCCGTTTTTACACTTTAATTCTCCTTTGCCATTGAATTGACCATCTTTAAACCATCCATTGTATACGTCGCCGTTTTTATGCTTTAATTCTCCTTTGCCATTGAATTGACCATCTTGAAACTGTCCTTTGTATGTTTCGACTCTATTAATTACTACTCCGTGGCCACTTTCGATTTTACCATTTTTAAACGATACTCTGTATGATTCTTTGCCGTTCGCATAAGTTACTTCTCCTTCGCCATGTTTTTGACCATCTTGCCAATATCCATCGTATTTGCTGCCGTCTGCTGCAGTGTATATTCCTTTGCCACATTGTTTACCATTTACCCACTCTCCATCGTATTTGCTGCCGTTTTTATAAGTGTGTACTCCTTTGCCATGGAATTTACCGTCCTTCAACTCTCCTGTGTATTGTAAGTCAGATATTAAAACAGTCTTAGGAAACCTTGGAAACCATATTCTATCCTCTACGAATGACAATGGCGATTGTTGAAATTTTATTGATATTTCTTCATCTTTACCGCTTTCAAGAAACTTCCATTTTTTTTTGGTAGTATTACCATCAGCATCATATTGCCCTATATATGTATTAGTTTTAAAATTTGCAGTTACTTTAACTTTTATAAAATTTTTCTTTGGTGTCTCTGAATTATATTTGAAGAACTTAGACCCTGCAGGAAAAAGTTTAGTTATTTCTACTATTTTATTTAGTTCTGTTTCATTTAGTTCTGTTTCATTTAGTTCTGTTTCATTTAGTTCTGGCGACAAAACATTATCTGTTTCTTCTGTTTCTGGTATTGGTAATGTGTCTGTTTCTTCTAATGTTTTTTGTGGTAGTTTGTTTTGTTCTGGTTTGCTTTGAATTGGTTTGCCTTGAATTATTTTCATGATTTATAGTAATTGATGATATTTATTATTTTTTATAAAAGACTAACTATAAGCCGGATTCTGTAGCCTTAGCTCAAAATTAGCCTAAAAAGGGTAAAATGGAGTTTAAGGCTGGCGATTATTCGTCTGGGATTGTAATTACTTACAACCTCAAGCAACCTACCCGAATGATAC
>CAMAYG010000008.1 GCA_945862535.1 Rickettsia typhi | reverse complement strand
TTTTCTAAGCTGCCTGTGCGGCAGTTTATGAGTCGGATCGTAAATACAATCGTTAAAGTGCTTTCTAAGCTGCCTGTGCGGCAGTTTATAAGTGCAACAACACCGTTTTTTTTGTACTCTATTTCTAAGCTGCCTGTGCGGCAGTTTATGTCTTTTTTAATCGCTTCCAAAACTATTTTAATTTCTAAGCTGCCTGTGCGGCAGTTTATAAAAACTAAAAGCAACAACTTTTGTAGCGGCGTTTCTAAGCTGCCTGTGCGGCAGTTTATATATCAGTTAGCATTATAGCCTTTAAAAATCTATTTCTAAGCTGCCTGTGCGGCAGTTTATTGAATGAGAAATTCGCGATTGGTATGATTTCTTTTCTAAGCTGCCTGTGCGGCAGTTTATATTTCTCCAAGACCGCCGTTGGAAGGGTTGTATTTCTAAGCTGCCTGTGCGGCAGTTTATCCTAACTCTTGTTGATGAGATAACAATGATTATTTCTAAGCTGCCTGTGCGGCAGTTTATTATTAAAACCAATCCATTATTTTACGATAGAGTTTCTAAGCTGCCTGTGCGGCAGTTTATTCAAGCACTTTTTCTAACATTCCTGCCGTTGTTTTTCTAAGCTGCCTGTGCGGCAGTTTATAAGCATCTAATAGTTGCCTAAATTTAATTTATTTTCTAAGCTGCCTGTGCGGCAGTTTATTAAAAGAATTTTGTGAACCGCTCGAAGCTGACTTTCTAAGCTGCCTGTGCGGCAGTTTATCTAACAAGACCCCGACAAGTCCAGAATCCCAATTTCTAAGCTGCCTGTGCGGCAGTTTATGCAAGCAAAAGTTTTCAAAACAATAAAGAGGTTTTCTAAGCTGCCTGTGCGGCAGTTTATATCCCGATCAACGGCCGCTTCAACTATAACTTTTTCTAAGCTGCCTGTGCGGCAGTTTATAAAAGTTGCTTGACAAAGTATTTTGGTTTTAAGTTTCTAAGCTGCCTGTGCGGCAGTTTATCAGGATTCAGGCTGGCATTTGTTGACTCTTGATTTCTAAGCTGCCTGTGCGGCAGTTTATGGCTGGCAACTTAACAGATCTTCAGATCAGGTTTTCTAAGCTGCCTGTGCGGCAGTTTATTGTTTTATCGAATTGTATAGCATCGGTGCCGTTTTCTAAGCTGCCTGTGCGGCAGTTTATAAAGAATTTGACTTCTTCGGCGACATAGACAATTTCTAAGCTGCCTGTGCGGCAGTTTATCCCGTGGAATGCAACGGCAGGGTTGTTGGCAATTTCTAAGCTGCCTGTGCGGCAGTTTATAAAGATTACGACTTCTTCGGCGACATAGACAATTTCTAAGCTGCCTGTGCGGCAGTTTATTAGCTAAACAAGAGTTAGAACAGTTGATTACGTTTCTAAGCTGCCTGTGCGGCAGTTTATATTTCTACTATTGTATGGCCATTCTAAGCTGCCTGTGCGGCAGTTTATTTACAACCTTAAACAGATTTTCTTGATTTGTTTTTCTAAGCTGCCTGTGCGGCAGTTTATGCACATTGTAAAGCCCTACCCCCCATTCTTGAACTTTCTAAGCTGCCTGTGCGGCAGTTTATAGCACTTAACTATTTTTCAAGCACGATAACACTTTCTAAGCTGCCTGTGCGGCAGTTTATAAGAAGTAGTTTTGGAAGCTGTTAAACAAAATTTTCTAAGCTGCCTGTGCGGCAGTTTATCTAAAGCAATAGCAAAAGAATCCTTTAGGCTCTTTCTAAGCTGCCTGTGCGGCAGTTTATAGTAGTTTTAGCTGCTGTTAAGCAAAACGGCTTTTCTAAGCTGCCTGTGCGGCAGTTTATCATTAAAAAAAGTTAAAATAAAATGAAAATAGTTTCTAAGCTGCCTGTGCGGCAGTTTATCAAGCAACTTTTTAGAAAATGCTAAAAAATACTTTCTAAGCTGCCTGTGCGGCAGTTTATTTTTAACAGTAGCGGAAATATTATTGACAGTGTTTCTAAGCTGCCTGTGCGGCAGTTTATTTGTTTATAACAGATGCCAGTTTTAGCTCTTCTTTCTAAGCTGCCTGTGCGGCAGTTTATAAAACGATCCAGCTTGTGTTCTTATTCTTGCTTTTCTAAGCTGCCTGTGCGGCAGTTTATATTCTTCCAAGACCGCCGTTGTAAGGGTTGTATTTCTAAGCTGCCTGTGCGGCAGTTTATGATAATTATGAGCTGAGGGTAGTTATTGAAAGTTTCTAAGCTGCCTGTGCGGCAGTTTATGCACATTTAAAGTGAAAACTGCTTTGGCTGTTTTTCTAAGCTGCCTGTGCGGCAGTTTATCACTCGTCTAGAGTCAACAAGTGCCAACCTGCTTTCTAAGCTGCCTGTGCGGCAGTTTATTGCACGATCAACGGCCGCTTCAATTATAACTTTTTCTAAGCTGCCTGTGCGGCAGTTTATTCAAAATTTACGAAAATGACATTTATGCTTTTTTTCTAAGCTGCCTGTGCGGCAGTTTATGACTTTATAGATCGTTGAAAGAAAATCTTGCTTTTCTAAGCTGCCTGTGCGGCAGTTTATTTCGGAACGACTAGAACGGCACAAAAAAGACTTTTCTAAGCTGCCTGTGCGGCAGTTTATAATAAAGAGTAGTGATATTGCAACTTTCCCGATTTCTAAGCTGCCTGTGCGGCAGTTTATAAGCTAATCCAATTCTTTGGTCATCGCCGTAATTTCTAAGCTGCCTGTGCGGCAGTTTATGGATATTTGGATTGGTAATTGTAAATTTAATTTTTCTAAGCTGCCTGTGCGGCAGTTTATATGCAACATTATCACTCCAATATCTTTCTTTATTTCTAAGCTGCCTGTGCGGCAGTTTATATTTTTATTCCCAATTTATATATTTTTCTGAATTTCTAAGCTGCCTGTGCGGCAGTTTATGGTGATATCATTGATGCCTAAAGAAAGATATTTTTCTAAGCTGCCTGTGCGGCAGTTTATACGAAAATATTTTGAAAATATCGAGATAAATCAATATTGCTGGAGGTATTTTTGGTTTTTAACCAAAGTTTTTTGATAGTCTTGCGAAGCCTTTATTTTCGGGGCTTCAGAATTCTCAAAAAAAATTTGGTTAAAATTTGGGTTGATTTTATTAGAAAGATTTTATAATGCAAAACTAATTTTTGAAAAATATTTTGTTTGATGGTTTTTTTCGGCTAATTAAAGTAGGTAATAATTAAAATTTTAGGGCATTGGTTTTGACCTCTTCAAACATCATATCCAAGGCTTTGTGCTCGATAAATTTTTGTAAAATTTGCTGACGGAATTCTTGTTCGCGCATTTTTTCTTTGGCACAAATAAATGCCCAAGGCAGAATAATCGCATCCTTAATTAAATCGGCTACATCGAAGACCAAAGCACCTCGGCGAGTTTTACCATGCATTACTGCAAAGGCATGAGGAATGCCCAAAACCCATAGAGTTGTAGCACCCAAGCCATAGGCCAGATAATTACCGTGATTTAAAAAAATATTAGCCAAATCGCCAGCCTCTCTTTCGCGAGTAAAATTTTCAATTTTAGTAATTTTGCCGGCAATTTTGTAAAGTTGTTTAGTAAGCAGAGCTTCTTGCAGGAGTAAGTCCCCCGGTTTTTTTGCTAAATCAATTTCTTGATAAAAATTTTGCAGTAAATTTTCAATTTCATCGTTAATTACAAAGCCTTCTTGTTTTAAATCGCGATCATTTTTCCAAGTTTGTAATAAGAATTGCAAGCGAGATTTTTGAAAATTTTTGGCGATTTCGAGCCTTTTATTATCATCAAACCAAAATCTCATCCAGCCTTGTAAATATTCAGTCGGGCGATATTCGCTTTGCGGACAAAGCCACTCAACTTCATTGCCAGAAATTAATGGAGTTCCGCCATTGCCACTAAAGCCAATTAAGACCGATGCCGAAGCGAGCATACGAACCGCAGATTGGGTAATTGAAGTGCCGATTCCAAGCAATATTACTGTAGTGTTGGCGATGGGAATATTGTAATAAGAATTTTGTTTCTTTTCTTCGGTTAAATAAACCACCCGACCATCTTTGACCAAAACCCGACATTTTTCGAGATAATAAATATTTGCCCTCTTAGAATGTAAAATAGTTTTTAAATCCAAGGAATTAAAATGATTTGCCATTTGCTAAATTTTAAAATTCAGGGATGGTAGGCAGTTGATTTATGTCGACTAAATTAGTGCCCGAACCTTTGCCATTAAGGTTTTGAGCGAAGCCGTAAGTGCTAAATTCACCGGAAACTTCCGCCGAAACTTTAATTTTCTTGACCCATAATTTAAAATAATTTTGCTGATTTTCTTGCGGTTTTTCTGGTGATTTTTCTTCTAATTTTTCTGGGGAATTTTTATCATTGCTTTTAACATTGATATAAGGCAAAAAGACTTTTGCTAATTGTTTTTTATTATATTCTTCGCTGGCAATAAATTGATTAATATCTAGGTTTTGACGGCGATTTTGGCGAGCTGTTAATTGTTGTTGAGCTTTAGTGATTTCTGCTTGGTTTGGTGAATTATTTATAATATTCAATAATTTCTGTTCTCGATCCAAATATCTTTTAGAAATTTTTTGCAGATTGGATTTTTCTTGATGCCTCATAAAAACCGCATAAGAGCTGATTTTAGAAGCCGGCACCTCGAGAATTTCGGTGATTTTAACATAATCAATGATTGATGAAAATCTTGAATTAGCATTGAAATTTTCTAAATCTACACTATTTTTTGCAAAGAGACGAACCTTAGAGCCAATAATGCCAAAGCCTTTTTTGGCAGGGCTTTCATTGTTGGTATTTTTATTGCCCTCGTCTTTTTTAGTGCCAATATTTTCGTTATATTGATAATCAGGAAAGGCAATGGCAATATTGGATTTATTGGGATTATTGCCAATCTTCGCCACCTCGACCAAACCTAGATGGGTAAGGTAGAAGAGGCGGGCGAGGATAAAACTTTTATCAATCTCGTGATTGGGAATTAATGTAATTTCTTGATAAAATTTCATAAAATTATTCTTCGGTTGAGTCGTTGTTTTTTTTGCCTGATTTTTCTGATTCGCCGAAAATTCCACCTCTAATTAATATGGCGATAATATAATGTAAATCATTATCCTTCATAGCTTCAAACAAGGTTTTGCCTAAAAATAAATTATCAAATAAACTGTAAAAATCACTTTTGACTTTTGGTTTACGAAATGCCTTACCAAGAGTTGTAACCGAGCCGTAAGGCTCAATAGCTATTGGGTTATTGCCATTGTCATTTAATTCTGGATACCAAGAATCAATTGTTCTCAATGCATTGCCAATTTTTTGCGAATGCATTCCTGCAATTTCTTCGTCATTATTGATTTTAATTTTGTATAAAATTTTACTTTTTTCACCTTTACCTTTTGAGTTTCCTTTGTCGAGAACGAGCTCTTCGCTCGGATAAACATCTTGTGCGATTCCAACTTTAGCAAAAACATTAATATCTAAAATTAAAGCATTATCTGCATATTCATTAACGCCTGCAAGAGCATTAGCAATGTGATTGGTTAAAGTTTGTAAATCTCCTTCTGGCGAATAATCAAAATTTTTCAAATCAAATTTTTTAGCATCAAATTTTAAAATATTTTCTTGATTATTTATTTTAATTAAAACTTTAATATTTTCGGCACCAACTCGATTTCTCCATAAATGACGGGCATTGACAATGTTAATGGCATATCTCTTGGCTAATTCATAAAAGCCAAATTTGTCGTGATATTTTTTAATAATTTGCGGATATAAAATATTAAATTCTTTGCCATTTGACACCCAAGGACTTTCCAAACCGCTTAAAATTTTTAAAGTAAAATGCATGATTAAAGTATCTTGACTTTCTCCGAGAAAACAAGAATCGATGGTTTGTAAATTGGCGTTTTCAACCTTTGCATCAAGCTTGCTTGGATCTTTTTCAAAAAGTTGAGCATCTTTTGAATTAAATCTATTACCAATAACTCCTCGCACCGATTTTTCAATAATTCTTAGTGGTTGTTTTTTAGTTTCTTGAAGATTATCAAAATTTATTTCATTCCATTTGGCTCCATAGAAATAGCCATCTGACGGCACTAATTTTTTTTCAAATGATAGAACGCTTGGTATTTTTTCTTTAGACATTTTGCTCCTTGTTTTTGTTTAAATTATTAAAAGTTTTTAAAGTTTTGCATAAATATAAATTATTTTCTGCTTGATATTCATATTCCCACAGCATTTCATCAATATCGGTGATGCGATAAGGCATAATGAATTGACCTAGAGTAACAATACTTTCAGCAAAACGATGAGGTGTTTCGGGGTCGCGTTGATTTTTAACCTTGCCAATTTCAGCGATTTCAGAAATGCCATGAAAGCCTACGGCGATTGGCACCAGCCAGCCTGAACTTTTGCGATAAGATTTCCATTTTACTTTTTTATCTTCAAGATTTTTATCATTTGGCGAAGCGGAATTTTCGATATTTTCTTTATCTTCTTTTTCAACTTGATGATAAATTTTTAAATAATCGAGCATGGCATCGAGAGAGTCTTGGCCTTGCTCCATAGCCTCTTTCATTAAATCGCTTCTTGAAATAATAACATTGCCGAGCATTAATTTATTGGTGATTTTTTTTAATTGCTGGTTGAATTCATCGCCATTTTCATTAAGATATAAAATTTCGATTTTTCCAAAATCCAAAATATCGCCACTAGCGAATTTCATTTTTTGTAATTGGTGATAAATTTTTCCAGTTTTAGAAATTTTATTTTTATTATTTTTATCGACTTGATCTTCGAGTTTTTCAATTTCTTCGCCATCCGCTCCACTAAATTCAATTAATAGCGAAACTTTAAGATGACATCGAGCTTCTTCAATAATTGATGGTGGATTGCTATCTTTATCAAGCGGATTTCTAGTTAAAATTAACGAAGAATCGTAACCATTTTTGGCCTTATAAGTTTGTAAATCGATATTGTGGCAACTCACCGCTACCGCTTTAAAAATCAAATCTTCAAAGCCATTTTGATTTAATTTTCGTTGCAAAGCATGAGTTCCGCCAAGCCAAGCTGTCATGGCTGGCAAGCCAATAGTAAACGGGCTACTAAGGGCATTGGCATTGTGAATTTTTAAGTGTGGAATTAAAATAAATCTTCTCATCTAAAATACTCCTTATCTTGGTTTAATGATTTTTTAACTTCATATGGTAAATTAATATTTATTCTTCTCTCAAAGCCCGCCAACTCATCATCGCCAAAATTTTTGGCGGTGTCGGGATAAAATTTATTATAACATTTTAAAATCCAGCGAGCTAAATCTTCGATAAAATCATCAAGCCATGAATCATTGCTATATCTATCTTCTTGATGAAAATTATCGAGTAAAATTTTTTGATTTTTTGATAAATTTTTATAATTTTCTTCTTCGCTCCAACCGATTTTGAAATCACGAATTTTATAAATTACATTAATTACATCATCGGTTATGGAGCCAATAATATCAGTGATCGAATCACGAATTTTTTTGTTATTTCTTTTATCTTGAATGAATTTTTCTAATTGTTCGAAGTGAGATTTAAAGCGATATTTATTGAGAGATTGATGAAAGAAATCAGTTTTTGGCAGTCTGACATCGCGTTTTTCAAGGATTGGCGGTAAAGATGGTAGGAGATAGAATTTACCAGCGTTATTTTTGTTTATATTGCTAATGTTTAGCATTTTGTAAAAGTCACCGTCATTAAAGCCGATTACAAACAAATTAGAAAATTTTGCATAATCTTTTTCATTGGATCTTAATTCATAAGATATTTTGTTTGTTGATTTAATTCTTAAATTTAACTCATTCATCAAAATTGATGGCGACAAAATTGACAACAAATGATAAGATTCTTTTGTAGGAAAATAAACTTGCTTAATAAGGCTATGAGTCGATTTTAAGCTAGAATTTGAATAATAAAAATCTCTTAGTTTTTCTTTAAAATCTTTGTAATTTATTTTAAAATCCTGATGATTTTTTTTGATATTTTCTAAAGTTCTAATTATAAAATCGTTATCATCATTTATTAAATCAATAATTGCAGAATTGTTGTTAATTCTGATATTTAAAAATTCATATATCTCTACCAATTTTGGAATGGTGCTAGCGTTGCCAGAGCAGTCAAAAGCATCGCTTTCATTAATATTTCCAGAATAAAAATATCCGTCTTTTTTAATTTGTTTTTTTGAATAAAATAAATTGATTAAATTAGCTTCAATTGTTGGATTAGTGAATTTATATGGATGCGTGGTTATATTTGATTTTAAGTTTTCTATTTTAACGCTTTCGCTTTTACTGTTTTTTGCATAAAAAATATTTTTTACGAAGAGTTCAATAGAGTAATCGTTGTTTAATTTTAACCTTAGATCAACCATCTGATTATCTTTTTTATTAATTAAGTCTGAAATTTTAGACTGTAATTTTAAGATTGTATTATTGTCATCTTCGTTTTTTTTCTTAGTAATTACTTTTAGTTTATCGCTTTCTTCATCTATTCTTTTTATAATTTTCTTTAAATCGGCATCATTTTCAATTTTTTTATTTTTAAGAACCTCAAGAACTTGATTTATAATTTTTTCGCTATCCATATCTCTAGCTCTCCTTATTGATTTTGGTTGATTCCTTAGGTGGTAAGAAATTTTTCTTGGAAACAATTTTTCTGCCAATTTCTTTTTCTAATTCTGTTTTTGCAATGCCGGCAATTCTGCCTCCGCGACTCGCATCTTTTTTTAATTTTTCTTTGCCGTAAGAATTTTCAGTTTTGTGAATTTCGGTGGTTGATTTTTCGCCAAGCATGGTAAAAATTAATTCGAAATCATCCATATGATCACGAAGATTTTGGCGTTTCAAGCCTTTAATTTTCTTATATTCACTGGGAGTTACTCCAAATGTCGCCTTAGAAATTTCGGCGGTCAAAATTTCGTAGTCTTTTTGCTCATTGGCACCGCGATTTTTCCATTCATCGGTTAATTCTTCGCGAATAATTATGCCTCGCATTCTTTTTTCAATCCAATCATCGCTGTAGCCTTTGAGTTTGTAGAGGGCTCTAGTTCTTTTGGTGGCGAGTTCTGGGTCTTCAATTTCTTGAACTCTTTCATAACCAACTTTTGCCAACCACCTTTTAAATGGCTCGGCTTTTGGCGATGGGATTGATTGAATGATACGGAAAATGCCTTCGGTGTTGGAGCAATCGGTTTCGTAAAATTTACCATCCGACGATTCCATTTTAAGCTGTCGACAAATTGTCGACAACTGAAAAGATTCTTCTTCGCTCATTCTAATTTTCATTTTAAACCAATAATCTCTGGGGTTTAAGCTTTCAGTTAAAGCACTTACAACATCAATAACAGAAAAAAACCACTCATTTTCATGAAGAGTTTTTCGGATTTTTTTGCCTTTAAAAATTGATATTTTTGATAATTCTTTTGGGTGTTTCATAAATTTTGGGTGTTAAGGGTTTTTATTGATTGCAATTTACAAATTAGCTTGAACTTTTAAATCGTAATTTATTTTTTTCGTAAACCGTAGAAATCGCTGTAAATCCAGCCTTTGTCGTGGTCTTTGTTAAAATTTCCAAGGCAAATTTCGCCATATCTTTTGGAATTATTGATTTTAATCTTTTCTAAATCTTCTATTAGATTTTCACGATTTATATATATTTGCTCCAGCAGATCTTGATAGTTTCTTTCGAGCCAAATTCTTGATTTGTATTTTAATAAGTCAAGATCCGAAATAGAAATTTTTAATTGATTTTCTGTGGTTTTAAATTCGCCATCTTCATTGCGTTTTTTGAATTTTAATTCGCCATTTTCGTAGATTAAATAAATTTTATCATCCTCATCGCTAGAAATATCTTGACGAAAGCGATTAAATTGCTGGGGCAGAGCCGTTAAATACCAAAATTGATTTAGCCAAGATTGTAAATAATTGACACCTTTCTTTTCATAATTCATTAGCGATTCGCATAAGGCAAAATGTTCGAGATCGATAAGATTTTTATTAGGCTCAAGTTGTTTATTTTCAATAATTCTTGGAATTGAATTTATAGAGTTATTAATTAATTCTTCATCGATTAATTTTTTTAGATCGTGGGTTTCGAGTTTAAATATGCCTCGTTTTTCAAAACCGGGGTGGCAAAAAACTGGTTCATTTTTATTTTCTAAACCTTTTAAATTATATTGCATAATTGCTATATTCGGCTCAAGAGTAACAAGGTTGCGGTGCCTTTTTACCCTTCCCGCTAATTGAATTATTGAACGAAAAGAAGATGGCTCAATAATTGCCCAATCAAAATCGTGATCTCTACCAATTTCTTCAACCGGAGTGGCGACTAAAATAAATAAAACATTCTCTTCCGATGTGTCTTGAAGGTGCTGTTTTATTATTTTGTCTTCAAAAGCTTGGGGATCTTGATTATTTTGTTCTTTTCGACATAAAATTTTATCTAGATGTTTTTCTTGATCTTGCCTTAGAAGCATTATTTGCCTGCTGTGATAAGGCATTATTTTGATTGAAAAATTGTCGGGTAAATTAGTCTTGAGCAAGTGAATTGCTAATTTAATGCAAGGGTCGATATTGGCAATTCGAATTACACCAAATGAAATCTTTTTATGCAGTTTTTGGTAGAAAAAGTGATGTTTTTGATGAAGCTCAATTGCGGTTTCTTGAATTTTTTCGAAATATTTCTCATCTTTCTTGTCGTCTTTCTTTAAGGCTTCGCAATCAACAATAAAGCCTTTACGACGAATATTTTGTTGATTGATATTGGTAATTCTTTTGTTAATAAATTTTGCATAAAAACCTTTAAATAAATTAATATTTTCCCGAGAATCTGATTTGTAAAACAGCTCTATTTCACTATTAAATTCGTCAATTATTGAACAAGAAACTGCTTGGGTTTTCTTGCGAAAATTTGCATGAATTTTGAAGCCTTCTTGATAAACATTAAAAAGCCCTTCGGCGATTGATGGAGTAATGGTTGCCGAAGAAATCATAACATTTCTGCCAAACATTGCCGACAAGTGAATTAAACGAGAAATGGCAATTAAATCAATGTTGTTAAAATCGTCAATTTCATCAATTATTAAATCCGAAGAAAGCAATCTAAGAGCAGGAAGGATATATTTTCCGCCTCTGACAGTTTCGGTCGCCGACATAATGTGATCAATAGTGCAGACTAAAACTGGTTTATATAAAAAAGATTTCAATTTATTTTTTTGCGGATGATTTTTTGGAATCACCGCATCTAAAAAATCTAAATTTAATTCTTGCGAAGAATCTAATTCTTCATCGAGCAAAGACTCAATTGATTCGGAGCCAGATTCCTCATTTGCCAAAATATCATCTTCGTTTTTATTATTTTCGTGCAATTCTTGAATTGCTTTCGAGCCTATTAAAATAGCGATTTCGTCGCTTGATAAATTGAGTTGATTTTTATAAACATCTCCAGTTTGCAAAGTTAGAGTTCGAAGCCCGAGAGCCAAAACAAATCGCAAATTATCATGATTTTGCGAGAGTGCTTGAGCGATTTTGGCATTGGCGATGGTTTTCCCAGAGCCCGTGCTGGCTATATTGATTATGAAATTTCCACAATTTTCGTGGCTAGAATTTTTAAGCGATTTTTTAAAATTGACGATTTTATCGACCGTCTTATCCTGCCATTCAAAGCCTTTGGGGCTTTTTCTTTGTAATTTTTTTAAGTCGTAAGCATAGTCCATACCATCGCTAAAATGACTTAAAGTCTGAGCAATATTTAAAGAATTTTTGCAAACTCCAACCAAATGTTCATCGAGTTTTTGTTTTAAAGATTTGGTTTTTCTATCGGTATTGGCGAATAATTCAACTTCACTTTTCCAATCATTATTTTTTTCTAAAGAAGAATAAAAATGATCGCCTAACATCAGGCAAAGCCTAGATAAATAAAGGCTTAAACGGATTGAATTATTATTAAATTGTTCGATAATTTTTTGCTCTTCTTGCAAAATCTTCGCACTCCATTTTCTAATTTGCTTCAGCCATTCGCTAGAATTTGTAAGCAATCCTTTGGAAAAATTAAAGCATTCGCTAAGAGCTATTTCGCTTATATTTTCATAGCCCCAAGATGATTTTATAATTTTTAAAATTGCCGAGAAAGAGTAATTTTTTTCGCTATCTTGATAAGCTAATCTGTCTTTTTCTTTTAAATATGGCAATTTATGATGCGCTAAAATAAGCCACAGCACTAGGCTTGCAATGGTTGGCAGGCCTTCAAAAATATTATTTTCCTTTGCATCAGAGTTTGCATTAAAATTTTTTTGCGAAAGAAATTTTTTTAATTCATTTTCGTTAATTTCACCGTTAGACATTTTTGTCAACCAAGCCTTGTCGCTATTGCCCGCTTCCTTGACAAAAATTGAAAATAAAATTGCCGAAACAAATTCGTGGCGAAGGGGGTCGATTATTTTTTTTGAACTAGTTGTGAGTTTTTTTTGAAAAATCGCCGAGGCCTTGCCCCAATCGTGAAGAAGTGCTGATAATGCCGATAATGACTTAATTACTGGCAGATATTCCCAATCGTTTTGCCATTCATTTTTTAATCGATTTGAATCCGTCCAATTCACCGCAACACAACCTTCATCATTGAATTTATGGCGATTGCCAACGATCCATAATAATTCGCTCCGACTCCGAGAGCGATGCCAATGACAAGAAACCGCTGTGCTTTTGGTGGCGGTTTGTTTGAGTAGATTTTTAATGGTAATTAAGCCTTCTTCGGTGATGATGCTTTGCCAAGTTCTTTCACCGATGCGATTAGCGAAAGCATCGAGAACCCTCCTGGTTCTAGGCAAAGCTTTCTTTTCGCACTCGCTAATAAGAGTTATTAACATTTTAATAGTTTTTGCACCATAAATTAGAAGCCATGATAATTAGACGGCATGGTTCGTTAAAGTCAATTTTATAAAGGCCTGATAACGGCTTTGTAGATATTTTGAAGATATTTTACAAGATAGTTGCAGGGGGCGGAATTTTAAAATTGCATTTTTATTTGTCAATATAGAAATTGCAAGCTATAAACCGCTTTTGCAGAATGTTATATTCTTAAATAAATCGATTTTATAACGAAAATATTATTTAATTTTATTAACCCTTAAATCGTAAGAAAAAAATACTTTACAATTAACTTTGATTGTGTTGATATTAGCTAATAACTAGCAAATTAAGGTAATAATTATACTATTGTATTATGAACAATCAAAATCAAGAAAATTCTGGCGATTCTGTTAATCAAGAAAGTAATTTTCACAAAAATAGTCAAATCGCAAATAAGCCAGACGAAACTAAGCTAGACGCCGAGAAAATGAAAAATTTTGACGAAAATATTAGCAAAAATCTTGCTAAAAATGGCGAAAAAATCGCCAGTCCTAGTCGTCGCAAATTTTTGGTAAATAGCACTTATGCCGCTCTTGCTGCTGGCACCGCTTGCTCCCTTCTGCCATTTGTCGATTCGATGAATCCGTCGGATGATGTTTCTGCACTTGCTTCGGTCGAGGTCGATATTTCGTCAATCAAAGAAGGCGAAGAAAAAAAGGTAATGTGGCGAGGAAAGCCAATATTTATCAAGCACCGCACTAAGCAAGAAATCGAAGAGGCAACTAAAGTTAAGCTTTCCGAGTTAAAAGACCCTCAGGCCGATGCAGACCGTATTAAAAAGGGCAAGGAGCAATGGCTAGTAACCATTGGTATTTGCACCCATCTTGGCTGTGTGCCAATTGGCGGTCAGGGTGAATATAAAGGTTGGTTTTGCCCTTGTCACGGCTCGCAATACGACACTTCTGGCAGAATTCGCAAAGGCCCGGCTCCGAAAAATCTCGAGGTTCCACCGTTTCAGTTTATTAGCGAAAATTTAATTAAAATTGGCTAGAGTTATTGATGATGCTTAGTTTGTTCGACTTACTCGACGGTTATCAAAACAATCTTTTTTTAGAAAAGCCCTTTGTTGCCACTCGGGAAAATGCCCTTGCTCTGCAAATAGTCAATAATTTTATCGCATCGCCAATCAATTATTTGCCTCCGGCGATTGTTTTAATTGGCAGTGAAGGCTCTGGTAAAACTCATTTGCTTCATCATTTATTTTCGAACAGCATATTGCCTAATAATGCTAAATCGCATTTTGTTGATATTAATAATTTTTTTATCGATGGTTTTAGCAAGAATTATCTTATGTCCGATGTAGCGAATAATTTTTATATTATCGAAAATTGTCAGCAATTTAACCTTGGCAATAAACAAGAAAAATTATTGCATCTCGTTAATTTTATTATTGAAAATCGTGGTTTTATTGTCTTGAGTAGCAATATTTTGCCAAATTTTTCTTTGGCAGATTTGCAATCGAGAATCGTTAATTTTTGTCAGGCAAATATCGATAATCCTAGCACCGAAACCGTCAAAATACTAATCGCCAATCAGATGGCGAATCGCCAAATTAAAATTAACCGCAATCTACTAATTCAACTAGAAAAATATCAAGATTTTACCTATCGACAAATTAACGATTTAGCAAAAATGCTAAATTTCTTTTGCCAAGAAAAAAAGAAAATGCCAAATTTACAGGAATTTAACAATATTTTACAATCTCAAAAACAACTATAATGACACAAAGAATTACTATTGCTTTCGGCGACGGCATCGGCCCAGAAATCATGGAAAGCAACCTAAGAATTTTGCAAGCCGCAGGGGCAAAGCTCGATTTTGATATAATCGAGGTCGGTAAAAATATCTATGAAAAGGGCTTTAATTCTGGCCTTATGCCATCGGCTTGGGAAACTCTTATTCGCAACAAAATATTACTCAAGGCACCAATTACCACACCGCAGGGCGGTGGCTACAAAAGCCTTAATGTAACAATCCGCAAAAAACTTGGGCTCTTTGCCAATATTCGTCCTGTAACATCCTTTACCCCTTTTGTGGTCAGTAATTTTTCGGCGATCGATCTAGTAATCGTCAGGGAAAACGAGGAAGATCTCTACACTGGCATTGAATATCAATACACCAACAACGATTTTACTGCCCTTAAGACCATTAGCCGTAGCGGTTGCGAAAAAATAGTTCGTTTTGCCTTTGAATATGCCGTTGCCAACAACAGAAAAAGAGTCTCGTGTTTTTCTAAGGACAATATTATGAAGCTTACCGACGGATTATTTAGCAAGATATTCAGAGAAATTGCGAGTCAATACCCACAAATCGCCCACGACCATTATATTATCGACATTGGCACGGCAAAGCTTGCTAATAAGCCTCAGTCTTTCGATGTTATTGTTACCCTTAATCTCTATGGCGACATTATCTCCGATGTGGCGGCGGAAGTCTCTGGCTCGGTTGGCTTGGCGGGCTCTGCCAATATTGGCGATAATTTTGCAATGTTTGAAGCCATTCATGGCTCTGCCCCAGATATTGCTGGCAAGAACATTGCTAATCCTAGCGGTCTTATTAATGCAACAATAATGATGCTAAATCATCTTAAGCAATATAATACCGCCAATTTAATTGCCAATGCCCTATATAAAACCATCGAAGACGGTGTTCATACTCCAGACATTTACAACGAACAAGAAAGTAAAATCGAGGTTGGCACCACAGAATTTACCAATGCTCTAATCGCCAGATTAGGTCGCAAGCCAGAAAAACTAAAAATCGCCAATTTTCAAGAAAATTCATTAAGTAATAACTTGCAAAATCAGGGCTCGCAAAATCAAGATTCTTTCGGACGAGTTACCGCCAATCAATCTGCCGAAGCAAATAAAATATCAATCAGCAATAGTGGCAAATTAATTGGCTTCGATCTTTTTCTTAACTGGCAACAAGATTTCATTAGCCTAATTAACAAAATCAAATTAATTGAAAATAGCATTTTCGAGATTAAAACCATTAGTGCCAAGGGCTTAGTTTTATGGCCACTTCTCGACGACAAAACCGCAGATACACACCGCCCCGGTCTAGTGGTTTTAAGATTTATCGGCAAAGGAATTTCTGGCAAAAATAGTAGCGACATTATTAACACAGCAATTGACATTGGTCAGCACAACATCATCGAAACTCTGCAACAATTTACTAATGAGGGTTTCGATTTTGTTAAAATTGAAAATCTTTATTTATTTAACGGCAAAGCTGGCTACACTAGCGGGCAGGGTGAATAATTCATTGGGGCGAATAATTCACAATAAATCATTTTAATTAACTAAATCATGACAACTTATAATACCGATTTGCTTATTGTTGGTGCAGGGCCTGCTGGGCTATTTGCAGTGTTCCAAGCTGGGATGCTTGGTATCAAAACCCATGTTGTTGAGGCTCTAGAAACTATTGGCGGGCAATGCTCTGCTCTCTATCCAGAAAAGCCAATCTACGACATTCCTGCTTTTCCAAAAATCTTGGCAAGTGAGTTAATAGAACGGCTAGAAGCACAAGCAGAGCCGTTCGATCCGTTTTATCATTTCAATCAAATCGTCGAATCTTTTGAAATATTACCCGACGGGCAAATGCTTGTTTCAACTTCGAAGCAAGCAAAAATCTATTGCAAAACAATGATTATCGCCGCAGGTGCTGGGGCATTTGGTCCGCACCGTCCTCCGCTATCAAAAATAGAAGAATTTGAAGGAAAAAGCATTTTTTATGCCATTAAAAATAAAAAGATTTTTAGCAATAAAATCGTCGCCATTGCTGGCGGTGGCGATTCGGCAATTGATTGGGCGATAAATCTTAGTGAAATTGCCAGTAAAGTGAAGTTAATTCATCGCCGTGATAAATTCCGTGCTGCTCCGGATAGTATCAGGAAAATGGAACAACTGAGGGAGCAAGGCAAAATCGAGCTACTTACCCCATATCAATTACATAATTTGCACGGAGAAAATGGCATTATTTCGGCAATAGATATTATCGATTTCGACAACCAAATCAAAACTATCGAGGCAGATTTTCTTTTACCGTTTTTTGGCTTATCTACTAGCTTGGGACCAATTGCTAATTGGGGGTTAAACCTTAATAAAACTCATATCGAGGTTAATCCGGCAACAATGGAAAGTTCAATTAGTGGCATTTATGCTATTGGCGATGTTGTTTCTTATCCCAATAAATTAAAGCTAATTCTTAGTTCTTTCTCCGAGGCCGCTTTTGCTTGCCATTCGATGTATAAAATTATTTTCCCTAATTCGGTGTTTCATTTTGAGCATTCGACTAGTAAGGGAGCGGACATTATCAAATCATAATGAAAATATTATTTTGTGGCGATGTTGTTGGTCGTGCAGGTCGCTTGGCAATTGCTAAACATTTGCCAATAATTAAAAATCAAGAAAAAATCTCTTTTACTATTGTGAACTGCGACAATGCTTCGGGGGGCTTTGGCATCAATCAAAATAGTTATCAAGAATTGATAGATTGCGGAATCGATGTCTTAACCGGAGGCGATCATATCTGGGATCAAAAAGACATTGGCAGTTTCATTGGCAAAAAAAATAATTTGCTTCGCCCGCTTAATTTTCCTAGTCATTTACCCGGTAATGGCTTTGGTGAATTCGATATTTTAGGTAATAAAGTTTTGGTCGTGCATTTAATGGGGCAAGTTTTTATGAAATATCAACTTGATTGCCCTTTTAATGCCATAGATACACTACTTGCAACTAAGAAGCTAGGCAAAGATTACGAGGCAATTTTTGTCGATTTTCATGCCGAAGCAACCTCGGAAAAAATGGCGATGGCCCATTTCCTTGATGGTCGAGTTTCGGCAGTTGTTGGCTCTCATACCCATATTCCAACTAATGATTGCCATATTTTGGCAAATGGCACCGCTTATCAAACCGATGCAGGAATGTGTGGCGATTACAATTCTGTTATTGGCATGGAAATTGCTGCTCCCCTCAAATCTTTTCTCAACAAAAGAAGGGCGGATCGCTTTATTGCAGCTAATGGCGAGGCAACATTTTGTGGGACAATAATTGAAATTTCTAACAACGGTCTTGCCAAAAAAATTACACCAATTAAAATCGGCGGTATTTTAATGGCAGACAATAATATTTCGATGTTTAAAGCAGTCTAACAAAATATATGGCAATTTAGACACAGAAAATGATATCAACCTCTACAACAACCAAATTTTAGCAATTTATTATGAAAAGCATTATAATTAAAGAAACTGGATCCGCAGATGTTTTAAAATTTGTTGAAACCGCTGTACCAAAACCAAGAAAAGATCAGGTTCTAATTAAGCAAACCGCTATCGGAGTAAATTTTTTCGACATTTGCTTCCGTCGCGGGCAATTTCCCCTATCAAAACTCCCTTCTGTCTTAGGAATGGAGGGTTGCGGAGTAATTGAGGCAGTTGGCGAAGAAGTAGTAGATTATAAAATTGGCGACCGAGTTGCTTATGCTACGGGAGGCATTGGTTCTTATAGCGAAAAAAGGTTAATTGCACAAAGCAACCTTATTGATATTCCCAGGGATATTGGCGATATTGAAACCGCCGGCTATCTCTTCAAAGGAATGGTGGCACATGCTTTATTGCATCGAGTTTTCTTGGCAAAAAGAGCAAAGAAGATTCTTATCCATTCTGTTGCGGGCGGAGTTGGTAGTATCCTTTGTGTTTTAGCAAAAAACATTGGCCTAGAAGTAATAGGGACGGTAGGCGACGACCGTAAAATCGCTTTTGCTCAATCATTAGGCTGTGATTTAGTTATCAATTATCGCACCCAAAATTTAGTTGAAGAAGTTAAAAATTTTACCAAAGGCGGAATGGTTGGGGCGGTTTATGATGGCATTGGCAAAGACACTATCGAGCAATCTTTACAATGCTTGTGGCCTACTGGTATCTGCATTAACTACGGCGAATCTTCTGGCGAATTTACCTCGCTAGATCATCGCTACATGATGCTAAATTCATTATATCTTGCTCGACCTCTGGTTTTTCACTATAAATATAATCGTTCAGAATGTGTTTTAACCTCTAAAGAGATTTTCGCGGCCCTAAGGAAAAAAATTATAAGACCACAAATCAAATCCTACGATTTTAAAGATGTTGCTCGTGCCCATCAAGCCCTAGAAAGCAAGGCAAGCATTGGCTCTATTGTTCTTAAAATCTAATTAAGCAAGACTAGTGGTTAAGTTTAATTAACCCCCGTCGATAATCGATCTTTAGATTAACA
Organism: Rickettsia typhi; assembly: GCA_945862535.1. Lineage (GTDB taxonomy): Bacteria > Pseudomonadota > Alphaproteobacteria > Rickettsiales > UBA1997 > JAJTDS01. Next base: position 42,216 of record CAMAYG010000008.1, on the reverse strand, counting down.
ACAATGTCATGAATTAGCAAGATTCTAATCGGCAAATAAAGCTAAGCAACAATATGATCCACCTCACCAAAATTTAACAGAATAGAAAACCCAAAAAGACGGCACGAGAGTTGATGACTTGCTTGTTTTTATAACGAATAGTAAAAAAGACATAAGAATTACAAAGTTTTATAAACACTTTGTAGCAGATCAAAACCTCGACCTTCTTAACATTTCCAACGAAATAATTGATAAAATCGTTATTTTGCATTCTTATAATTTTGGCTCCGACCTCGAAAACTTAATCGGCGATAACGAAAAAATTGGCAATTCATTAATTAACGACAAAGTTATTGCAGGATATTACAGCGAATTCTATGGCAAAATCGTGTCGGAAATTACTGAAAAACAAGGAGAATTGCTTAATGAAGGTCAAGATAAATTTAAAAAAGATAAATAAGATATCGATTCATATTGCAAAAAATCCCTCGCTTTTAAATGGGAAGAGGAGTTTTCTAGGGTGTTTAAGCCAGAAAAATTCGATAAATCTTTACTACCATTCGGCACCAGAGTGTTTCGGCCTCTAAAATTCTAAAGGCAACAAGGAGTTTAAAACCATTGTCTCGTCACGATGGCAGACTGGGTAAGATCGAAAACGAAGGCACGAGAGCCAGAAATAATCCGACCCTCGCAATTTTATTTTAGAAAGTGATGCAACATTCACCGCACTTCGATTTCTTTTTGCCTTCTATTGTTGGCTTTTCTACAATTACAAAAGGGGGAAGACCATTATTTTTATTTGTTTCTATATTTGTTTCTAGATCAACAGCTTCTTCCCTCCTTAGTTTTTCAGCATTATCAAGCCCAATAGCAGGTTGTTTAACTGATTCGATACCATCTTCTTTGCTCTCTTCTTCGACAGTATAATCAGGCTTACTAATAGATTTTTGACCTGAGCTGATACACTCTAAAGATTTTTTAAGATTTTCAAAATCTGTTTTTAATTCTTGCAAATTCAGTATAGGTGGTTTTGTTCGATAAAATGTTCTTAAATTATTAAATTCTTGAAGTTGTTCTTCAGGGATTGTTTCTGAATAAAATTGTCCAGCTAGAATATTAATATCACCGGCAAAAGTTATTAAGTTTGCTAATAGATTCTTCCCTTCTTCAGGTGACATATTTGAAATAAAGCCATTACTTATTTCTTGTGAGTCAAAACACTCTAATGCAAGCTTTAATACAAGCTCCGAGTTAGCTTGTGAGTAAGAGTAAAAATTACTTAATGCACACTCTATGTTGAAAAATAATAAATGGGCGCTAACTCCTTGTTGAACTGCTGGAATTACTATATTAATTTCCTCAAGATGAAGTGTCTCACCTAGCATACTAATACCTTCCTGTTGAGCGTCATCATTCGCGCTAAGATTAAGATCAATTTGTTGCAATTGTTGACTTGAGCTGATACACTCTAAAGATTTTTTAAGATTTTCAAAATCTGTTTCTAATTCTTGCAAATTCAGTATAGGTGGTTTTTCTCGATACAATGTTATTAAATTCTGAAATTTTTCAAATTGTTCATTAGTGGGTGATTCTGAATAAAATTGTGCAGTTAGAGCATTAATATTTTTGATAGCACTTGCTAATTTTGATGACCCTTGCCAGTTCAGAAGCTTAAGCAGTTTTATTATGCTTTCTTGCGATTTGTTATCATTATCGTAAAAGTTAGAGAATGTAGATTCTAGGTCTGTTTGGTTTATTTTTTCCACGATTATTATGATTATGTTATTATTATTTTATCGTCATTAAATAGCAAGTAAAATTTTAAATATTAATTTAGAGATAAATTTTAATTATAATAAAATCAAAAAACTATCTAGTGATAGCTAAAATACGATGGAATTAAGATTTTACAAGCTTCGATATAATTTTCGACAATTATGAGTTAGCAGTCGTGAATTTTTAGTAAATAAATACTTGTTTTATAAAAAAACCCTCAAATAATTTAATTGATTTGCTAAATCATTTTGTAATAAAGCTTAAAAACTTTACACCACTAAAATTAATTAAATAAATTCTTAAAATGTCAATTAACAAAGTTATTATCGTCGGTAATGTTGGCCAAGATCCAGAAATAAGAAACACCCAAGATGGCCGTGAAATTGCTAGCTTCTCTGTTGCAACCACCGAAAGCTGGAAAGACAAAAACAGTGGCGAAAAAAAAGAAAAAACCGAATGGCACCGTATTGCTATTTTTTCTCCCGGTTTAGTTTCTATTGTTAAATCATATGTAAAAAAGGGCAGTAAACTCTACATCGAAGGCTCGCTACAAACCCGCAAATGGACAGACAATGCTGGCCTCGAAAAATATTCTACCGAAGTTGTATTGCAACAATATAATTCTACTTTGCAAATCCTCGATGCTCGCGAAAGATCGGACCGTGGCGGATCCAACGATCGTAGCTTTGGCGACGACTACAGCAGTAAATCTGGTGGAAAATCTAGCAATATTTCAATCGAAGAAGACGACGAAATTCCTTTCTAATATCAATTATTTATTAAAAAGCCACTAAAGCCCGTTAATATTGGCAAAACATTTGCCTAATTTGGTTAAATAATCGTCAATGAAACTGATATCAAAATTTTCTCGTATTGCAATTATTGCCGCTAATAGCAATGCTTCGGCAATTGCCACAAAAAAGCAAATCTTAACAATTTATCAGAATTGGACCGACCTAACCGACATCAACTTTAGCAATTTATCGCAAGAGAAATTCGACTTAATAGTTGTTGTTGGCGGAGACGGCTTAATGCTCCATATTCTACATTATTACCAGCAAATAGATTGCTGTTTTTACGGCATAAATTGTGGAAGCATTGGCTTTCTCATGAATAACTATCATGCAGATTCCAACTTGTTAAAACAAATAGAATTAGCAATTCCTAGCAAACTCAATCCACTAATTGCCACGGCAATAGATATTAACAACCAACAATATTGTCACATTGCAATTAACGAGGTCTCTTTGCTTAGGGGCTCGAGTCAGGCCGCTAAATTAGAAGTTATAGTTAATGATAGTCAAAAAATAGACTGCTTAATATCCGACGGCATATTGCTGGCAACTCCTGCGGGTAGCACCGCCTACAACCTATCGGTTCGCGGGCCAATTATCCCTTTAGCTGCCAATTTGGTTGCTTTAACACCAATTAACCCTTTCCGCCCAAGAAATTGGCGAGGGGCATTATTGCCTAACGACTCACGAGTTGTCGTTAATGTTTTAGACCCAGAAACAAGAACTGTCAATGCTACAGCAGATTTTAATGAAATTAAATCAATAAAATCGATAGAAATTAGCACGAATTTTGATTTTGGTTTCAATATATTGTTCGAGGCAGACCACTCTCTCGATGCAAGAATCATTCGTGAACAATTTGTTTATTAATCAAAAGATTTACCAATGAAGGAGCTACAAATGACAGACTTTAATTTCGATCGAGAAAAATTGGCAATTTACCAAGAAACCCTTGCAATTGTTAATAACCATCAAGATTACACCAATAAAGACTTCCTCACTTCTGCTATAAAATTAGCCTGCAAAAATCTTAATCTTACCACGAGTCACGAAGAAGATTTTTATTTGCTTTATTTTCCAAATAAATTGGTCGATTTTTTCTCTTACCATTGTTTGCATTTAAACAGCGATCTTGAAAATAAAATAGCCAATGAAATGGCTAGCTCATCGGCAATTTTAGCCAATAAATCAATTAGCAAAAAAATTGCTCTCGCCTTAAATATTTTGGTAGAAATTTTGGCAAAAAACCCTTGGATAATTACTGCATATCTTGAAAAACATTGCAATTATACTGGCTCTAGGCCTAGTTTTATGGTAACAGACTTTGTTATCACCAAATATTCCTACCTTTTTGCCAATAATATTTGGTTTAGCATTTTCGATACCAGTCTAGATTATAATTTTTATAGCAAAAGACTAATTCTTACCAAAATAATCTATCAATTATTGCCAATAATCGCTTATGACAAAAGCATTAACCACTACAATTCTCACCAATTTATCGACAAGGAAATAGCAAAAATCAACAATTTTAGCCGTGTTAAATATCAACTAAAAAATAAAATCAACAATTTTGCCACTAAAATTTGCAACAATTGCAATAATCAACAAAATTACCAAACGGAAGACGAATCGGCACATAAGGCCCGCAACAGCAAAAGCCGCAAAACACAATGGCAAAAGAGCACAGCGAATAATGCAAACACCAATTTAAATAACGACATTGTTTTGAAATTACAAGAATTAGCCCGAAAATTGCCTTTTATTAGGCTTTATTACAATTCTAAGAAGTAAGGTCAATGAGTGAAAAATATGCAATAAGATTTGCCCTTGGGGCAATTAAAGCCGTAGGCATTGGGGCAATGGAGGAAATGGTTAAAGAAAGAAATTCTGGCGGAAAATTTAAGGATATTTACCATCTTGCCGAAAGAATAGAGCCAAGGCTAATTAATAAAAAGTCGATTGAAGCATTGTCTAAAGCTGGTGCATTCGACAAAATTCACAGCAATCGCCGACAAATTGCCGAATCTTTCGAGGTAATTAGTGCCTATTCTGCCGAGCAAAACCTTGCCAAGACCTCAAATCAAATGACCTTTTTTGGCGGTGGCATTGTTGAAAATAAAAAACCACAATTAAAAAAGGTTGCCGATTGGGAAGAGGAAGAGAAACTTAGGCACGAATTTACCGCTTTTGGCTTTTTTCCTAAACAGCACCCGCTAGATCGGGTAAAAGAAGATTTGCAAAAAAGAGGGGTAATTTTTTCTTCTCGCCTCGATCGCGAAGACTTAAAAGATGGCGATATTGTCAAAATGGCAGGAGTAGTAACGGCAAGTAGGCATCGCTCTGGCGGTAGGGGTCGTTTTGCTTATGTTTATCTTTCCGATACCGACGGAGTCTATGAAACAACAATATTCGATGAAGGCATTATTACCAATGCCCGCGACCTTATTAACGACGGATCGCAAATTGTTGTCGAGAATTTGCTTAAAATCGATGAAGGCGGAGTAAGGAATTTAGTCAAAAAAATCACTTCTCTTGACGATTTTCTAAAAAACACCAAGGCGCGAGCAACGGTTTTTGAAGACATTGTCAATAATAAAAGCAACTACAAAAGTTTTAACAACAATAAAAACTTTACCAAAAACAACAACTTAAACAATAATTTTCAGGCAAATAAAATCAACAACCCTGCCCCAGAAACTAGCCAAGAACCTTTGGCACAAAAGACTATGACGATAGAAATAGCAATTAATGCACCCCAAGCGATTGTTGCCCTAAGCTCTTTTTTAGAAAACCGCACCTTTAACCCAAGCAATTTATCTGTGCTAGAAAAAATCACTAGTAATAATCTGCAAAAAATTACTATTTTTCTTAAAATCATCAATCACCAAAACACTGCCAGAATTGCATTAAATCAACAATATCAACTATCAATTGAAGAAATAAAAATTCTAAAAAACTTACAAGGAATCACCGAAATTAAAAAAATCAACAATCTTACTAGTTAAAAGTAGTCCAAAAAGCAGTCCCAATGCCCGATTAATATGCCCGATTAATTAGTAAAGCAGTTCTTGACACTTGAAATTCTACTTATTATAAAATATATCAAAGCGACTAATAGCTAAGAATTATAACGACATAATTAGTGTTTTGCAAAAATAGTAACAGGTGCCTAAAATCCTGTATCTAAGAATGTTGTTTTAAATATAACAACAAAATAATCAAAATATTTTTGATATGTTATTAATTAATTGTGTTAGATATTATGTTATTTGATTTTATCGACAACAAAAGAACAAAAGGCCAGTATTTTACTCAATATAATCCCTTTGACAATAAAGCCTTTCAAGACTGGGCAAATGAGTGTAATTTAGAAGAAAACACTATTTTAGAGCCTTTCGCAGGAAGCAACAATCTAATCAAGATGCTTCAAAATATGGGTTTGTGCAATAATTTTATTTCTTACGATATAGAGCCAAAAGACGAAAATGTGTTATTTAAAGATACTTTAAAAGATTTTCCTAGCAATCACGATATCTGCATAACCAACCCCCCTTATTTGGCTCAAAATTCTGCCAAAAGACGGGGTTTATTTTATCCTAAGACCAAATATGATGATTTATATAAATTTGCACTTGATAAATGTTTAGAAAATTGTAAAAATGTTGGGGCGATAATTCCGGCTTCTTTTCTCAATTCGCAACTTTTTAGAGATAGGCTTTCGCACTATATTTTGCTAAATGGCAAAATGTTTAACGACACAGAGCATCCGGTTTGTCTTGCATTGTTTAAAGGGCAGTCTAAAGATGTAGATCTATATCAAGACAGAGAATTTATTGGAAAATTAAGCGAATTTGAAAAAAAACTGCCAAAAGCAGAAAATAAAGTTGAAATGAAATTTAACGACAAAGCTGGAAAAATTGGATTAATTGCAATTGATAACACAATCGAGGCTTCTATCAGATTTTGTAATGGCAATGAAATAAACCCCGAAAAGGTTGGCAGTTCTTCAAGAAGCATCACCAGAATTTCAATTGCCAGAAGATCAGCTAGTTTGATTGATTGTGATATTGAAAAATTAATTAAAAATCTTAACGAAATGTTAAATGGATTTAGAAAAGAAACTTACGATATATTTCTAACACCATTTAAAGGCTTGAGAAAAGATAATAAATACAGAAGAAGGCTTGACTATGCCCTAGCAAGAGATGTAATTAATCAAGTTTATTTCTTGGCATAATCTATAAGATAAATACAACCACAAACAAATGACTAACAACTATCAAGAGCTAATCGCAGAATATATTAACAAGGTTAAGGCAAGATCGCAACATTTTCTTGGTTACCCCGTCGCAACAGATTTCGACTATCAAGAATTGCTCGAATTATTAAAATATCCACTTAATAATTTGGGCGACCCGCTAATAGAATCAACCTACGACATCAATTCACGATCGATGGAAAGAGAAGTGGTAAATTTCTTTGCCGATATTTTCGAAGCCCCTGTTGATAATCGTTGGGGCTATGTTACCAATGGCGGGAGCGAAGGCAATTTATATGCTCTCTATGTTGCTCGCGAGCTTTACCCTAATGCAATGGTTTATTATTCCGAGGCAACACATTATAGTATTCAAAAAAATATTCATCTGCTTAATATGCCAAGCATTGTCGTTTGTGCCTTGGCAAATGGCGAAATTGACTATGACGATCTGCAAGAAAATATTAGGCTTCATCGCCATCAGCCAGTTATTATCATTGCTAATATTGGCACCACAATGACCGAAGCAAAAGACGATATTAGCAAGATTAGGGCGGTGTTAAAGAAATCGGCAATTAAAAATTATTATCTACATTGCGATGCGGCCCTTGCGGGGGTTTATTCTGCTTTGTTAAAATTAGAACCAAAATTTAGCTTTGTTGAAGGTGCAGATAGTGTAGCAATTAGCGGACACAAATTTATTGGCTCGCCAATTCCTTGCGGTGTTGTGGTGGTAAAAAAATCTTACAAAGAAAGAATTGGCAGAATTATTCCCTATATCGGCACTTCAGACACCACAATCACTGGCTCTCGCAACGGTCATAGCCCAATATTATTGTGGTATGCAATTAAGAAATATGGTATCGAAGGTCTAAGCAAAAGGGGCGAAGAATCTTTGAAAGTTGCAGCTTTTGCCGAAGAAGAATTAAATAAGATTGGCATCAAAGCTTGGCGAAATCACGATGCAATTACCGTTGTCTTTCCTCAGCCAAAAAAAGAAATATGCCTAAAATGGCAATTAGCAAGCGATAGCGGGATTTCTCATATTATTTGTATGCCCGGAGTAACATTTGCTAAAATTAACGAATTTGTTGCCGATATGGTAAATAACGACAATAACCAGTAATATTTTTTAAATATATTGCTAAATCTTGCTATTTTATTTCGATATTTTAACTTAATAACTCAACAATTAAACAAATCAAAGGTCTCGTGAAACAGTCCTTTAAACTCTAAATTTATTAAAATTTTCTCAAATGCAAAAAATTATTGTTAAAAACCCAGTCGTCGAGCTTGATGGCGACGAAATGACCCGTATAATTTGGCAAATTATCAAAAACAAGCTTATTCTGCCATTTTTAGACCTAGAAATCAAATATTTCGATCTTGGCTTGCCAAATCGCGATGCCACGGCAGATAAGGTAACAATTGATGCCGCCAATGCCATAAAGGAATATCAGGTTGGTATTAAATGTGCCACAATTACCCCAGATGAAGCCCGCAAAAAAGAATTTAATCTTAAAGAAATCTACAAATCTCCTAATGGGACAATCCGTAACATCCTCGATGGCACAGTGTTTCGCGAGCCTATTGTTTGCAAAAATGTCCCAAGGCTTGTTAGAAATTGGGATACCCCAATTATCGTTGGTCGCCATGCTTTTGGCGATCAATATAAGGCAAGCGAAATAGAGGTTTCTGGTGCTGGCAAGTTGTTTTTACAATTTCGTGGCGAAGATGGCAAAATAACAGAGCAAGAAGTCTTTAATTTTACCAGCTCAGGTGTAGCCATGGCAATGTATAATGTCGACGAATCGATTCGAGGCTTTGCTTTATCTTGCTTTAATTTGGCTTTGCAAAAATCTTGGCCGCTTTATTTATCTACTAAAAACACTATACTTAAAAAATACGACGGCCGTTTCAAAGATATATTTCAAGAGATCTACGAAAGTCAATTCAAGGAACAATTTATCGCTAAAAATATTGTCTACGAACATCGCTTAATTGACGATATGGTTGCTTCCGCCCTTAAATGGCGAGGCGGTTTTATTTGGGCTTGTAAAAATTACGATGGCGATGTGCAGTCCGACAGTGTTGCTCAGGGCTTTGGCTCCTTAGGGCTTATGACCTCGGTATTAATTACCCCAGATGGCAAAATAATGGAAGCAGAAGCGGCACACGGCACGGTAACTCGGCATTTCCGCGAACATCAACAAGGCAGACCAACCTCTACCAACCCTATTGCTTCAATATTCGCCTGGACTCGCGGACTTGCTTTCCGCGGTAAGATCGACGGCAATCAGCAATTAATCGATTTTTGCCAGAACCTCGAAAATTCTTGCATTAAAACCGTCGAAAGCGGTTACATGACCAAAGACCTAGCAATTTGTGCCTTTGGTAACAATGTTAAGCATGGCGAACATTATTTATATACCGAAGATTTTATCGATAAAATAGCTGGCAATTTGCAATCTTATTATGTTTAAAAATCTAGTCGATGACAAATAGAGCTAAACCAACAATATCAAACACCAGCTCAAACAATAGCCAACAACAATATTTCTTGCCAAAGATTCAACAAATGAGCCTTGCCGAAGTAATTAAATGCTCTAAAAGCTTAAATGCCAATACCAAAGAACAGTGGCAAGAAAATAATGCCTTCGATTTATTTAGCGAATTACTCAAGATATTTACCATTCAAGATATTGAAAATAGCCTATCTATACATCGAGGGACAATAAACCGCTGGCTAAAGCAAAATAAAGTTCCCGATAATTATTTCAACGATTTAAATAGATTGCTTGGTAATAAATATAAGATGAAAAATAGCTATAGGCAGAAAGATCAATTCTACACCACTAAGGAAATTTCTTCTTACTGTTATAACAAAACTTTAGAGGTTTTAAAAGATCTTAAAATAGACTGCAAAGATTATATTTTTATCGAACCAAGTGCTGGCTGTTGTAGTTTTTACAATATATTGCCTGAAGATCGCAGAATTGGTATCGACATAGAGCCAAAAGGCGAACTAGCACAAGAGCTAATTTGTACTAATTACCTAGATTACACCCCAGAAAAAGCTAAAAAATATATTGTTATAGGCAATCCTCCATTTGGTTTAAGAGGCAATCTTGCCCTAAGATTTATTAATCATTCTAATGATTTTGCCGATGTTGTTGCTTTTATCCTACCGCCACTTTTTGATAGCACCGGCAAAGGAGTGCCGATGAAGAGAGTTGCTGGTTATAAATTGGCTTATAGCGAAAAACTTCCTCGCGATTCTTTTGAGTATCCTAATGGCACCAAAGTTGATATTGCGACTATTTTTCAAATATGGACTAAGATAAAAACAGAAAACATCAGATTTGCCACAAAAAGAACCTGCAAAACCATTGCCAGAGTTTATTCGTTATCAGATGGCGGAACTCCTTCTAGCACAAGAAATAAGGCAATGCTCGAAAAATGCCATGTCTATTTACCTTCTACTTGTTTTAGCGGGATGAAAGCCTATAAATCTTGCTTAGAATTACCAAATAAAAGAGGTTACGGAGTTGTTTTTTTGCAGAAACAAAAATTGTTAACAGATATTTTTGTCAACAATATAAAATGGCACGAAGTGGCTTTCTTGTCGACAAATAGTGCCTTAAATTTAAGAACAGATTTAATTGAAAACGAAATTATAAAAGGAGGTTTTTATGATGAGTGATGCTATTTTTGCTAAATAACAACGATTTAGCAAAAAATTAATCGGTCTTTTCGCAAAACTCCGCCTACACTTCTATCATCCTTGCTCTCGAAGTTGCAAAACCCACAAATTTAGGGCGAAAATTGCAGAAGTAGATAGATTATTGTACCAACTTGTTACTTTGGCAAAAAATAGCCTAGGTGGCAAAGGAGCTACCGCAACCGCAGGTGCTGGTAGCATTGGGGTTGCTAATTTTAAAATAGGTCGCTCCTAATTCCTTGACAAATTCGAGGGTAGAGTTTTCTAGAAACTTTAGCGATATTGCATCGACAACAATCATAGCTTCATTGCCTTCGTTAATGATTTTGTCTTCCTCTTTAATATTAGAGTCGATAGAAAACAAATATTTAAAACCATTGCAACCACCGCTATCTATGGCTATTCTTAGTAAATTGCTCGGATTCGTTTCTTTGATTTGCTTAATTCTGTCATTGGCAGAAGTTGATATTGTTAGCATAGTGAAAAGATTTTGAATATATAAATTAATCGAAATTGATAATTAATTCTACCAATAATTTAGCTAAAGTGTCAATTGATTTTTTTGGAATTTGTGAGTTAAAGGTAATTCTTAGCCTTGCTGTTGATGGCGGAACCGTAGGCGGGCGGATTGCCCCAATTAAAAAGCCATTTTCGGCGACCTTCCTAGCAATTTCTAGCACTTGGCGATTTTCGCCAATTATGATTGGAACAATCAAAGATTCTTCCTCTTTAGCAATTAATATTTCTGTAACAATTTTTGCTAACCGCAACTTGTTAATATTGCTTGAGCTAGCCTGATTTGGTGCTATTTTGTCTTGCTCTAATATTTTATTAGCATAATCGCTGAAAATCTGACAGAATAATCTTTTATTATTAATGGCATTGCTAATAAGTTCGCCACCTTCTGCAATTTTAGTTAAAGCAATAGTTGCTACAGCTAGTGCCGAAGCGGGCAATGCCGTAGTGTAAATTGCCGATTTAGCAAAATTTTGCAAATATTCTATCATTAGCTCCGAGCCAACAACATAGCCCCCTATCGATGCCAAGGCTTTCGACATCGTGCCAATTTGTAAATATTGACTATTGCCATTGCTTTGGCTAAAGAAACCAGAATAATCGACCAACCCCAAGCCGTGAGCATCGTCAGCTATTAAATTGGCAGAATATTTTTGAGCCAAATCCCATAATTCTGCAATATTGCCACAATCTCCATCCATTGAAAATATTGTTTCGCTTATAATAAAACAACGACGAAATTCTTTGCGGTAATTTGCTAATAAAGACTGGCAATGGCTGATATCGTTATGTTTAAAGCGGTAAAATTTTGCTCCGCTTAATTTTGCACCAGCAATGTGCGATTGATGAATGAATTTGTCGGCAATAATCAAATCTTTCTCATTGCATAATGCCGAAATCACACCAATTACCGCCTGATAGCCCGAAGGAAATACTAGACCCGCCTGACATTTTTTAAATTTAGTAAGTTTTTTGATAAATTGTTGATAATATTGATGCATTCCACCCAAGAAAATCGAAGATCCGGCACCAAAGCCAGATTCGCCAATGGCTTTTTGCGCTGTTGCAATAATATCTTTATTGCCAGATAAGGCAAAATAATCATTGGCGATAAAGGAAATTATTGGCTTATTGTTAAAATTGTGGCTATCAAATATTTGCTTTGCGGTATCCAGACTCAATTCTTTTGGCCTAAAATTTTCTGGCTCAAAATTTTCTGGCTCAAAATTTTCTGGCTCAAAATTTTCTGGCAGGGATAATGATTTTACTAGATGGTTGTAGCTCACAAATTTTCGCTCTAGCCCAAGTTCCTTTGAGTGCAAAATCTCTTTTTCTAGCTGTGACAAAATACTTTCTTGGTCTTCTAGAATTTTATTTTTATTTCCAACTAAAGGCTCCGTTTGTTTTTGCTTTATTTTGCAATAGTTCATTTGACTTTAATTATTTTGTAAAAAATATTTGAAATTTAAAAAAATATTTCTAATTATCTAGTTAGTAAGAATTTTTAATTTTAGGATCCTATCCCAAATTATACCATTTTATGCTTAAAACATTAAGTAATCCTTATATTTAAACATAGAGGCGGTATTAATAATTCACTATCACCATTAAATTTATAATTTCAAATATTTTCCAATGAAAACATTCTTGAGTGCAAAAACTGTCTTTAACAAGAGTTTCAAAAAATTCTTAGCCGTTCTAGCCTTTACAACACTTTGCTTAAATGTTAATAGTGCCAATGCCGCTAATAATATTGCGGTAATAGATGCCGAAAAAGTTCTTAAAGAATCTTTAGCGATGAACGACATCCAAAATAAAGTGGTAAAAAAGCAAGAAGAATATCAAAAAGAAGTAAATAAAAAGCAGACTAGCCTAGAAGAAGAAAAAAGAAAGATCGAAAGCAAAAAAAACACTCTTTCTAAAGAAAAATTTGCCAAAGAAGAGCAGGTTTTTAATAAAAAAGTTGAAGACTTCAAAGTTTATGTTGAAAAAAGGCAGGCCATCCTACAAAAATCTTCGCTAGAAGCGGTTAGTAAAGTTAACGAAGTTCTAAAAAAGGTTGTTAGCGATATCGCCAAAGAAAAATCTTTCCAAGTTGTTCTTAACAATAGTCAGGCAATATTTTACGAAGAATCGCTCGACATTTCTGTCGATGTAATATCTAAGCTTAACAAAGCAATAGAAAAAGTCGAAGTAAAATTCGAATAACAATAGCATCCGCCGATTGTCTTGTTTATTAACCTTCGCAACCATACCACATTTTCTTTAGCAAGCGGTGCAATAAGAATTAGCGATTTGGTAAATAAAGCTAAAGAGCTAAAAATACCAGCTTTGGCAATTTGCGATTCTCAAAACCTCTTTGGGGCACTAGAATTTTCTAGTGCCTGCAAAAAATCGGGGATTCAGCCTATTATTGGTGCAGAAATGCTGGTCAACTTCTCGGCACTAGAAACTTCTGCCGTCAATGGCTTAAAAACCTCTAATAATAAAAAACCCAATAATCAGCAAAACCACCTAGAGACAGAAAATTCTTTAGTTAAAATGCCATTAATTGCCCGCAACGAACAGGGCTATAAAAATTTAATGCATTTAGTTAGTTATAGTTTTATTAACCGCATTGCTGGGGTTAGGCCCCACATAAATTTTTCGCTTCTTAGCCTCTATAGCGAAGGTTTGATTGCCCTTTCTGGAGGTGTTGATGGCATTGTTGGCAGGCTACTTAACAACAATCAAGAAGAAACATTAGCCAATATTATCGGCAATATTACCAATATTTTCCCAAAAGGAGATTTTTACCTCGAAATAAGCCGCAACAACCTTGTTGCCGAACAAAAAATCGAAGATAAATTAATTAATTTAGCATTGCAAAAGAATTTGCCACTAGTGGCAACGATAGATGCCTACTTCCTAGAGCCCAATATTTACGAGGCTCAAGAGATATTAGCATGTATCGGCGAAGGCCTTACCCTGTCCGATGCTAATCATAAAAAAATCTCTCCCGAGCAATTTTTTCAAAGCCCAGAAAGGATAATGGAAAAATTTATCGACATCCCAGAAGCTATTGCTAATACTATCAATATCGCCAAAAAATGTACTGTAATTGCCAATGAAAGATTACCAACATTGCCAAAATTTAACAGCGATCCTAATTTTAGCGAGGCAGATTTCTTGCGGTCTCAGGCAAATGAAGGCTTAACAAATCGCCTAAAAAAGAAGTTTATCAACGAAAATACTAGCAAAAACGATCAAGAAAAAATTACTAGCGAATATCAGGAAAGACTAGATTTCGAGCTAGAAGTTATTATCAAAATGCAATTCCCCGGCTATTTTCTAATAGTATCAGATTTCATAAAATGGGCAAAAGGTCAGCAAATTCCCGTGGGGCCAGGTCGTGGCTCTGGTGCTGGTTCCTTAGTTGCTTGGTCGCTACAAATTACCGATCTAGATCCAATTCGCTTTGGCCTGCTTTTTGAAAGATTCCTTAACCCAGAAAGGGTTTCAATGCCCGATTTTGATATCGATTTTTGTCAGTCTCGCCGTGACGAAGTAATAACCTATGTGCAAAATCGATATAACACTAAAACCGCTAATCTTAATGTTAACAGCAACATTAGTGCTATAACAGCAGAAATTAACAATTGTTCTCAGAAGGTTTCGCAAATTTATGTCGCCCAAATCATAACTTTTGGTAAATTGCAAGCAAGAGCAGTCTTGAAAGATGTTGGTAGAGTGTTGCAAATGCCCTATAATCAAGTAGATAGAATTTGCAAACTTATTCCGTTTAATGCTGTAGAGGCCGTAACTCTAGAAAAAGCCATTTCAATGGACAAAGACTTGCAAAATGCCATCGCCGAAGACGAACAGGTAGCAAAATTGGTTGACATTGCTTTAAAGCTCGAAGGCTTAAATCGTCATGCTTCTACTCATGCGGCAGGAGTGGTGATTGGCGACAAACCTCTGGCAGAAATTTGTGCTTTATATTGCGATGAAGGAGCAGAAATGCCCGCGGTTGGCTATTCAATGAAATATGCAGAAAATGCTGGCCTAGTAAAGTTCGACTTCCTCGGCCTTAAAACCCTTACCGTTATTGCTGAAACTGTTAAATTGATTAAGGCAACTCGCAATATCGATATCGAAATAGAAAATATCGATTTACAAGATAAGGCAACCTTTGAAATGCTTGCTACTGGCGATTCAATTGGAGTTTTCCAGATAGAATCTTCGGGCATGAGAGCGGTATTAAAACAAATGCGAGCAGATAAAATAGAAGATATTATTGCCCTAATTTCGTTATATCGCCCCGGTCCTATGGATAACATTCCAACCTATATTCGCAGAAAACATGGCGAGGAAAAGATAGAATATCCACACCCTCTACTTGCCAAAACCCTTAGTGAAACTTACGGAGTTATAGTTTACCAAGAGCAGGTAATGGAAATTGCTAGGGTTCTTGCGGGTTACAGCCTTGGCGGTGCAGATCTACTAAGGCGAGCGATGGGCAAAAAGATTAAAGAAGAAATGGACCAACAGCGAGAAATATTTATGAGCGGGGCTGCCAAAAATAATATCAATGAAAAACAAGCCAATGAAATATTTAATTTGGTAGATAAATTTGCTGGCTACGGTTTTAACAAGTCTCATGCCGCAGCTTATGCCATGATATCATATCAAACCGCTTTTCTTAAAGCCCACTTCTTGCCAGAATTTCTGACCGCTTCAATGAACCTAGATATCGACAACGAAGCAAAAATCAATATTTTTGTTCAGGTTGCAAAAAGTCATAATATTCCAATTCTAATGCCCGATGTGAACGAGAGCGATTCTTATTTTAAAATCGAAAAAATCGCCAATTAATTTTCTGTATCAAATATTCTTCAATTAGCAACAGGCTTTTTTCGATGTCGCCCCATAAATTTATGAAATTTATGGTAAATCTATGTTAAATCTACCAGCTTCATCAGCTTAAATATTGTCGATGTCGCCCCATAAATTTATGAAATTTATGGTAAATCTATGTTAAATCTACCAGCTTCATCAGCTTAAATATTGTCGATGTCACTGGTAAATCTACCAGCTTCATCGACGGGACAAACAGTTGGAATTCGATATTTTTCGCAAACAATTTGGTCTTCTTCGCCAAAGCCCGGAGCAATATGGACAATGCCCGTTCCGTCTTCGGTCGAGACGAAATCTGCATCAATAACAGTAAAGCAGTTTTTAGCAGACAGAACCTCTGGCTTATTTACTAAAAATGGAAATATCGGCTGATATTGTAAGCCAATTAAGTCTTGACCGCTTAGCATCGCCACAATTTTTGCACCTTCTAGCTCTTTTTGGTATCGCTTAATAAGATTGCTCGCAATTATTAATGCTTCTGTGGCACCGTTTTCCTGCTGTTCTTTGGTAATAATTAGCGAATAGCTAATGTTGCGGTTAATTGCCACCGCTAAATTAGAAGGCAGAGTCCAGGGGGTTGTAGTCCAAACTAGCATTGCAATTGACTTAATGGCATCGAGGTTATTTGCTTCTGTTAAATCTTTTTCGCCATTGCCTTTATGGGAATCGCCTTTATCAAAATTAATTTTGCTAAAAATTCCGGTGTTTTGCTTGTTTTTATTGACAAGATCGGCAATTAATTTGGTGATATTTTTTAGGTAAAATTTTAGGGTAACCGCTTTGCTTTCCTTTTGGCGATAGGCATTGTCCATGCGGGTTTCGAAGTTAGAAAGCGGGGTTTGGCAAGCCCAAGAATAGGGCACGACTCGTAATTTATTATAAATTAAACCCTTTTTATATAGCTCCTTAAAGGCCCAAATTACCGATTCCATATAGCCAAGATCCATAGTTTTATAGCTATTGCCAAAATCAACAAAACGGCCTTGTTTGGTTACATATTCTTCCCATTTATCGGCATATTTCATAACCGATTTTTCGCAAGCTTCGTTAAATTTATCGATTCCAAATTCTTGAATTGCTAATTGACCAGCAATTGGCTTATTGTGAATAGAGGTTAGCTCTTTCTCGGTTTCCATTTCAACGGGTAGCCCGTGTGTGTCCCAGCCGAATCTTCTTTCGACTTTATTGCCTTTCATGGTTTGATAGCGGGCAAAAATATCTTTAATGAATCCTGTAAGTAAGTGGCCGTAGTGAGGCAAGCCATTGGCAAAAGGCGGGCCGTCGTAAAAGACAAATTGTTTTGCCGTTTCTTGGCTGTTATCGTTGCTATGGCGACAATTTTTATGATCGTTAAGGCTACAACTATTAATAACAGGCGAAGTGTTGTCTTCCGCCTCTTCGTAGCTTGCAACATTGCGATTATAGACCGATCTTTCAAATATTTGTTCTTTTTGCCAAAAAGCCAATATTTCTTGCTCCATTTTTGCTAGATCGAGGTTTTGATTGGCTTGCGGATAATAGGTTTTTTTCATTATGCTTTGATTTCGATTTTGCACTCTAAGGTTTTAAGGTGTTTTAATTACAATAAATAACCCCTAAAATAAAGTTTTGATTATTTATTGTCAATATTATTTAAGGCTGACTAAATTTGTTAAATTCAAATCTTTTACAGAAAATACCTTATCAAGTTTTTGCAAAAAATCTCTTGTTTGATATACTTCATCGGCAACAAATAAATAAGTTCCATGCGCTATAATAGTTTTAGCTTTTTCCTCATTTAAATCCAAGCCAAGTGTAATTTCAATCATTACATCAATTTTGCTTGTAATAGCAGTTTTAATAAACTGTTTATACCTTTTGCGTAAAGTTCTTTTTGCACCAATTCCAAATGTTCTGCCGTCAATTTCAAAGAAGAAATCAAACTCCGTGCTTTTATCATTTTTATCGTGAGTTTTTGCAATGTTTAAAATGCCATTCTTGCTTAGAACGGAAAGTATCCTGCTTTCATAATTTGTGCCTGAATCGGATACAATAGATTGATTAACAACTTCCGAAAACATTAACATAAAAATTTGATTCGGCTCTAAACCATTTTTCTTAAATTTGAGTGCCGTTTGTGAAAGTGATTGCAAGAAATCATAAGCATTTTCTGACATAAAATTTGTCTCACCTTTCTCAATTTTATCAAAAAATAACAATGCAAGCAAAGCCCCGCTTACCCTTGTTGTATATGGTTTTAAAACAGAAATTCTATCATATTCAAGGGAAAGAGGATTAATATTCCCAAGCTTTTGTATATCCGTGCTTTCTGTTATCTTTGCTTCCTGTAAGAGTAGGTCTTTAATTTGATAAAGTTTGAGACCAAAAACAAATAATTCAATATCCTTTTCTTTTTGAAATCTTGCAATCATATCTTGCACCATTTCAAGCTTCGCATTATGCTTTGTTTTCTTGGATTTTGTTGTGAATATTTCTTCAAGTTTTTGACTAAAAAGATTCGCACTGTCTTTTAATAAACCATATTCCTCTATAATTTTTGAAACCTGTTGTGCGCTTGGTTTAAGCTTGACCGTATATTTCAAAAAACAGTAAAACTGTAAATTAATATCAATTTTTTCTTGAGATATTTGTATCTTTTGAATTTTCATGTAATGTATTTGTATTTTTGAATAAATCTAATGTTTGTGTTTTGTAGGCAGTTCTTGGATTGATTAGCGCTTGTTGTATTTGTTTTGTAATTGCTTTTACAACGGGAACTGCAACACTATTTCCAAACTGTTTATAAGCTTGATTATCACTTACGGGAATTATGAAATTATTAGGGAATCCTTGTAATCTTGCCGCTTCTCTTGGTATTAATTTTCTTGGATTTTTTCCTTCTTGTTCAATTAAAATCTCTGAACCATCTTTATAATATCTTGCAGAAATGGTGCTTGTATATTGTGAATTATGATTAAAAAGCGAATAACCAAATCCATTGCCTTTTTGTTTATGTTCTTCTTTTCTTCTTTGATGTCCTGCCCAAAGCTTATTTGAAATAGTGTATTTTTCTAAAACACTTTCTTCTAAGATGTCACCCAGAGTTATTTTTTGCTTCAATGGTTTTGGAAATTTAAAGTCAATATTTTCCAAAAAACCCACAATATAAATTCTTTCCCTATTTTGCGGAACACCAAAATCACGGGCATTTAATATTTGCATATAAACAGTATAGCCAAAATCTTGCAACGTGTTTTCAATTGTTTTATATGTATTTCCTTTGTTGTGTGTTTTTAATGCTTTAACATTTTCTAAAAATACAACTTTTGGTTTGTGAAAGTTTATTATTCGTGCAATATCAAAAAATAAAGTTCCTCTTGTATCTTCAAATCCTTTTTTTAACCCTGCATTTGAGAAAGGTTGACAAGGAAACCCTGCAAGCAAAATATCAAAGCTCGGTATGTCTGTTTCGTGAATTTGCATAATGTCTCCCTGCGGTTTGTAACCAAAGTTTGCTTCATAAGTAATTTGTGCAAACTTATCCCACTCCGAAGAAAAAACACATTTACCAAGCTCTTGAAAACCAAGACGGATTCCACCGATTCCAGCGAAAAGGTCAATAAACTTCAAATTCATATTTACTTAAAATATATGGGTGATTTTTATAAAAATTACATCCTTGAAAGACCAGTTTGCAAGTAGCGATAGCCTGTAAGAACGGTTAGGGCTGCGGCCAAAACAAAGAGTAGCCTTGATAGCTCGACCCAAAGAATCTTTAAAAATTCCTTATTATGTAAATCAAGTCCGTTACCAAATAGAGATTCTATAGTGTATTGCGAACCTTGTTCGCCCAAGAGTAGCCCAGTAATTGCCACCATTTGCACCGCAGTTTTATATTTAGATAGTTTTGATACCGCAACATTTACATGTAATTCAGCAAGAAATTCTCTTAGCCCGGAAACTAAAACTTCACGGCAAATTATTATCAGCCCCGGAAATAGTATCCACGGATTATGGGAGTTAAAGTTAATAAGCATTACAATTGCTACCACTACAATTAGCTTATCGGCAATAGGATCGAGGCATTTACCAAAATTAGATTGTAATTTCATCGAGCGAGCAAAGTAGCCATCGAAATAGTCTGTAATGCAGGCAACGGCAAAAAGCAATGCCGCAACAACATTAGCAATAAATCCGTCGATATAAAATGATGCAATTAGAATTGGAATAATAATAATGCGGGAAATTGTTAAATTATTAGGTAAGTTGAATTGCATATCTTAGATTTTGCTAGTTAAAATTATAAAAATAACGAGTTTTGCCTATTTATTATTATAATTGGCAAATAATATTTGAAAATACTATTTAGTTTCGGCAGTAACGACATAGCGATTTATTTCGGCAATGTTAGTGGCATGGTCTGCCAACCTTTCAAAACTTTTAGCAATAAACATTAGGTTGATAATTTTGGTAATGTCCGTTTTGTTGCATTCACCCTGATCGACAATTTTAAAGAAGTTGCTGTAGATGTTATCTATTTGGTCGTCGATTTTAAGAACTTCGTCGCTTAGCTCTAGATCTTGTTGATTAAAGGCTTTGACTGAATCGGAAACCATTTTTTGCGACAGGCGGATCATTTCTTGTAGCGGCTCTTGTATTTTTGGTTCAAAAATGGCATCGTCGGCTTTGCTAATTTTTTTAATAATGCTTTTTGCCTGATCGCCAACTCTTTCTAGGTTCGAGGCAACCTTAAGTGCCGAAACGATGTATCTTAGATCTAGGGCCATTGGCTGTCTGAGTGCTAAAACTGTAGTAATTTTCTTCTCAATTAAAAAATCTAGACTATTGATTTTGTAGTCGTGAGCGGTAATTTCTTCGACCATAGATTGCGAATTATTTTGTAGAGATCTATAAACCATATCGATTGAAACCATTACCAATTCTAGCATTTCGTCGAGAATATTGGCAATATTTTGTAAATCTTTGTCGTAAGATTTAACGGTATGTTTGCCTAAGGAATTAGATTGCGAAGTCATAGTGAAAAGTTTTATAAAGTAGAAATAGATATTTAGCTAAAGGGCATGTTGCCTCTTAAGTTGCCTCTTAAAGGGATTTGACTTCAAATATAAAATCTAGCAAAAATATTGCAATAGCTAATTTAAAATTCTCGATATTTATGCCATTTCCAACATTTAAATAGGTTACTGCAAAATTGAAACAGTAGAAAAATATTCGTCGATAGCGGTTTTTAGCGAGCCGGTTACTTTAGCAAGATATTCCTCGCTGTTTAAGGCCTCTTCCTCTTCTTGGTTCGACACATATCCAAGCTCTATTAATACAGAAGCCATATCTGGGGCGGTAAGAACGGCAAATCCTGCAAAGCGATGAGTGTTTTGCAGGGTGTTGATTTGGCTTTGCTTAGCAACTCTTATTGCCAAATTAGCAAATTCGGAAGAATAATTCATTGAACTTCGTTGCGACATTGCAATCAGGCTATCGGTAATTTCTTTACTAGCACCGTTAAAATTGATTCCACTAATGATGTCGGCACGATTCTCCTTGGTTGCCAATAGCTCCGCCTGTTTGTCTGAAGATTTTTCTGACAAGGTGTAAATTGAAAAACCTTTGGTTTCGGGGTTGTCAACCCAATTTATGTGAAGCGAAATGAAGAGATCTGCTTTTAGTTTTCTGGCCTGCTCTACCCTTTTTCTTAATGCCAAGAACTCATCGTGATTACGAGTAAGATAGATTTGATAATTAGGGTTGTCTGCCAATTTTACCTTCAAAGCTTGAGCATATTTTAGAGTGAGGTCTTTTTCTTGAGTTTTATTTACCCCAATTGTTCCTGGGTCCTTACCGCCGTGTCCTGCATCGATAACTATTCGCCGTTTTTGATGATGATATTTTCTGCCACTATTGACAAGACTATTGCCAATAGTGCTATTTGGCAACTTTGGCTCGTAGATGCACATTAATTCTAGCACTTCCTTTGTGGTTAAGGTGTCTCGCGATTTATTGGTATTTCTTGACTGAAGCAGGTTGGTGACGGGCTTTTCGTCATTGATGAAGTCTTTACTCAGATTAACTTCTTCTTTTTCTTCGATAAATATAATGATTTTTTGTAAATTCTGCCCCGGAAACTCCTTAAGAACCTTTTGGCTAATTTTGATTGGCTTTGCAAGTTCAAAACTAAGCCTTAGGCGATTATTATTTTTGCCAACATTGTAAGATTTAATAAAATGTGGAGCATCTAAGTCTTTTATGTTAGAATTGAGTTCGCCATTTTCAATATCGACAACTAGTCGATTGGGTTTTTCAAGAATAAAAATTTGCAATAATTCTGCATTATTATTTTGTTTTTTTATTTGGCCACCGCTTGATAAATGCTCTTGCGGATAATCTGAAAGATATATTTCTAGGTATTTTTTGTTGTCATCGATTTCTTCGCCTAAAAATAATTCATTTATTTTTATTGTTTGATTCTTATTGCTCTTTGTAAGATCTTTGGCCTTTCCCTTGCCCCCTAAGGAATTTTTATCTGAGGAATTTGTAACTGAGGCATTTTTATCCCCTGGGAAATCGTTAAATTGCTGTAATGCCTCGTTGCTAATTGCAATATTAGCGATTTCCTCTGTGTTAGCAACCTGCTTTTCTGGGTTGTTTTTGGCGCCATTTTTCTTTAAACTAATCTCGCCTTTGGAGTTAGTGGCATGCTTTTCTGAGTTGTTTTTGGCGAGAGGGGTTTTTGGGGAATTATTTTGTTTTAATGCTTCTTTTTTAGCTGTTTTGATGCTAGTTTTTTTTGCCGAATCTGTTGCTGTTTTGTTTTTTAAGGGGACCGCAGGCTCTTCTTTTTTAATGTACTTCTTTCTAACTTTCAGGTTTTTGCTTGTTGATTTATTATTTAGAGCGATTGTTTTGTTGCTTTTTATTAATTCTGTGCTTTTTTTATTACTGTATTTATAAATTTTTTTTTTATCTTGCTTAAGATTGTTGCTTTTTAACTCTTTACCGCTTCCTTTTACATTTTCTTTACTAATCTTTCCCTTGTTTTTATTGGCTTTGTCGCCTTCGGCTTTATCGCTATTTTGTAATTTTTTATTATTTTTACCTTCAGAAGACTTAGAGCTTGCCAGAGAAGATGTGTTCTGGGGGGTTTTGCTTGTTGTTTTAACCTTTTTAATTACTATTTTATTGTTTTTTTTAGATGCAGATATTTCCGATGCAGATTTTTCTGGCATATCATTTGCCAAAGCTACAGAAGAAGAACTAATTAAAACAAAAGTTAGGAAAGCTATTAGCCTCATTATTCAATAAAATCAATTGCCAATATCTCATATGTTGTAGTCCGTGCAGGAGTAGAAATTTCTACCTGATCGCCAATTTCTCGACCCAATAAGGCTCTTGCAACTGGTGAAGTGTTGGAAATATGTCCCAAATCGACATTTGCCTCGAAATCGCTAACAATTTTATAGGTTATGTGTTTTTCGTTATCGGTATTTTCTATTTTAACCGTTGCTCCAAAAATTACGACATTGCCCGATAGTTTTTTGATATCAACAATTTCTGCTCGCAGATATTTATCTTCAAGATCGGCAATTTGTGCCTCGATAAAGCCTTGCTTCTCGCGACATGCATGATAATCGGCATTTTCTCTTAAGTCGCCCAATTCTCTTGCTTCGGCAATTTGTCGGATAACTTTTGGTCTTTCTTGTTTTAGCTTGGCAATTGCTTCTTTTAGTTTTTGATAGCCAATAGTGGTAATTTTAAAATTATTCATATTGATGGTAATTAATAGCGATAGTCATTAGACTTAAAAGGGCCTGTTTTAGAGGGCAAATTAATATATTCTTGTTGTTGCATAGTAAGTTCAGTCAGCTCTACCCCAAGCTTATTTAAATGCAATCTTGCCACTTTTTCGTCGAGCATTTTTGGCAATACATATACTTTATTTTGATATTGGCGATGATTTTGCCACAATTCGATTTGTGCCATTACCTGATTAGTAAAGCTAGTAGACATTACAAAGGCACTGTGTCCGGTGGCGCAACCAAGATTTAATAATCTACCTTCGGCAAGGAGTATAATTCTTTTGCCATTAGGGAAAGTGATTTGGTCCACTTGTGGCTTGATGTTGGTCCATTGATGGTTTCTAAGGGAGCTAACCTCTATTTCGTTGTCGAAATGACCAATATTACCAACTATTGCACAATCTTTCATTGCTCTTAAGTGTTCGAGTGTAATAACTTGTAGGTTTCCTGTGGCGGTTACGAAAATATCGGCTTCGCTAACAACCTTCTCTATTGGCAATACTTGAAAGCCTGCCATAGCAGCCTGCAAGGCACAAATTGGGTCTATTTCACTAACTATAACTCTTGCCCCCTGAGAACGAAAAGCTTCGGCACAGCCTTTGCCAACATTACCATAGCCCGCAATAAAAACGACTTTTCCAGCAATCATAACATCGGTCGCTCTTTTTATGCCATCTATTACACTTTCTCTACAGCCATAAAGGTTATCGAACTTTGATTTGGTTACTGCATCATTAACATTAATTGCAGGCATTTTTAGTAGCTGATTTTTTTCCATCTGGTAAAGGCGGGCAACACCAGTTGTGGTTTCTTCGGAAACTCCACGAATTGATAAGGCAAGTTCGGGATATTCGTTGTGAATAATAGTTGTTAAGTCTCCGCCGTCGTCAAGTAGCATATTAGGAGTCCAGCCATTTTCTGGCTTGATGGTTTGACTTATGCACCATAAATATTCTTCCTCGCTTTCGCCTTTCCAAGCGAAAACAGGAACATTGGCTTTAGCTATTGCGGCAGCTGCCGAATCGACAGTGGAAAAAATATTGCATGAACTCCAGCGAACCTCTGCCCCTAAGCAAATTAGGGTTTCAATTAAAACTGCAGTTTCTACTGTCATATGAAGACAGCCAGCAATTTTTGCTCCCGCTAAGGGTTTAGAGCCTTGATATTCTTGACGAAGAGCCATAAGACCAGGCATTTCATTTTCAGCAAGAGTGATTTGTTTCCTTCCTTCTTCGGCAAGGTTGATATTGTGAACTTTGTAGTCTAAAAACATTTTATGAGTTGGTAATTAGTAATATTATGTAAAATAACACATTTAAAAAGGTGGCAATTGAGATTGAATTATTAGTCCCGAGCTTTTTTTGCCATTTTTTATTTAAAATAATAACAATTATTGATAATAAAAATATTGCACACAGTAAATAAGAGGCAAATATTAAAGGAGAAAATACGATAGCAATAATTAGCAATAATTTAATATAGCTAAAAAACTGACGATCGGAGTATTTTACAATATTTGCAATTATGAAATAGTTATCAAGAGTTTTTTTTACAAAAATACGATATAATATTGAAATTGCAACAATTGCAAAAAGTAAGTTTATAACAATGTCGCTAATATTTTGATATTTTAGAATATGAATCGAGGTTGCTAATGTTGCAATAAATGCTAAAATATTGTCGGGAAAGTATTTGTGACTGTAATCGGTTGCACTAATTATTACTAGGCAAGTGCCAAGCAATATGAATAATAGCCAAAGCTCACCAAATGGTATTAAAATAAATGTTGCTAAAAACATTATTGTTGTTGACAACTCGACACATAAATGGATCTTACTAATTTTATTGTGACAATTTAGGCACTTACCGCGAGTTACTATCCAATTTAAAAGGGGCACGAGAGCAATTGTTGGCAGTATCTCTTGACAATTGCCACAGCGAGATTTTTTGCCAAAATATCGACCGAAAACCGATTCTTTTCTGGGTAGGCGATAAGCAAAAAGAGTGGCATATGAGCCAAATATTGCCCCTATTGCAATTATTATTAGGAAAGAAAAAATGTGAAAAAAGGTGTCGATCATATTGATTTGAGGTATTTACTAAGAATCGTTATTTAAGATTCTTTCGTTAAATTGCTGTTGATTTTGTAGATCTACTTTGCTTGCAACCCTTAATTCTTCTTCTTTGTCGAGCTTTTTGAATCCGTAATCGAGAAGAGCCTTGGTAAATTCGTCTCTTGCTTTTCTGGTGTCGCAACCCATAACTATTGAAAATATCTGACGATTATTTCTGGTTGCTGCAGCAACTAAATTAAAGCCAGAAGCCTTGGTAAAGCCTGTTTTCATTCCCTCTGCCCCGCGATATTCAAGAAGAACATGATTGTGGGTGCGGTAGCGACGATTGCTATAAGCAAAAGATTTGCTTGCAAATACTGGGTAATAATGCGGAAATTTGGTTTTAATAGCATATGAAAGCCTGGCCAGATCGAATGCTGTGGTATATTGCCCATTCTCATGCAAACCGCTTGAATTGCGAAAACTACTATTGCTCATGCCAAGTTTTTTTGCGGCCCGATTCATTTTACGAACAAAGTCCCATTCGTCGCCAGAAATCGCTTCGCCTAGAGTGACTGCGGCTTCGTTGAAAGATTTGACCACAACCCCTCTTATTGCTTGTTCTACGGTAATTTTGTCTCCGGGTCTTAGGTGCAAGCTATTGCCATTATTAACTCGAGAAATTTCGGCTCCACGACTAGATACGGTAAGATTTTGATCGAGTTTTATTTTTCCGCTATCAAGAGCCTCAAATGCAAGGTAAAGAGTCATTAATTTTACCAGCGATGCTGGGTAAGATACTTTGTCGGAATCTTTTTCAAATAAGATGTTGCCACTATCGGCATCATATACTAAAGCAACAGAATCACGACCGCAATATTGATTTGAAGCCCAAGCTTGATTTAGCGAGGCAAGATTTAATAATAAAAATATTGCCAATAATCTGATTAAATTGTTTTTAATAAAAGTATTGTTCATTATGTTGTTGGTTAGCAATAGTTTTGCTAAAGTTAATTACTATTTTGATTGTTTATAAAAAACTTTCGGGCGAATATAATGTTAATAATAAGGTCAGCGGTGCGGCAAATATTATGCCATCAAGCCTGTCGAGCACTCCACCATGACCCGGAATAATAGAGCCAGAGTCTTTAACTCCAAAATTTCTTTTAATTTGCGATTCGGTTAGATCGCCAATTTGCTCAAAAATAGAAATCAAGACACTAGATGCCATAAAGAACCATAAGGATCCGGCAAAAAACATAGCACTAATAACCCCTATTGCTAAGCTTGCAACTATGCCGCCAAATGCTCCAGACCAAGTTTTATTTGGGCTAATTCTTGGAGCGAGCTTTGCTCCGCCAAAAGTCTTGCCAACAAAAAAGGCCATAATATCTGTTGCCCAAATTATTGTAAACATCCAAAATAGCACTTTTGGATTTTGGTTGCGAATTATCAAAACTGCATATAGGGGCAATAGAATATAGAAAATACCAATAATTTGCCACTTTTTCTTATTTAGTGCTGGCCTAGTGATTTCTTGCCATTCAAAAGACATAACAATCGCAATCAGAATCAACAACAGGCTAAAAACACTATCTGAATAAAAAATGGCAAATATTGCCAAGGGAATAAGAATTATAGCAGAAATAATTCTTTTTTTAAGGTTTTTATTGGGTAAAATATTATAAAGATAAAGAAAATTTTTATAAATTTTATAAAAAGACTTTGCAACAGCCTCAAAAAATTTGTAAATATTTAGGAAGCTAGAGCGAGTTTTTGATTTGTCTTTGTGATTAGCTCGAGATTCTGCGACCATATGTTCGATTTTGTTGTTGAAATTGCTGAATAATAATTTGCAAATCGGTCTTGCTAAATTCTGGCCATAGAATTGGGCTAAAATAGAGTTCGCTATAAGCTAGTTGCCACAACAAAAAGTTGCTAACTCGGCAATTACCGCCAGTTCTAATCATTAAATCGACATCTGGCAGATTTGGCTGATATAAAAACGACCTAAATGATTCTTCATTTATTTTGTCAATTGTCAAATGTTTTTTATCTACCTCGAGGCAGATTTTTTTTACGGCATCGATGATTTCTTGCCTACCGCCGTAGCTAAAGGCAATATTTAGGGTTAGTGCCGAATTCTCTTTGGTTAACTCCTGAATTTCGTTGATTTTATTGATAAGCCTTTTTTCTATTAGAGAAAAATTGCCCGAAACAACAATTTTGATATTTTGGCGATGTAATAAATGGCATTTGGTTTTGAGGTAAGTCTCTAGTAGTGTTAACAGGTAATCTACCTCGCTTTTTGGCCTTTGCCAGTTTTCGGAAGAAAAGGCATATAGGGTGAGAAATTTGATTTTAAAATCGATGCAAGCCTGGCTAATTTTAGCAATATTATCGCAACCAGCCTTATGACCAAAATCAACGGCACGGTTTTTTGATTTGGCATAACGAGCATTGCCATCCATAATTATGGCAATATGATTAAGTGAACCGTTATCGGGTTCTGTGTTTTCTAGCATTTTTGCCTAAATTTAGCTTTTTCTCTTAGACTTTCATCAGATCTTTTTCTTTTACAGCAATTACCTCGTCGACCTTTTTAGTAAATTCGTCGGTAATTTTTTGCACAATATCTGTTACTGCATGAACCTGGTCTTTTGATGCCGCTAGCTCTTTCTCCATTCTTTTAAAATCGTCGAGGATATCGCGACGAATATTTCTGATGGCAACCTTTTTATCTTCACCATATTTTTTTGCTAATTTGACTAGCTCTTTTCTTCTTTCTTCGCTTAGTTTTGGAATGACAATTCTGATGCTACTACCTTCGGTCTGCGGGTTAAAGCCCAGATTAGCATTAGTGATTGCTTTTTCTACTGCTTTTACCGAGTCGCGGTCCCAGACTTGAACTGTTAAAGTGCTAGCATCGACAACAGAAATATTGGCAAGCTGATTAATAGGCATAATCGAGCCATATATTTCTGCTTTAACAATCTCTAACAAAGCAGGATTTGCCCTGCCAGTAGAAATGCTATCCATATCTCTTTTTAATGAAGCCATAGTGTCTTCCATTCTTATGCGAGTATTGTTTGAAATGTTGTTAATCATTGTGTTTTAGTTAAGGTTGTGCTTTATCGTTGATATAAAATAATTTTCTTCAATTGTTTTTGCAAGTGATTTTTAAATTCTATCCTAAGATTTGCCAAATATCGTTGGCGGTAGTGAAAATCATTAGGGTTATCAGGATTATAAAGCCGATACGAAAAGCTAAAGCCTGAGTTTTAGGATTAATTGGCTTGCCAAAGATCATTTCTACTAAATAAAAAAATAGGTGACCACCGTCGAGCATTGGTATCGGCAGAAGGTTCATTACCCCAAGATTAATCGAGATCATTGCCATAAACCATAAAACCATTAACCAACCAATAGCAAAGGTTTTACCAGAATATTTGGCGATTTTGATTGGCCCTCCGAGCTCTTTAACACTTCTTTCGCCAGTAATTAATTGCTTTAAAGCCTTAAATATTGATATTGAAATATTATATGTTTCAATATTTGCTCTAAAGAAAGATTGGACGATGTTAAGCTTTACAATCTCTGGCTCTTTCGAGATAATTCCTATTGTTGGCATTAATATTTTTTCGTCGAACAAATTACTAGTTTCCGTTAATTCTGGAGTGATATTGACTGTAATAGTTTTTTGCTGTCTTTCTAGGGTTATTGCGATATTTTTTTGCCGTTCTGCCGAATTTGTTTCGGCTTTGCTTTTTTGATTGGCAGATTCTTGCTTATTCTTGCCCGAAACCTTGGCATATTGAGCAAAATAACTTCTTACTTCCGAGAAATCCTTAACCTTTTTGCCAGAAATTTCTGTTATTATGTCGCCTGCAATAATGCCAGATTTTGCTGCGGGACTGTTTTCTACAACACGATTCACAATTGGCTTTGTTATTGCTTCGCCCTTTAAAAAAAAGATAAAGGTTAAGATAATTATTGCCGCAATAAAGTTAAATAACGGGCCAGCAAGCACTATGGCAAATCTTTGATAGACATTCTTAAAAGCAAAAGCCTGCGACTTTTCCTCTGCGGTCATTTTGTCTAGGAGTTCTTGATTGGGGTTAGAGGCCTCGCCGGCATCGCCAAGCATCTTAACATAACCGCCGAATGGCAAGAGGCAAAATTTCCATCTGGTTTGATAGCGATCGCAGAATCCAAAGAGTTCTTTGCCAAAACCAATAGCAAAAACCTCGACTTTTACCTTACAAAGACGGGCAACGATAAAATGCCCAAATTCGTGAATAAAAACAATTACAGAAATAATAGCGATAAAAGCAAATAAGTTGCCAAATAATGTTGTAGCTAGTGACATAATGATTTTGTTAAGTTTCTAAATTGTTGATCGAAGAATAAAACTTCTTCTATCGAGTTAATTTTATGATGAGAAATTGTTTCGAGTGTTTTGGCAATAATATTGCTAATTTTGTCGAAAGAAATTTCTTTATTTAAGAAGGAGGCAACCGCTATTTCATTCGCCGCATTTAGAGCGACAACGGCGGTATCGTTACTATTTAAAGCTTCGATCGCCAGTTTTAGTGCTGGGAAATATAAATAATCGACCTCGAAAAAATCTAGCCGCGAAATTTCTGCTAAATCTAGGGGTTTTATCTTGTTAACGGCCGTTCTTTTAGGAAAATTTAGTGCTAAGGAAATAGGTGTTTGCATATTTGGATAGCTTAGCATTGCCAAATTAGAGCCGTCACAATATTGCACCATTCCATGAACTATAGATTGCGGATGAATTAAAACCTTGATTTGAGATTTATCAATAGCAAATAGGTGATATGCTTCGATTAGCTCCAGACCTTTATTCATCATCGTTGCAGAATCAACAGATATTTTTGCCCCCATTTGCCATTTCGGATGATTAATCGCTTCTGCTATCGTGATTTGATCGAGTGGCTTTTTGTTATTAAAGAACGGGCCGCCAGAAGCAGTAAGGGTAATATTGCTAATGTTTTCTAGGTTATGGTTTTCGAAGATTTGCAAGATTGCATTATGTTCGGAATCTAGCGGGATAAGGTTGATATTGTTAAGGCGAGCCATTTCTGTAATAAAATTACCAGCGATAACCAAAGATTCTTTATTGGCAATTGCTAAATTCGACCCAGCCTTAATCGCAGTAATTGTAGGCATGATGGCAATTGCACCAACAATTGCCATAAATACTAAATCTACCTTGATTTTTGCGGTTTCAATAATTGCATCGGCTCCAGACAAGACTTGACAGTTGATTTTACTTGTATTGACGGCATTTTTAAGATTTTGATAATTTGACTCGTCTTCGATAACAATAAATTGTGGCTTTAATATTTTTGCTTGCTCTAGTAGTTCTTGCCAATTGTTTTTGGCAACTAGCACGACCACTTCGAAGCAGTTAATATTTTCTTTAACTAATTGATAGACATTTTTTCCTATTGAGCCAGTGCAACCAAATATCGAAACAGTTTTTCGATAATTTGTTGAGTGATAATTGGTATTTGAGATTGATTTTTGTTGTGGCAATTGCGACATCTGATAAATTTTCGATACCTCGGCGGTTATTGATTGAGCAGTTTGTTCACTTTTGCTAGCTGTTGCTGACGAAGATCGAGATAAAATTTTATTTCTGGCATATAACGAAGCTTAACATTCTTTGATAGTAAATGCCTGAGGCGACCAGAATTTTTATTAAGTTCGCTAACTATTGATTTTGCTTGCTTGATAAAAGAGTCTTGCTTGGCTTTTTCTAATTCTTGGTTATTATTTTCCAACTCCTGTTCTGCCTCTAATTCTTTTTGCAAAAATACATCGACAAAAATTTTGGCATTTCTAGCATCGGGGCTAACATCTGCCTCGGTGATTGTTAAATAACAACCAGCAAAATTGTTAAGATTTTCTTCAAAAAATATATTTGCCAAATTTCTTTTAATGTTTTCACCAATCTGCAATTGTCTTTGGTTTTTTTTTGAAGGGTCGGCACCATCAAAATTAGCATTCATCGCAAGATTTAGCATTTGATTTTGCTTGTTATGATTAGGGTTTTTGTTTTTATAGCTATTTGACAAAGTGTTTAATGATCATTTGTTACAACTTCTGCCAAAGTTTTTGATGCAGAGTTTTTCAATTAATTCTTCTCGATAATGATATTTGCATCGAAAATTAATTTGAATCTAAATTTCTTGTGATTTTGATTTAAATTAATTTAAAAGCAAGCATAAAACCATTGATTTTGCTAAAAATATTATATCAATTCTATTAAATTGCTAGAATAATTTCCTTTAACCATAGCTTTAATAATAAAATTTTTCTTGCTTTTTTATTAAAAAATCAATTTACTAATTTTAGTTCGATTTAACATTTGTCGTTTCGCACTTTTATTTATCTAAAAATTATTTTTTGATACTAACCTAAAGGCGACCAATGACATTAAAACTTCCGCCAATCAACATTCAACAACAATGGAAAAATTAACAAGCCACAGCCTATCACTCAACATCGAAAGCAATGGTGTTGCCAATCTAGTTTTTGATTTAGCAGAATCTAAAGTGAATAAGCTAACAACTGCGGTAATAGCAGATCTTGAAAAAGCAATCAATGTTATCGACGGCAATAAAGCCATTAGGATATTGATAATTAGCAGTGCCAAAAAAGATAACTTTATCGCAGGTGCCGATATTAGCGAAATTAAAGAAATAAAAGATTACGAAGCCTCAATTAACAAGGTTGGTCGT
The DNA here is from genome assembly GCA_945862535.1 of Rickettsia typhi. Taxonomy (GTDB): domain Bacteria; phylum Pseudomonadota; class Alphaproteobacteria; order Rickettsiales; family UBA1997; genus JAJTDS01. The sequence goes on along the minus strand of CAMAYG010000008.1, from coordinate 9,662 downwards.
GGCCAGAGTATCATAAATAAAATTGCAGAATTAAAAATACCAACTATCGCCCTAATTAACGGATCGTGTCTGGGTGGCGGTCTGGAGCTAGCTTTAGCTTGCAAATACCGTGTTGTAACGACTAATCCTAAAGCGATAATTGGTTTGCCCGAAGTTAATCTTGGCATCATTCCCGGTTTTGGCGGAACTCAAAGACTACCACTTATTGTTGGCTTAATCAAAGGAATAGAGATGATTACAACAGCAAAAATCATTACGGGCGAACAGGCTTTTTCTTGTGGCATTGCCGATATGATAGTGCCAGAAGTTTTTCTCGAGGAAAAATTAAGCAAATTTGCTACAGCAATATTAGTCGACAGTAGCAAAATTAGCAATCGCAGAACCTCTAAACTAAATGTTTTTTTACAAAAAATCGAAAAATTCTCAATAGTTAGAAATATTATTTGCAGTAGTGCCAATAAGAAGATTCTTGCAAAAACAAATGGCAATTATCCTGCTCCGATAATGGCTTTAAGGACAATAGCCAAGACCTATCCAAGTAAATTAAAAGAAAAAGATTTTTTAGTAGAATTAGAAAACTTTTGCCAGTTAGCAATTGGTCAAACTTCAAAAAATCTAATTGAACTATTTTTCAGCCAAGAATCAATCAAAAAAAGATTAAAAGCTCCAGAAAGCTCAAGATTGGAAAATTCTAACATTAAGCCAATTAGCAATGTTGCGGTAATTGGCGGTGGCATTATGGGAGGAGGAATAGCTTGGCTTTTTGCCAATAATAAAATCTCGGTTAGAGTTAAAGAGATTAGCGAAAAAGCGGTAGCAACTTGCTATCAACAAATGCTAAAAAACTTTAAATCATTGCTAAAAAGACGAAAAATCAAACAAAGCGAGCTAGATCAAAAAATGCTCTATGCCTCGCACAGCCTTAATTATACTGGCTTTGATAATGTTGAGTTGGCAATAGAAGCAGTGGTTGAAGATATGGATATTAAGAAAAAAGTTCTCGAGCAAATAGAAGAAAATCTACCAAAAAACACTATTATTGCTTCTAATACTTCGGCATTATCTATTTCCGATATGGCACTCGCCCTTAAAGATAAGTCGAGATTTGCTGGTATGCATTTTTTTAACCCTGTCAACAAAATGCCTCTTGTCGAGATTATTCGTGGCAAAGAAACTAGTCAGGAAACAATAGATACATTGTTTAATGTGGTAGTGGCTCTGGGGAAAACTCCCGTAGTAGTAAAAGATGTTGCTGGTTTTCTAGTTAATAGAATTTTAATGACCTACATTTGCGAAGCTTGCTATTTATTGCAAGAAGGTAATAGCATTACTAAAATCGACAGTTTAATTGCCGATTTTGGTATGCCAATGGGGCCGTTTTTGCTTGCCGATGTTGTTGGTATTGATGTTGGGATTAAGGTTGTTAAAACTCTAGAAGAAAACTACGGCAGAAGAATGAAGAAGCCAATGATTCTGCAAGAATTGCAAGATCGTTACCCGTCCTTACTTGGCAAAAAATCTGGGCAGGGTTTTTATATTTACGACAAAAATGGTAAAAACATCGGAGCAAATGATGAAGAAATAGACCAAATTATATTAAATTTTAATGAGAAATTCTTAATCAAATCAAAAAAATCAAATGACAAAACCATAGTCGATCGCTGTATTTTGCAAATGGTGAACGAGGCTGCAAAATGCCTTGAAGAAGGGGTTGTTGAAAGTGCCAGAGATCTAGATTTGGCAATGATTATGGGTACTGGCTTTCCACCGTTTCATGGCGGAATCCTTCGTTATGCCGACAATATAGGTATTGACCTTGTTGTATCGCGACTGGAAGAATTTGCAAAAAATTATCCTGAAAGATTCGAGGTTTCTCCTTTGTTAAAGAAAATGGCCGTCGATAAAGAAAAATTTATCAATAATTAAAATGCTAACTAACGATATTCGCAGTAGTTTTCTTGGCTATTTTGCTAGAAACGATCATCAAATTTTGCCATCAAGCTCCTTGATACCTCACAATGATGCAACTTTGCTTTTTAGCAATGCCGGAATGAATCAATTTAAGAATTATTTTACTGGAGTTGAAACCCCAAAGTTTAAAAGAGTTGCCACTTCACAAAAATGCCTAAGGGCTGGCGGTAAACATAACGATCTCGACAATGTTGGCCATACCGCAAGACACCACACCTTCTTTGAAATGCTAGGCAATTTTTCTTTTGGCGACTATTTTAAGGAAGAAGCAATTTTCTTTGCCTGGGACTTTCTTACTAAAGAACTAGCAATTAATCCGCAGAAACTGTTAGTTACTTATTATCATCAAGACTTGGAGGCAAAATCTTTGTGGCAAAAAATTGCTAATTTGCCAGAAGAAAAGATTATTTCAATCGATACCGATGATAATTTTTGGTCGATGGGCGAAGTTGGTCCTTGTGGACCGTGCTCAGAAATATTTTACGATTACGGTAGCGAGATTGCCGGGGGGCCTCCGGGCTCTAAAGATCAGGATGGCGACCGCTTCGTCGAGATCTGGAATTTGGTTTTTATGCAATTTAACAAAGAGGCGAATGGCAAAAAATTACCACTACCAAAGCCATCAATCGATACAGGGATGGGCCTAGAGAGAATTGCTTCCGTTATGCAAGGTAAAACCGACAATTATGCAACCGATGTTTTTTGTGATATAATTACCGAAATAGAAAATATTGTTGCTAAAGCAAAATAATTGCTATTCCAACAATAAATAATTAGCCAAAAACCAGCATAAGAGCATAGAAACAAGCAGAGCCGGAGCAAAAGGGAAAACAAAATTTTCACAATTTGAGAAGTTAAAATTTTCTTGTATTTGGTCAGAGTGTTTATTATTTTCAATATCTAACTTTGCCATTCTCTTTTTCTCTATCAAATAAAATATTAAACCAGTAATTAACCCAAAGAAGCCAGATAATGCGGTAAAAACAAAAATTAGTTGTATAGGCAAGAAGAAACCAATGGCAAATAATAGCCTGATGTCGTCAATGCCAATTGCAGGTTTGGCAAAAAAATAGCTTACTAAAAAGCCTATAGTTGCAAAAAAAGCAGGATAGGCAATAGCAGACAAAAGGGTGTCAACAAATCTTTGTGAATTTACGAGATCCGTTATTTTGTAAAATATTGTTTTGTCGATAACGGCTATTGACGGCTCCAAAATTGTTATTTTTATTATAAGAACCAATAATAAAAATATGATTTGCCAAGATTTTGGTATGATAAAATGCTCCCAATCGCCAATAGCAATCACAAGAGCAAACCAGAATAAAAGCCAATATTGCCAAAGGTTCCAGTTGTTTATTTTTATTAATTTTTCAATATTTCTATCGTAAGAAAACCAATTATTATCGAGGATTAGAGTAATAGTTATATTATTGTTAAATAAGAAAATTATAAAAACAGCAATGAACAATAAAGCACTAATTACTTCAATTATGGGGTAGCGACAGCTAATAAAAACCTTGCAGTTAAGACATTTTCTTTTCTGGTAAAACCAAGAAAATATTGGAATTAGGCTAATAAGCTTTAACTGATAACGGCAATTCGGGCAAATAGAACGGCTTGTTAAAGCATCTTTAAAAATATTTATTAAGTTTTTTTTACTATAATTACTGTCTGCCGATAAAAAATTTTGCTTTAGCTCTTGATTTTGTTGATTTTCTTCTGCAAAATAGCGATAACTAACAAAAGTAGCAAAAGAGCCGAAACAGCTTCCAATGGCAAAAACTAGCAATATAGTTGCTATAAACAATACGGTCATTATTTAGATTGGTTAGTTGATTATTAACACAAATTTAGCTAGCGAAGTCTTTATAAAGCTTAAATTATTTTAACATAATTACTCAAAATATGCAATCAATAAAAATCTTTACCTTTATTGGGCTCTTTACTACTATTTTTATTGCTTCATGCTCTCAAAACAAGGCCTTAGTAATTAATCGTGGCAACATTAAATACCCAAAAGACAGTTGGCATAATAAATCGAAATACTTCGGAATCTCCGATCAATTAACGGCAAAAGCGAAGAACACCAACACCGAAATTACAAAAATAGAAGAGCGACAATTAACAAATATCGTCGAAATAAAAGATTCAAAAAATAACACTCTAAAAAAGCACCAAATAATTGTTAACGAAGGCGACACTCTCTACAGCTTATCAAAGAAACATTCTGTAATTTTAAACGATCTAATTGTTGAAAACAGCCTTAGACCTCCTTATTTACTAAAAGCCGGAATGGTTTTATCTTTACCGAAGCCAATATATCACGAGGTTAAAAGTGGCGAAACTATATATAGCATATCTCGTCAATATCAGGTTGCCATAAACGATTTATATGCTTTTAACGATTTTGGAATTGATACCAACATAAAAATTGGGCAAAAAATTCGCATTTCTCAATTCAGCAGAACCAATAAAGAAGTAGGCAATCAAAAGAAAAACAATTCACCTATCGTAGAAAGCAACGATTTACCTAGCTCCGTCAACCAAAATAACAACGGTGTTATTGTAGAAAATATTCAAGACAACCCTGCTCAAGCAAATAAAGACATCGACGACACAAAAAAAGATTATCAATTTACAATGCCAACAAAAGGTGCTATTATTTCCAAATTTGGTCCAAAAGAAGGCGGATTATATAATGATGGCATTGTTATTAAAGCAAATCTTGCAAGCGATGTTGTGGCTAGCGAAAGTGGCACAATCGCTTATGTTGGTAACCAAATCAAGGGCTATGGTAACCTAATAATTATCAAGCACCAAAATGGCTGGATAACCGCTTACGGGCATTTGGGCAAAATATTAGCAAAAATTGGTAGCCCTGTAAGCCAAGGTAAGAAAATTGCCGAGGTTGGCAACTCTGGCAATGCAAAGATACCGCAATTATATTTTTCGATTCGTCGCGGTAGAGATGCCTTAGATCCAGAAGTCCATATTGCCGATAGCAAAAAGATAGTGAAAAGCCTTTATCAGTTAAAAAATCCACAATAATTACAAAATACATAATTCAACCATCTAAATGCTTAATTTCTTTAAAAAAAAAACCAACAACTCACTTCTTGGTAAAATATTTAATATCAATGCAGTTGGCACAGCAATTAGCGGTATTTTTAGCAAAAAGAAGGTCGATGAAGCAACAATTGCCGAACTCGAAGATCTCTTACTAACAAGCGATTTAGGCTATAAAATTACCAGCGATATAATAAAAAAAATCAAAAATCATAAATTTGCCAAAAGCAATAATGAAGACGAAGTGTTGCAAATAAAAGCTCTTATCAAAGACGAAATGTTAAAGATTCTACTGCCTCAAGAGAAATCTTTAGCAATAAATAGCGAGATCAAGCCTAATGTGATAATTTTTAACGGAGTTAACGGAGCCGGAAAAACCACCACTATCGGCAAAATTGCTCAAAGATTAAATAATCAAAAGCAGAAAGTTCTTATCGCTGCCTGCGACACCTTCAGGGCCGCCGCTAGCGAACAATTAAGCAATTGGGCAGAAAGATCTGGCTCGGACATTGTGCTTGCAATTAAGCCTCAGGAAGAGCCAGCTTCGGTGGCATTTAGGGCTCTTAGCCTAGCAAAAGAACAGGGATACGACTTTTTGTTAATCGATACCGCGGGAAGATTGCAAAATAAGCAAAATCTTATGGATGAGCTAATAAAAATCAACAAGGTTATTAAAAAAATAGATAGCACCGCTCCGCATAATAATATTCTAATTATCGACTCAACTACGGGGCAGAATAGCCAATCTCAGGTCGAGGCTTTTGATTTGGCGGTAAAAATCGATGGTTTAATTTTTACAAAGCTCGACGGCACCGCAAAAGGCGGAACTCTAATTACTATCGCTCAAAAATTTAACAAACCAATTTTTGCCATTGGTGTTGGCGAAAAAATTGACGACTTGCAAGAATTCGATGCCAAAGCCTTTGTCGACAATATTCTAGACTAGCCTTCAGTTAATTGCAATAATTTAGCAATCAGAACCTTATTTAATAATCATCTCTACCAATAAATTTTCTGGCAATGAATAGTAAAAAATATAAAATTATCGATATATTTTCTGGCTGTGGTGGCTTTTCTACTGGCTTCGAACAAAGTGGCGGTTTTACCAATGTTTTGGCAATAGACATTTGGAATATTGCACTAGAAACAATCAAAATCAACAAAGCCCACACCAAAACAATATGTTCGCCCCTAGAAAACCTTAGCAATGAAGAAATTATTAAAATCAAAGACCAATATGGTGATATCGAAGTTGTGGTTGGTGGTCCGCCTTGTCAAGGTTTTAGCCTTGCTGGCAAGAGGCAAAAAGACGATCCTCGCAACAATTTATGGCAAGAATATATTAGGTTTATCTCGATAATTAAGCCGAATTGGTTTGTTTTTGAAAATGTTTCTGGTTTAATCTCGATGAAAAATCATTGCGGAGAAAAAATCATCAATTTAATCTTAAAAGAATTCAGTAAAATAGGTTATCAATGCGAAATTAACCTTATTTCAGCCAAAGATTTTAATGTTGCTCAAGACAGAAAAAGAATCTTAATAATTGGCAACAAAGAAGGAAAAAGCCTCAAACTCAAACCAGTTACTAAAAATAAGGCAAAAACAGTAAGAAATGTAATTTCTGACTTAGAAAGCCTAAGAAGTAGCGAAAAGTCTAAAATCGACCATTATCATTTTGCAATGAAGCATAATGAAAATCATCTAAAGTGGCTAGATATGGTGCCCGAAGGCGAAACCGCTCACAATTATAAACATATCACTGGCATGACCGCAAAAGGCTATTCTACAACCTATAAAAGAATTTGGTGGGACAGGCCAAGCCCCGCAATCACCACTTGCTTTAATTCTATCTCTAGCCAAAATAATGTTCATCCAAGAGACACAAGGGCTCTAACAATAAGAGAAGCGATGAGAATACAATCCTTCCCCGATAGTTTTATTTTTGCCGGCAACCATAAAGACATCAGAACCCAAATAGGCAATGCTGTGCCTCCAGAGCTTGCAAGACAGGTAGCTCTGCAGATTTTGAATTTTACGAATAATAATTTAAAATTGTTTTAATTATGAATAAAAATTCATTAAAAAGTCTTAGGGACATGGATCTTAACGAGGTCACTATTTTATATAAGATGCTTTTTAAAGAAACAATATCAGAGCCTGTTTTTAAAACAATCGCAATTGACTACCAAGATAAATATAACAAATTTCTTGAACATAAAAACAAGGGCTATAACTCACCAACAGCAATGGGCAGAGATAGAATTGCATATGGTCGTAATATGATTTATGGCTGGTTTGTAGAAGAATTAATGCTCGAATTATTTAAAAATAATAAATTCGTTGAAAATGCGGAGTTTTTTGGCAAGGATCAAGATCATAACTTTATTTATTATCATGAAACCAAGGAAATAAAAATCTCTGGTTTAAAATCAACCGACCCAGATATTCTAATAACCCTAAAAAACAAAACTAAATTTTTAGTAGAAATAAAGACCGCAGCAAAAAATATTTTTAGCATAAAAAAGGGAAATGTGCAAAATTTGGTAAAGTCTACCGCAAATTTTAATTTGTCTTGTATTATTTTGATGCTTGATTTAGTTCAGGGGTTTTACGAAATAAAAGATTTAAATTTTTTCTTAAACCAAAAGCCTTTTTTAAATGCTAATATGGAGGGGCAACTTTGCTACGACTTTCCATCGCCTAAAATCCCCTTAAAAAAATTATCAGAAATAGATTTTGAACAATTGCTTGATTTGTCTATTTTTGAAAATGCACAAATCAAGAAATTTACCTTGCTAAAATTAGCAATCGAAAAAGGCAATAAAACAATTGCCAAAACCATAAAAAATAAACTTACAATAGAGCGGCTAGAAACAGAAAAAGAGATGAGCAATCAATCATTTGAAGCAAAAATAGCAAAGATTATTGCTAAAAATAGTCAGGTTCTAAAACCTTGGGAAGAAATAGAATCAATGATTTAAAAAGTTTATCGCTTTGCCAATCTATTATAATTCTATAGACCCTTACCAACTTCGTGCATTATGACGGTTGTGGTGAGCTATGGATCTTCGCAAGCTTGTGCGAAGATGATGAGGTACAAAGTAGATATCGTGGAGTTGCTAAAAGTCAGTTCCAGATCTTTATGGAAAGTCTGGCCTTTAATTTTACTGGCCTTCAACTTTAAAAGACTAATAAAACTTGCAGATCAAAAACTGAGTTTTGTAACATCAAGACAGGGATTGTTGTGCCAAATACAAAAACTCGTCAAATAAATCCAAAATAAAGCCTTATAGCCAATAAAATTCTAAAAATTATTAAAAATCTTGATAATTTAAAATTTAAATTCTGATTTGATTTGCGACAGGCTCTTAATATTTATTTTGTCGCTCAGGATCTTCGCCCGGAAGCTCGCGAAGATCCATAGATAATAACGGCACTCCCCCCGTAGTCATCCTGCACGAAGTTGCAGGATCTACCTCCCTTGTCATCCTGCACGGAAGCTTGCGAAGATCCACCTTCTGCCGTCATCTTCGCGCGAAGGTGACGATAGAGAGAGTTTGCGAGAATTAACTGCCTAAAACCGCCCATCGCCCCCACACCTGTCGAAAGTTCCTCAAGCCCTTTAAAATCAACTATCATAGCCTATCCTCTACAAGTTTTGGATTGCCTCCTGACGGTATAATCAGGTCTTTGATGATCTCTTTTTCGAGCAATAGAGTAAAACGCAGTAATGGTATTTTAAAACCTTGTAGTTGGTTTGATTTTTTAAAGACAGCAAATAAAATTGCGGCAATAAGATGCAGTAAATATAAGCACTCATACCATTTTTATTGTGGCTGATGAGGTGTTTAAATTGCAAATTTTGTTTGATGAATTTAAAAAATACCTCAATGTCCCATCTTGATTTATACATCTGCGTTATTCCTTCTGCACTACATCCAAGCATCTTCCAGCTTAGCATCTTTTATAGCAGCAAGAAGAGTGATATCTTCATTAGCTTCGCTTTGAGTATTGCAGAATCTGATGCTACCGGGAATAGTATTCTTCAAGCCAACACTGACCTTGATTTGACTATCATCCATTTTACCACCTATTTTTAGGCTGTCTTTAATCATTCTGCCTGAAAGATTAATAATTGCTGAATCAAATCTGTACAGTTTTTCTTGCTCTGATTTGTTAAATAAAGCATTAAATTTTAAAACCAAATCTTCATAGATAGCTCTGCAATAATTCACTTCTAATTTTTCTAATCTCTTGCCAATAGAGCTGTGATCAACTTTAGCCTGATGCTGACTTTTAGATTTAAGCAAAGACGATAAATCCGCAAGATTACTAACCATTTCTTCAATTGACCTGAGGCTAATTGGCCTTTCCGAGTAATGCCGATCTGACAAAACTCTTTAATATGAAAGCACCAGTTATCTTATGGTTAGCTTTATCAACTTTGTAAACTTACCCAATTCTTCAAGCTTATTGTCATCAATAAGCCCTATTACTTCAGAAATATTTAAAGGTTTCATATATAGCAGTTTGGTTTTTAAAAAATCAACCAAGTCATCAATTCTAGTGATAACTTGAACTGCCATTAATTTCCTATTTTATCGTTAATTATCAAGAGTTTTGGG
>CAMAYG010000007.1 GCA_945862535.1 Rickettsia typhi | reverse complement strand
ACGATTATCAATTTTAGTTGACTGCATGGATTTCTATCAATTTTTACTGAATTTATTTGCCAGAAAATGAAGGGCGAACCCTCAATTTCTGGCAAAAAAAGATAGTTAAAAAGTTCTATGAAAGCAAGAGGAATATGGGGTAGAGAGGTGTTTCAGGATAGACTATTTATAGATCCTCGCGAGCTTCCGTGCGAAGGTGACGGTGGGGGGAGTCCTTCCGCGAGGGATGGCGGTGGGCATGGCGAGGGGATTCCTAGCTAGGTGGTGGTTTCTAGCTCTCTAGGCATCGTCTAGGAAGCTTTTTAGCGATTTAGACCGTTTAGGGTGTTGTAGTTTTTTGAGGGCTTTTGCCTCGATTTGTCGAATTCTTTCGCGGGTAACCGAAAATTGTTTGCCAACTTCTTCTAGGGTGTGGTCTGTTACCATGCCAATGCCAAATCGCATTCTTAAAACTCTTTCTTCTCTGGGGCTTAAAGATGAGAGGGTTTGCCCAATTAATTCTTTAAGCTTAGAATAAGAGGCGGCATCGAATGGTAATATTGCCGTTTTGTCTTCGATAAATTCGCCAAGCACGCTTTCGTCGTCATCGCCAGATATTGGTGACTCTAGGCTTACTGGGTCTTTTGAGGTTCTTAAAACTTTTCTTACTTTATCGACGGGCATTAAAAGTTTGTCGGCAATTTCTTGGGCATCGGGGGTTCTGCCGAGCTCCTGCATTAGTTGCCTAGATGTTTTGACGATTTTGTTAATTGTTTCGACCATATGAATAGGTATGCGAATGGTTCGCGATTGGTCGGCAATGGCTCTGGTTATTGCTTGTCTTATCCACCAAGTAGCATAAGTCGAAAATTTATAGCCACGGCGATATTCAAATTTATCGACAGCCCGCATCAGCCCAATATTGCCTTCTTGAATCAAGTCTAGAAATTGCAGGCCACGATTGGTATATTTTTTGGCAATTGAAACAACTAGCCGTAAATTTGCCTCGATCATTTCTTTTTTGGCTTTCGATTCTTCGTCTTGATTTTTTCTAATTTTCCCGACCATAATTTTAAAATCGGCAATTCTTACCCCAACTAAACGGCTAATTTTGATAATTTTATTTTGTTTTCCAATGATAATTTCCTGATTTGCTGTAAAGAAATTTTGCCAATTTTGATTTTTGATGTTTTTGACATTTTTTAGCCAAAATTCTCCCTCTTCAAAATTTTCGATATAAGCAATGAACTCTGTTTTTTCTATTCCAAAATCTTTGGCGATTTTATAAAGCTCGATTTCGCTCGTGATAATAATCTGATGGGCCTCGTATATTTGGTCTACCAAGCTTTTAATTAGGCTATCGGCAAAGCTCACTTCCGCGGCCTTTTTCTCAAAATTTTCGTAAATTTTGGCTAGTTCTTTGTCTAGCTTTAACTGGTTAAAATTCTTATTACGGCTTTTTTCGATAAATTTTTCGCATATTTTTGCAATTTCCGAGAATAGATCGAGCATTTTCGGCATTAGGGCTCTTTCCATAGAAACCGAGGACATCGATCCTTCTTCGATTTCTGCTAAATCGCCATCGTCGAATAATTCTTCTTCGCTTTCTAATTCGCTTTGGCTATCGCTATCGTTAATGCTAACATCTCGAGTCTCTTCGGTTTCTTGACTCATAAATTCGTTATCATCTTCTACTTCTACTTCGGCAATTGGGGGCTCGACAACTTCTGCACTATCGCTGTCGCTAATTATTTCCTCTAGTTCCGAGCTGTAGGTTTCATCGATACGAATTACATCGCGGAGTAGTAGCGAGCCGTTGGAAATACCATCATACCATTCGACAAAATGTCGCATAATTAATGGAATTTGATGCAATATTTTTACAATTTTGCCACGGCTTTCGTCGATTCTGATGGCAATTTTTACTTCGTCGTCACGGCTTAGCAAGGCAACGCCACTCATAGATTTTAAATAGCTCTTAACAGAATCTTCGTTTCTTTTGGTGGTTTTTTCTTCGTCTTTATTTGCAACACTTTCGTCTAAGACACTTTCTATCTCGTCTTCTTTTTCAACAATAGGAATGCGAAATTCGGAGATGATGTCGAGAATTCCATCGATAATTTTGCTGTCGATATCCTTTTCTTCTTGCTCTAGGTGCTCATTGATTTGGTCAAAAGTTAGATAACCTTGATTTTTGCCCAAAGCGATAATTGGCTTTAGGGCATCGTTATATTCCGAGATTATTGCTCTTTGCTGGTTGCTGTTTTTTCTTTTTGCCGATTGTTTTATCATTTTGATTAGCCCATCTTTGCCACTATTGGCAACGATTTTAGTGCTGTCAGTGTTGTTTTCTTTGGGAACCCGTTTTTTTCTTGGCGATTGTGGACTCTTTTGAACCTTTGTTTTACCTAATTGATGTGCTTTGGCAAATTTACTGCCACTAGTCGATTTTAAAAGGTTTTTCGCCCTGTCGACACTTTGTTCGGAGCTTTCATTGGCTAAAAATGAAGCAATTTTTTCTTGGTCTTGATTGTTTTTTTTAGGCATTTGATTATGGGTTGTTAGGTAATAATTTTGTTATGTTGTTAATTTTTGAATTCTGATTCTAATTCGACAATGTCAATTTGCTGTTGCATCTGCTGAATTTGTAAAGATATTTCTTGACGGCATCGCAGTAATTCTTGGGTTTGTAGGTTGACCTGATCTTCATCGCTATTTTGAGTTTTTTGTTTATTGGGTAAAGAATTTATGTTGCCAGAGCTATCTGCCTGATTTTGCAATATCGAATGCATTGTTGTTTGCTTATGAATTAGCAGGCTAAACTCTTCCTCCATTTTTAACAAGCTATCTTGTAAAATCAAGAGATAAAATTTTTTACTTGCCAACTCGATATTATCGGAGCTTAACAAAGGCAAAATACCGTAGATATATTTGCCGATTTTGTCTTGTTGATGCTCTATAAAAATTTCGTCGATTTTGGCGATTAGCTCTGGCGAATCTGTTGCTAAGCCTCGCTGATTGTGTTGAATAATAACTTCTAAAGATTGCTCGAAAATGCTTGCTATAATGTCGTTTGATAGGCTTAAATTATCGTAGCTAAAATATTCCTGATCTTCGTCTATCAATTGTGGAAATTTTAGTGTTAAGATAATTAAATCGGTTAGAATTTTTACAGATTGTGCGAGTCTTTTTTGTTGTTCTTCATTTAAGTTTTCGCCAAAATTTTTACTGTTAATTGATGCGATTCTTTCTTGATATTGCGGTAATATTGCCGTTAAAGACTGCAATTGACTAGATTGCCGAAGATTTTTCTGGCTAAAGCCGTTGTTAGCGGTTCTTTCTTTTGGATTATTGGCAGATTTAAAATTACCAAGATAGAATAATTGTTTGCGAAAGAAATCGTAGAAATGTTTTTTTAACTGCTTGCTCTTGATTTTTTCAATTCTAATTAGTAGATCTTGCTCGATCTGAGCCTTGATTTCGGCGGTAACAAAAGATTGTAATTTTAAACTTGGATCGATAAATTTATTAACCGCAAAATGCCAACAAGCCTGAGAAAGGCTGAGTTGCTGTGTCGTAAGATGTAAAAATGCCGTTTTGCCAAATTTTTGCAAAAAATCGTCTGGATCAAGCCCATTAGGCAAGAAAATAAAAGATGCCTGCTTGCTTGGAGTGATAATTTCAAGTAAATTGTCGATAATTCTTTCTGCGGCCTTAATTCCTGCAAAATCGCCATCTAGGCAAAAAACAATGTTGTTGCTATAACGAAATAATGCGGTGAGGTGGTCTATGGTAATTGCAGTGCCTAGGCAGGCAACATTATTATTGATGCCATAAAAATTAAGAGTTAGCGAGTCGATGTAACCTTCAACAACCAATAGATAGTCGTTGTCCTTTAGTGCTTGCTGGGCTATTGGTAAATTATATAAAGTTTGTCGTTTTTTAAAAATAATATTTTCGGCAGAATTAAGGTATTTTGGCATTTCCCCAGCAATAGACCTGCCACCAAAAGCGATAACTTGCTTTTTGGTGTTAATGATAGGAAAGATAATGCGGTTACGAAATTTGTCGCACTGTTCGTCTTTGCTGTGGCCATTAGCTATTCTGTTGCTAATTAGCCCGCTATTAGTCATTTCTTCTTTGCTAAAGCCTTTATATTCCAAATAACTCGTTAGGGCGCGATATTGATTTGGAGCAAAGCCTAAAGAGCAGTTCTTGATAAATTCTTTAGTGAAGCCACGATTCTCTAGGTATTTAAGGGCATTTTCCCCGCTATATTCCCAAAGTTGGTTGGCAAAAAACTGACAGGCATATTGGGCAAGCTCAATTTGTCTTGCTATTATTTTATTATCTTGGTTTTCGTTGTTGTTTTTAGTTTTTTGTGGAATTTTTATTGCAAAAGCCGAAGCGAGATATTCTACAGCTTCAACAAAAGAAAGTCTTTCGGTTTCAATGATAAAGTTTATGGCATTGCCTTTTGCTCCACAGCCAAAGCAATAATAGAAATTTTTTTGATTATTAACGGTGAAAGACGGAGTTTTTTCGTTATGAAAAGGACAAAGACCCTGAAATTCTGAACCTTTCTGTTTTAGTGGTACTTTTTTTTCGATAACTGCAGATAAAGCTATGTTGTCAATTAGGTGGTCGATAAAGTCTTTTGTAAGATTATTTGACATATCGAGTTAAAATAAATATAGCAATATTTAGTAATTTTAAGTGTAATTTTAAGTGGTCGGGGCGGAGAGATTCGAACTCCCGACCCTCTGGTCCCAAACCAGATGCGCTAGCCAGACTGCGCTACGCCCCGTAATTGTATTGCTTGATTGTTGTTGTTAGTAACAAGAAGGTAATTTTATTAAAAAAACTTGCAATTTATTTTAAAATTTTAGTTTAAAATGGTGGGTCTGGGTGGACTTGAACCACCGACCTCGCACTTATCAGGCGCGCACTCTAACCAGCTGAGCTACAGACCCATTTTAATAACTAAACTAATTTAAAAAATTATAAAGCAAAAAGTTAAATTTTCTAAAATTAAAGTCAAGTGTTTTTGTGATATTTTAAATTAATTGATAATAATATAATTTCATGTTTAAAGATTTTGTTTTAAATATGAAATTTAATTTGCAACTAATCGGCTTGTTGCTTTTTCTCTACTTTAGAAAAGTCTATCGGATCGAGCATTAACGGCGGAAGACCAGCATCGGCAGTTGTTGTAGCAACAATTCTTCGCACGAAAGGAAACAAGATAGTAGGGCAGTAAATCGAGACAATGGAATTTAGATCTTTTTTGTCTTCTGCTTTAATCATAAAGAGCCCGGTATATGAAGTTTTTAGGCTAAATAATTCTTCGGTTTCCTTTTTGTTTTCGAAAGATATTTGTGCGGTAACATTAATACTGAGTGTGATTTCTAAAAGTTCGTCCTCGGAATTTTCGCTATCTTGATCTTTGCGGTTAATTTTTTTGGCATCTATTGCTACATCTACCTCGATATCGGGGGTGCTGTGCTTTTCTAGTAAAAAGAATTTTGGTGATGCTGGAAGTTTAAAATCGATTGATTTTAGGTATTGAGTAATTATTTTAATCATGATAAATGTGATTTGTGATATTTGATATTTGCCTTGTTGCCAAGTTGAAGATTAAAGAATTTACAACATTTCTGTCGTTGTTGCAGGCAACTCCGTGCAGAATCTCTCCGCTCGTGACTCCGCTACAAATTAGCATTATTTCCGAGTTTTCTTTGCCCCCAGTCATATCAAAAACATCGTATTGGCGGTGCAAATTTGTAATTCCCATTGTTTTCGCTCGCTCTGCCTGTTTGTTGTCGTTGCTAAAAACTAGGCGACCAAATATTTGCCCGCCACTAACCCTTAGGGCCGCGGCCGCAAGCACTCCCTCGGGGGCACCGCCACTTCCTAAGTAGATATCGGCACTATTTTGACAAGAATTTTGCAGGTTAGAATTGGCGATAGCAATAATTGCAGCAATATCGCCATCGGTTATTAATTTTACTTTTGCACCAAGTTCGCGAACTTTAGCAATTAACTCTTGGTGTCGCGGGCGATTGAGTATTGTTGCGGTTAAGTCGCTAATTGCACATTTTTTTGCTAGAGCAAGGTTTTTAAAATTAGTTGCAATGCTATTATCGAGATTAACAACATCCGCAGGTAAATTGGCACCAACAGCAATTTTTTCCATATAGACATCTGGTGCATGAAGAAAGCCACCACGACCACTAAAAGCGATTACCGCAAGGGATCCGGGGGCGGAATCGGCACATATTGTTGTTCCTTCTAGGGGGTCGAGGGCAATATCGATATTTGGCAAAAAGTTGGTTAGATTTTCGGCGGTTAGGTTCTCTGCGGTTAGATTTTGATAATTTGCCCGATTAGCAATGCCAACTTCTTCGCCAATGTAAAGCATTGGGGCCTCATCTCTTTCGCCTTCGCCAATAACGATTCTGCCATTAATTGGCAAAAGGTTTAGCTGATCTCGCATTGCAGTTACTGCGGCTAAATCTGCCAAATGATTATCGCCCTTACCAACCCATTTCTGACAAGCGATGGCAGCCTTTTCTGCAACCGAAAGTAGTTGGTTCTGTAAATTGCTAAGGTTAATAAATGATAATTGGTTTGTCATGAATGATGTTAAAATGATTTAGCTAAAATTACCATTTCGTCGTCTATTTCAATGCCGTCGACACTTGTAGCATTATTTACAAATTGACATAAGCCACCTTTGATATTAACTTGCTCGACTAACTGTTGTTGATGATTATATATTGCCACCACCCCTTCGATTAATTGAGTTACTATCGATTGATGTCTGGCGGCGATGCCAATTTCTCCTTCCTTGGTTTGTAATTTTACTAAATAACAATTACCAGAAAATATCGTTGCTACTGGGCTAATAATTTTAAGATGAATTGATGACATTGTTATTTTGCTAGTAATTTTTCTGCTTTAGCAATTGCTTCGGCAATGTTGCCAACCATATAAAATGCCGCCTCTGGTAGGTGGTCGTATTTGCCGTTGCAAATGTCGTCGAAACCGCTAATAGTGTCTTCTAGCGATACTAATTTACCAGGAGATCCGGTAAATACTTCGGCAACATGAAATGGTTGAGAGAGGAATCTTTGAATTTTACGAGCACGGGCAACAACAAGTTTGTCTTCCTCGGATAGTTCATCCATACCAAGAATTGCAATAATATCTTGCAAAGATTTATAGCCTTGGAGAATTTTTTGCACTTCGCGGGCAACACGGTAATGTTTATCGCCAACGATACGAGGATCGAGGATGCGAGAGGTTGAATCTAGAGGGTCTACAGCGGGGTAGATTCCCATTTCGGCGATTTGCCGAGAAAGAACCGTTGTGGCATCGAGATGCGAGAAAGAAGTTGCAGGAGCTGGGTCGGTTAAGTCGTCAGCTGGAACATATATCGCCTGAACCGAAGTAATAGAGCCCTTGTTAGTTGAGGTAATTCTTTCTTGCAATGCCCCCATTTCTGTTGCAAGAGTAGGTTGATAGCCTACTGCAGAGGGGATTCTACCTAAAAGTGCCGAAACTTCTGAGCCTGCTTGAGTAAAGCGAAATATGTTGTCGACAAAGAATAAAACATCGCGACCTTCCTTGTCGCGGAAATATTCTGCCTGAGTAAGGCCGGTGAAAGCAACACGGGCTCTTGCTCCAGGTGGCTCGTTCATTTGTCCGTAGACAAGAGCAACTTTAGAGTTTTTAAGATTATTAATATCGATGACACCAGATTCCATCATTTCGTGGTAAAGATCGTTGCCTTCGCGGGTTCTTTCGCCAACTCCAGCAAAAACCGAATAACCGCTATGAGCCTTCGCAACATTATTGATAAGTTCCATTATTAGAACAGTTTTACCAACACCGGCACCGCCAAATAAGCCAATCTTACCGCCCTTGGCATAAGGAGCTAGAAGATCGATAACTTTAATGCCAGTTACTAAAACTTCCGTTTCAGTTGATTGTTCTACAAGAGTTGGAGCATCGCGATATATTGAAGAATAGGCTTCTGCTCTAATTGGGCCTTTTTCGTCTATTGGCTCGCCGATAACATTCATAATTCTGCCAAGAGTTGCTTCGCCAACAGGCACACGAATTGCCGAGCCAGTGTCGATAACTTTGACTCCACGAGATAGGCCGTCTGTTGAATCCATAGCAATAGTGCGAACGATGCCATCGCCAATATGCGAAGCAACTTCGAGTTTAAGGCGAGAATCGTTTTGGCATTCGAGAGCATTGCAAATTGCCGGAATTTTTCCTTCGAAATAAACATCGACAACTGAAGATTGAACCCTAGTTATTATTCCTAGATTTGATGAATTAGTCATTGTGTTAAATGTTGTATTAATTGACTGTTATTGATTTGGGTTAAATTTTGATTTGGGTTAAATTTATTTTGATAATGGTGCTGTTAGCGGGAATCGAACCTGCGACCTCTTCATTACCAATGAAGTGCTCTACCGCTGAGCTATAACAGCAAAAAAATTATTCTAAGCAATTAGCCCAATAAAAAGCAGAATTATTTTAATAAAAAAATAAAAATCAAGATAAAATCAAGGCAAAATCAAGATAATTTAATTGCCAATTTAACAAGAAATTTTTATTTCATTGTTATTAGCTTTGCAAAATTACGGTCTAGAGTAGCTGGTCTAGCTCGCCTTTGCTGTCGAGAAGGTATAAATCGTCGCAACCGCCAATGTGTTTATTGTTAATAAAAATTTGTGGCACCGTCATTCTGCCACCGCTTTTTGCCATCATTTCTTCCTTTTTGCTGTCGTTATCGATTTTAATTTCGGTGATAACAATATTTTTGTTGCTAAAATTAGCAATTTTACGGTTTAGCAATGTTTTTGCCTTGGTGCAATAAGGGCAAATATCTTTGCTGTACATAATGATTTCTGTCATGTTATTTGTTTGATTTGTTGCTGATTGTGATTGGTTTAAATTTGTATCATCGAATAATATTCTGTGCGATGCTCCTTCGAGATCGTCGAATTGTTTATTTTTTATCGACCAAAAAAAAGCAAATAATGCTATTAGTGCTAATATTAAAGCCAAAGGAATAAGAATAATAAGCGAAGACATATTATTTAGCTGTTATTTGGTGTTTAACTAGGAGTTTAAGCTTAGATTTTAAATTATAGCTTATTCTTAATTTGCATTATGAGGGAGTGGTGCCTAGAGACGGAATCGAACCGCCGACACAAGGATTTTCAGTCCTTTGCTCTACCGACTGAGCTATCTAGGCTTCTCTTTTTATTTGCAGATATAAAACTCTGTTGATTTATTGGCTAAATTAGCATTGCAAATTAACAATTTGGCAATAACTTAAAACAAATATTTTTTTTTGCAAGCCCTCAATTGATTTTTTTTCTATTTATGAAGAATTCTAATAATTCAACCAATAATTCAGTTAATAATTCCGTTAATAATTCCACGGGTCAGGAAGTTAATAAAGATAATATTTTGACTTATGGGGTAGATACAAAATACCAGCCAAAAGATTATAGTTTTTTTGTTAATCGTGCCTTTTTTATTACCTTGCTAATTTTGGCTATTTTGCTAGTGGTAACGGTTGTTAAAAGCTATAAGTTAAAGCTTAAATTACAACAAATTAGCAAAGAAGAAAACTAGCTTCTTGCCCCAAATATTGCAGTTCCAAGCCTAATTTCATTGCTACCGCAATTAATGGCAAGCAAATAATCGCCACTCATCCCCATGGATAAATAGTCGATTTTATGTTTTTTGGCAAGGCGATTTAATAAGGCAAAATAAAGTGCGGTTTCGTTTACTTGCTTTTCTGGAGCTTGTTCTTCTGGTGCTGGGTCTTCCATTTGTTCTTCTGGTGCTGGTTTTGCTGGAACATAGTTTTTTGGCACGGGCGGAATTGCCATTAAGCCCTTTAAAATCAAATACTCCTGACTGCGAACGAAATCTATTAAAGTTGCTAAATCGGCAGGCATTACCCCAGATTTTTGCTCTTCCTCACCAACATTTACCTGAATTAATATTGTTAATTTTTTTTGCTGTTTTTGTGCCTCTAGATTTAATGCTGTAGCAATTTTTATATTATCAACTCCTTCAACAATTGAAAATAATTTGACAATTTCAGGAACCTTATTACTTTGTATTTTGCCAATAAAAGCAAGTTTAAGATTCGGGAATTGATTGAAAAAACCTCGATTGGCAATTTCTGTCCATTTTTCCTTGGCTTCTTGCACATAATTTTCGGCAAAATAGTTACAGCCACAATTTATTGCCTCGATAATTCTTTCGATACTAACTTTTTTGCTTACTGCCATCAGATTCACCAGATCTGCCGGTCTGTTAATAATTTGGCAAGCTTTAGCAACTTCGGCTCTAATTGTTGTTAAATTTGTTGCAATATCCAGAGAAGTTGTCGAGATTTGTCCCGAGATTTGTTGATTTTTGCTTTCCTCGATATTTTTTAAATTTATTTCTGTCATCGATAATGATTAATATGTTTGATAATAATGGTTTAAAAGCTAATTTAGCGGTTAATAAGCCAAGGCCCAATATTGTTTTGTTTAGCGATCGGGCTAGAATTGGCGATTTGCCCCGATTTTTATTAAGATTTGTTGATAAATCGCAAAAAAAAGCAGTAATTTACCGCGAATACGACCTAGACAAAACAAATCGCAAAGCCGAACTTAGCGAAATTTATCGATCATTCGATAAAAATCAACTAATTTTAATCAATGCTCATCATTATAATATTTCTAGCTCGTTCTTGCGGTGTGGCATTCACAGTTCCGACCGCAGAAAATCGGCATCGGCAAAGCTACAATTTTTACAATTGGCAAAAAGATACCGCAACAGCAAAAGGCTAGTAACTTTTGCAAGCCATAGTTTTAAAAGCTTGTTGCAAGCAAGTAAAAATCGCGACATCGACATTATTTTTATCTCGCCAGTTTTTAGCACGAAAAGTCACCCGCAACAAAAGCCAATTCCGTTGTTGCAATTAACAAAATTTATGATTAAAAACCAGCTAAAAGAAAATGCTAATATTTTTGCTCTTGGTGGAATCAATAAAAAAAACATCAAAATATTGCCAAAGCTTGGTTTTAAAGGTTTTGGCGGTATTGAGATTTTTAGCAAATAATCATTTTATGCTTAAAATTACATTATAATATGCAAAAAATTCTTAGAAATCTGTTGATTTTGCTTTGTTATGAGGCGAGAATCGATTATCGTTATTGGCAAAATCTCGCAATTAATTTATTGTTTTTTGTGACCACGATGATTATCTTGCAAATAATTCTGCCACAACCGCTACAGCCAATTGATCGTCTGCTTCAAATTTTTGCCATTGCTATTTTTACAATTATTAGCAATTCGCAAAGCGACAATCAAAAATTTCTTGTCAATAGAATGGAAGAGGGTAGCTTAGACCAAATGATTTTGGCAGTCCGTCATCTTGAAATTATTATTTTTGTTCGTTTAATTGTGGGTTGGCTTAGGCAGATAGTGCCAATATTATTAGTTTTAATATGCTATTTATCGATGACCGATCTCGATGCGATAATTTTGGCAAATAATAGCGATAGGCTTTTAAATTTAAAGGGTTCAACAATTTTTTTGCATATTATCCTTATAACCATTGTTGCCAGTTTTAATATTTCTTTAATTACCGCCTTTTGTGGCAGTTTTGCTTTAATAAAAAATCGTCAAAACAATCAGATGGCATTAGCAACAATTATTGCTGTGCCAATGCTTATCCCAACAATTTTGGTGAGTCAGGTGGCAATTTTTAACGATTTTACCAATAATTTTACAATTATTTGTAGTCTAGCGATAATTTTATTGTTCTTAACAATTTGGGGAATTAAGCAAATAATCGAAATAGCAAGATAGTTTTTAAGAGTTTTATTGCTTAAAATAATGCTATTTTGCTTGACTTTATAATTTATCTTTTAAAATTATATTTCTGTTTTTTTAAGTGAATCTACTTACCGCTGTAACTTTAAATCTATTATTATGACTAATTCTTTCGATTTCGATGTTGTTATTATTGGTGCTGGCCCTGGTGGTTATGTTGCCTCAATCAGGGCTGCCCAATTAGGTCTTAAAACCGCTTGTATTGAAAAAGATTCTAGCCTTGGTGGAACCTGTTTAAATGTAGGTTGCATTCCATCTAAAGCGATGCTCGAAATTTCGCATAAATATCACGATGCTAATCATCAATTTGCCGAATTGGGAATTGAAGCAAAAAATATCTCTCTCAACCTTAATAAAGTTTTGGAAAATAAAAACAAAATTATCGCTGGTCTTACAGGCGGTATCGCTGGTCTTTTGAAGAAAAACAAGGTAACTCACATACAAGGTTTAGCAAAATTTATCAATAAAAATCAGGTTGAAATTACTGGCAAAACAGAAAGCAAAATAATTAGTGCGAAAAACTTTATTATTGCCACTGGTTCGCAAGTAATAAGCTTGCCAAATGTAGTAATTGACGAAAAAGTAATAGTTTCTTCGACAGGTGCCCTAGAGCTTCGTGCTGTGCCAAAAAAGATGATTGTTATTGGTGCCGGAGTTATCGGTTTAGAATTGGGCTCGGTATGGAGCAGATTTGGAGCAGAGGTCGAGGTAATAGAATATCTCGATCGCATTACCCCAAATCTCGATGCCGAAATATCTCGTAATTTTCAAAAAATTCTCGAAAAACAAAATATCAAATTCCGCCTTGCTACCAAAGTTTTAGCGGTGAGCAAAAAGAAATCGGGCAATAAGGAAATTGCCGAAATTGCCGAAATTGAAATTGCCGATGCTAATGGCGAAAACCCTAGTAAAATTACTGCCGATGTCGTGCTAGTTGCTGTTGGCAGAAAGCCAAATACCGCAAATCTTGGTCTTGAAGATATTGGGGTTATTCTCGATAAAAGAGGTTTTGTTGAAAATAATCATCTTAAAACCAATGTTGAAAATATTTGGGTAATTGGCGATGCCACTACTGGGCCAATGCTTGCCCACAAGGCCGAAGACGAAGGTGTTGCTGTTGCAGAAATGATTGCAGGGCAAAAGCCTCATATTAACTATTCGATAATCCCAAATGTTGTCTACACCTATCCAGAAGTTGCTTCCGTTGGAGCGAATGAAGAAGAATTAAAGGCTAGTAAAATCGAATATAAAGTTGGTAAATTTTCGATGATGGCAAATTCTCGTGCCAGAGCAACATTCGACGAACAAGGTTTAGTTAAGGTTTTAGCTTGTGCCAAGACCGATCGTCTTCTTGGGGTGCATATTGTGGCAAGAGAGGCAGGAAATATGATTCACGAGGCGGTAGTAGCAATGGAATTTGGCGGTAGTGCCGAAGATTTAGCAAGAACCTGCCATGCCCACCCTACTTATAACGAGGCAATTAAAGAGGCTTGTTTGGCAGTAGATAAAAGAGCGATTCATAGCTAATTTACAATTCTCTAATGGTTAAAGTGGCTAAAGTGGTTAAAGTTTTTATTATTCAGGCAAATTTCTACAAAGACATCTCTGCTTTGTTGCTTGAAGGGGCGGAAGAGGCAATAAAAAATCAAAATATTTTTGCCGAATCTATCGATTGCGAAATTGTATCTGTCGATGGGGCATTAGAAATACCAACGGCAATTAATATAATCGCCAACTCAATTGCCAAAAATAATAATATCGAGATTTCTAAAATCAACAATATTGCTTTTGTTGCCTTAGGCTGTGTGATTCGTGGCGAAACTAGCCATTACGATATTGTTTGCAATGAAAGTGCCAGAGGTATCAATAATTTGGCAATAAACCATCTGTTGCCAATTGGCAATGGCATTATTACCGTAGAAAACCATCAGCAAGCAACCGCAAGGGCAAGTAAATTGCAAAAAAACAAAGGTGGCTTTGCTACTTTAGCCTCACTCAAAATGCTCAAACTCAAGCAAGAATATAGTTAATTCAACGATTAACAATATTTCTTGCATTATTTCCAATAAAGAACGAACTATTTAAATAACCAAATAGTTGTAGGCCTTACTTTCTACTCTAAACATATTTCGGCTCTAAATTTTGAAAAAGCTGGGAAATATAATCAACTATATGATTATAATCTTCATTTTCTCAAAAAATACTATGATTAACAAGGGAACTAGCATTGTTTTTATTAAAAATTTAAAATAATTTTCTAGAAATATTTTAAAAAATTTAATAAAATAGCCATTACATCTAGGAAAATACTAGCTTAAAAGGCGATCGTAAATATTTTAAAAAAATTTTCAATGTCTGTTATTTTTTTATTGACACATAAAATATTAAGTTTAAGATTTTTTTTGCTTTCGTTTTTATTTTACTCTAGCTAAAATATTATCAAAATAAGTCTTATATCAAAACTAAAAGAAAACGAAGGCACAATAATATAGCTTTATAATTTTAAGAAACAAAATATTATATTTTCCAATGAAAAACCCTAATACTAATATCCAAAGCTTTCTCACTAGCTTGAGGGCTTTTGAATCCGGAACCAATCCCGCTCTAACTCAATGGTATATTACCAATTATAATCAAGGAGCGGTGATAAAATATGCCAAGCTCGATGAAAATGGCTTATTATATCAAAACAAAATTATTCCTGAAGAGGGAACAATTCAAAAATATTTTACTAAATTACATACCGCTAGAATTTTCGAAAACGAAATGAAAAAACTAGGAATTTTCGATGAAAATCTTAAAGTTAAAAGCACTGCTCTTGATAGCAACCAAAATATTAAGCCAGAATTACTAGAGCAAGCAACTAAAGTTGTTGAGTCGATTCAATATAAAGTGGTGAATCCTTGGGGTTTTGTTGGTTATCAGCTTGGAGAAGCTGTTTTGATTGATGCGGGAATATATACACCGCAAGATAGCGGTCTTAAAAATGGCTCTGGAGCAAGTCTGCCTAAATATTATATGTGGACCGATGGCACGGCATTTGGCCCGGGCGAAACCGAAAAATTTATGAAGTGGAACGCTAGTTATGATAAATTAGAGGTAACAAATCAGGCCAATGCAAAATTTGTCATTACTAACTCGAATCAATGGAAGGGTAGCTTCACTGGAAAATATGGTATCAATAATTTTGACGATTTAACCGACCCAGCAAAGCAAGAAATGGCAATTCGCGAAGTAATGAAATTTAATCTCAATGTTATCAAAGATATTTTTACAAAAAATGACAAAAGCCTTGGCGATATCCTAAATAAGGAATATCCTTATAGCTTTAAGTCTTCTTATACAGATGAACAAATTGCCGAGCTGAAAGCGAAAGATCTGAATATCAAAATTACTCTTGGCAAGGAATCTTATAATGGCACTTTAAAAACCACAGAAGCTGAAGTTACTACAACGGTAAAAGTTACGATGTCGGGAATATTAGCAATGGCTCACTTAACTGGAGCTTGGGGAGCGGCAGATACTCTCTTGACTGGCATTTTTCGAGTTGATGAAACTGGCACTTCGAATTTGAAATATCTTTACGATTTTGGTGGTCATAATACTATCTTTGGCTCGAATGTTAATGATATCTTAGTTGGTGATAAATATTCGGAAGAATTTACTCCTAGCTCTGGAAATAACTCTATTGTTACTGGCGAGGGCAACGACTCTGTTATCATAGAAAACGATGGCAAAGGTGGTGGAACAACTTTGTTAAAAGATTTCGATTTTAATAAAGATAACATTGTCTTCAGAAATTTTGGCGATATAGCAAAAGAGAAAATTATTGGCGAAAAAAATGGCAATGCTACTTTAAAAGTTGGTAATTATGAATTAGAATTTGAAGGAGTGACCAAAGATCGACTATCTATAAATCTTAATAAAATTACTGCTAATTCTAATTTTTATAAAATTGGCTGGAGCGGTAAGGATGTAGTTGAAAATTTCAATCCTCAGTTCGATAAAATACAAGGGACCAGCGGTATAGACTTTAAAGATCTAAGAGTTGTTCAAGACGGCAATAGTGTTAAGGTTGGCTCTATTGGTGAAGATGGCGGGATGCATGCATATATTGAGTTAAAAGGTGTTTCTGTAAGTCAGATTAGCCAAAAAATGTTTACTGGGGTAACTGGCTTTTTCTCGGCTATGGGCCAGGTTAATATCGAAGCAAAAATGACTTGGAGCTATTGGTCGAAGCAGACTCCGATTGAAAACTTTGATCCTGACACCGATTCTATCGGGGCTAGTACTGGTGGTATGGATTTATCGCAAATTACCGTTAAAGATACCGCAGAGGGAGCGATGATCTGCTACGGCTCACAAAAAGATTTTGGTATTGTGCTAGCGGGAGTTAAGGCTTCGGCATTAGGGCAAAATAACTTTTTTGGTTTTGCTGGAAAATTTAGCGATGGTAAAACTGCTAACAATAGCCAAATTATTACGGCAAATAATGATACAAGCGATTATTTTATTTTTCCCGATGTTATCGAACAAGATTTGCCCGATATTGTTTTTAATACTCCAGTAAAGTTTCAAGAAGAGATTGAATATATAAAAATTATCAAGGGGCGGGAGATTGTCGAAGAGACTAAACCAATAGCTGAAGAGATTAAGCCTGCAGTCGAACAAAATATTGTCCAGAATCAGCCAACCAACCCGCAAAATAATGTTAATAGCAATAACAGCACAATTAATAAAAATGAAGTTATTAAAGTTGAGTGGTGGTACAATAAAGATACTGTTGTCGAAAACTTTAATATCGCAACTAATTCTATTAGTGCTAATGGCTGGATGAATTTGAGTCAGATAAAGGTTATTGATTTAGGAAATAATAATGCAAAGATTGTGCTTGAAAATGCAGAAAACGGTATTATTCTTAAGGGCATATCTGCAAATGATATTGGTCTCGATAATTTTAGCGGTTTCCAACCAGGCGGAAGTTTTGTTCGCGACGAAATGTCGCATTCATATGTCGAAGCAATAGAATCGGTTATTAGCAACAGTTCTGATGCTGTCGATTCTCACACTGCTATCGATTCTAATATTGGCAAAGAAAAATTACCTGAGGCGGTTGAAAATAAAGACATTAGCAGCACGACCGATAACAATAATGCGAATATCGATAGCAACAAAATAAACACAACAACAAAAGAACAAGATTTTATGTCGATTAAAAGCGAAAGCAATGTTTCATCTAGTCAGGGTGGCAAAGTATTTAAACTGCCTCAATATAAAGGCTACGACAGCAATAATAAGCTTGAGCCAGATTATATTATCAAATTTGATCCGGCAAAAGATGTTTTGGAATTGCCATTCTTTGCCCAAGTCTATAAAATAGTACAAACTAACGAAGGCCTATCTTTGCAAGATGTTCGTTATAGCGAAGGTTCGCAATTTGTGAAGGTCCTATTAACAGGAGTTAGTGCCGACCAGCTGACAAGCCTAAATTTTGGTGGCGAAATTGGTAATTTTAAAAATATTACAGGATATGATAAAGCGGTGGTAGATTCAAAAAGCATCAACCTTACACCTTCTTCATCTGATAGCGAGATTGCTAATGATGTCGATATTGACACAGCTCTTGTTGCAGAGGTTGAAGGAAGTCAATCTGGCTACGAAGTGGCTATTGGCAACCTAGAAGATGACAATTCTGCCGATAGTATTATCCAACACGACTATCAAGAATCTCAAGATGAATATCAATAAAATATATAATTAGGTGACGATAGATGACAATAAATCCGATCTTGCGGTTAATAAGAGTAAAAATTCTTTATCGCAAGATCGCGATAATAACAATAGCAATAACAATTCAGTTCTCGATTCCGATCTGCTAATAAATGCAGAATTACTGGCAATAGAGACAAGTCAAAGCTCCGATTCTCAAAATATCGCAAATCAAATTAGTAGCGAAGCTCATAATATCAAAATACAAAATCGTAAATCTCAAGAAGAAAAAGAGAAGTCTAGTTCGCAATCGGCAAACGACCTAACAGCTGGTCTTGCCGTGATGGTTGGAGTTTTTAATCAGGATGTAGCGATAAAAGAATTAAATGCCAAAGAACATCGAGAGCTAAAAGATCCTAAGGCGTCAAAGCAAAATAATGTCAAAATCATAAGTAATCAAGATAATGAATTATCAAATACAGAAGGTGCCGAGGTTTTGGATGTCGATGATTACAATCGTCAACAATTATTATACCAAAAACCAAGAGAGAAGGAGCAAATATTACCAGAATTAAGTAGCAAGAACCTAGTAAAAGACAATCATTTAATCTCTAGCAATAAAGAAAATTCAGTAAATTTTGCTAATAATAAAATAAAAGATAAAAAGACCGCTGTAAATAAAAACTCTGGCGAACTATCAAGCCCTGCAAAAGAGCAAAATTCAACCCCAGAAAAATTCACTAATAAGGCGATAGTTAATATTGCCATATCGCAGAGCCAAGATATTAGCAATCAAGATGCTAAATCGTCCTCTGTGCCATCCTCCAAAGAAGGCATTGAGAGATTCAGTAATTCAGAATCGGCAACAAAACTTGCAAATATCTATCAGCAACCCGAGCAAGATTCTTACGAATTTAATCAAAGTTCTTATAACGAAGAAGCCAGTCGGATAGTTTTAGAAATCGACAAGGTAAAAGCCTCATATCAAGAGCCAGAACCAGCTCCAGAGTCACAAAACGATGTTACTAGAGCTTTCAGCAAAACTTATTATATCGATAGAAGTAGTGGATATAATAATAAAGATGTTGATTTGATAAAATATCAAGAATCAAAATTTATCATCAAAAATTTTAACCCCAATATTGATAAAATAGATTTTGACTTCGACCCAAATACCTATTACCCTGGAACATTTCTTATTAAAAACGACTTTGTTAATGGTGAGTCTGGTGTTTTGATAGAATATTACACCAATCCAAACTTTTTATCGTTGTTTTTTTCTGGCATTGCGGTTTCGCAGTTAAATATCACAAATTTTATCGACTGGGACAATCCGACTAGGTCAGATATTTTTAAAATTGAGTATCTTGTTGATTATGATATTGCCGTTAAGGAAGTAAGTCAGCTAAGTTCATATCAACAAAATACAGAAGTTCAGGACTACGAAATAGTGCAAGAAGTTAATTATATAGAGCAAGAAAATTTAAAAAAAGCTCAATTCAGCGACGATATTCCAGATAATTATTATAGCGACGATGCCGATTACAGCGATTACTCAAACGACGATCAAGTTGATTATCTTGAAAACTAAATTAACAAATCATCTTATCTCATAATGCTTATTAAACAATGCTTGCATAATTTTAACATAAAAAGCAAAATATTATTCTTATTTTCGTTTATTTTGGCATTTGTGCTAAATCTTGACACTAGGGCAGAGAATGCTAATAAACAATTTCCTGTTCTTGCAGAGGGTAAAAAAGTAAATAATAAGATTGCCCTGCCCAAAGTTTCAAGTTATAAAATTGTCAATAAAGCTAATAAAGCTAATAATTACAACAGCAAAGAAAAGCAAAAAGATGCAAATATTAATAGGATAAATCTTGCTCCTTCTCCCAACCTCAAGGCCGTTAATAGTCTTGCAATAGTTGTTGGCGAAGAAAAAAATGATTTATCAAAACAAGATTCAGCAAGAGCCAATTCTTCAGAAAACATTAGCAATAGTTTAAAAAACCTAATCAGTGTTGCATTGGCAAATAATAATGCCCTTAAACAAAAGGAAGAATTAGTAAGTTCGCAGAACTGGCAACGAGATGCAAAAGTTTCGGCAATGATGCCAAAAATTAGCTTAGAATATCAGTCATCGGACAATAGCTATAAAAAATCTTCTGCGAATAATATCGATAAATTTACCACCAATGAAAACACGAGACAAATACTACTAAGACAAAATCTATTTGAAGGTTTTGCGGGTCTAAATCGCTTAAGTGCAGAATCTAGTCGCCTAGAAATTGCTAAATACGATTTCAAAGCCCAACAGCAGTCTCTAATTGTTGGTGTTGTAAAGTCTTATCTTAATTTTCTTAGGCTAAATGAATTGCTTAAAAATGCCAAGCAAGAGCTTCTAGTTTATCAGCAACATCTAGAAAATAGTCGCCAAAAATTGTCGAAATACGAAATAACCAAGAGCGATTTTTTACAAGTCGAGGTAAGCTTAAACAATGCAATAATAAAGCAAGAAAGAATAAATCAGCAAATATTCCAAGAAAAATATCGTTTAAGGCAAATGCTAAATCAGCAACAAGACACTTATTTAGCATTGGAAAATCGGGAAGAAATAGCTAATTTTATTGAAAATAAATTATCATCTTTTGAAACGGAAGTAGCAAAAATAAGCCAAGATATCGAGCTTCACATTAAAAGCTCACCAAGAATTAAGCAGTCAAAAACCGAAGTCTCGCTAAAAAAATCATTAAGAAATATTGCCAAATCTAACTTTATGCCTAGAGTTGATTTCGATGCTTCATTAGCAAAAAATCAATATGACACTCAGGCAAATGCTCAGCAAAATTACAATCAAAACGAAAGATCGATAAATATTAAGGTTTCTTTGCCTGTCTTTGATTCTTGGCAAGATAAATATAATCTTAACTCGACTAATGCCGATTATCGTGCTGTTATGGCAAAATACCGCGAAGATTCTCTTGGTGTTTTGTCTGCGATTCAGTCGGAGATTGCTCGTTTTAATATTAATCGCAAATTGCTAATTGCTTCAAAAAGAAATTATCAGGTTGCAAGCAAGATATATGACAATGCTTTTATTGAATTTAGCAATGGACTTAAAGATAACTTTGAATTATTGTATTTTATCAATAATCTCTATTCAAAGAGCGATGAATTAATCAATGTCAACACAGATCTCGCAATTGGTTTTTATAATATTCTCGAGCTTCTTGGTGAAGCGAATATCGATCAGCTGTAAAATAACAAAACAATAAATATCATTTATGGATAAGCAACATTTAATAGAAAATAACCTAATTCGCATCAAGAAAACCATCGTCCCTATTGCCTTAATTAGCGGTGTCTCACATATTTTGCAACTTGCGGTGCCAATGTATTCTTTGCAAGTGATGGATAAAGTTATCGGTTCTCGTAGCCTCGAAACCTTATTGGTATTGACTTTTGTTATTGTTGTTGCAATTATTTTTAGCACTATTTTAGAAAAAATAAAACAAAAAGTTATTAACCGTATCGACTACATATTTTCTGGACTATTGGTTTCTATGGTTGCAAACGAAACGGTTAGTCAGAATGTGATTTACCAGAATGAAAATATCGTTGCCGACAATGTCGAATATTTTAAAAAACTGCATAATTTTATTGTGTCGTTTCTGGTGGGTTTGATTGAGGGGCCATTTGTGTTAATTTATCTCTTATTCTTGTTTTTTCTCCATCCTTTTGTTGGGTTTTTAACTATTTTTGGTGGTTTTCTAATTTTTGCTTTAACCGAATTGGGTAAAATCCTGTCTAAATCTAGTCAGAAAGTTGCTTATAAATATAATTATCTTGCTAATAATCAGATCGAATCAATAAAAAAACTTGGTGGAGTAGCTCAGGCAAATGGTATAATTGGCAATTTGTTGCAAAGATTTAGTTTTTTTAAACAGGAAGAAGGGCTGAATAAATTAGATCAAAAGGCAACTCAAAACAGATACAACGAAGCAACCAATGCAACAAGAACCATCTTGCAGATCTTAACCACGGGCCTTTGTGGATATTTAATTTTACAAGATCAGCTAACCACAGGGGCAATAATTGCCTCTTCAATTCTAAGTAGTAAAGCTCTCACTCTATTTGCTAAATTCTCGACAGCTTTTGCAAATTTGCCCGAGGCAAGATCTGCCTATCGTAGTTTGGTTAAAAATATTAAAGTCACCCATGAAAGTAAAAAGCCGATAGAGATTTCTAAATTTAGTGGAAAAATTAGTGGCGAGAGGTTGATATTTATTTACCCAGAAACTAAAAAGCCAATACTCAAAGGCGCCAATATTGAAATAGCCTCAGCAACTATTAACCTTATAACTGGCTCATCAATGTCTGGCAAGAGCACAATGCTAAAATTGCTTGCGGGAATTTATAAGCCAATATCTGGCATGGTGAAATACGATCAAATAGATTTATCTTTAGTGAGCAAGGAAAGCTTGGGCAAGATAATTGGCTATTTGCCTCAAATCATAGATCAGAAATTAGTAGGTGATAACATTAGAGAATCTATTGCTAGACTAGATCAGAAAGCAAATATCGATAATGTTATTAAGGCTAGTCAAAAGCTTAATTGTCATAATTTGATTAATAGTTTTGAGAGCGGCTATAATACTAAAATTATCGATAATGGTTGCAATCTTGGCTTTAGTCTTTCCAGAAGAATTGCTTTTGCGAGTACAATTTATAGCGATCCAAAGATCTTGATATTAGATGATGTTGATGTTGAAGGCGAACAAGAGGTTTTGGTAATATCAAAATTGCTTTTAGATCTAAGAAAGCAAGGAGTAACGACAATAATGTCTGGAAAAAGCCTTGAATTGTTAAAAATATCCGATAAGGTGTTTTATTTAGAGAATGGCTTAATAAAACACTAAAATGTTGAAACGAACAAATGTCAAATCAGAGCACAGAACAGGTCATTGCCAAAGAATGGCAAATCATAAATAAATATCTACGAAAAGCTTCGCTCACAGTTTTTCTTTGTGTTTTTGTTATAGTATTTTGTTTATTCTTTTTTAAAATAAACACCGCTGCGGTCGCTCCCGGTCAGGTGGTAATCGACTTTAATAAAAAAACTGTGCAACATCTTGAAGGTGGTATAGTTAAGGAAATTCTGGTAAAAAATGGCGATATTGTCAAGCAGGGTCAAGAACTAATTAGGCTTTCAGAAGTTCAAGGCTCTGAAAACCTGAAAGCAAATAAATATCAGCTAGAAAATCTTAAGGTGGAAGTCGAAAGAATAAAAAGTCAAATTAACAACTCCAATATAGACCTCAAATCACTAATCAAGGAATATCCAGAAAAGATAATCGAACTACAGATGTCAATAGCAGAGAGTGAAAAAATGAATCACCAGGAAAACCTGCGAGCCTTGTCTAATCAAATCGCAGACACTAAGCAAAGAAAAATATATCTACAAGAGCAAAGAGTGATTTTGCAAGAAAAACTTAGTCTTCTACAAAAAGAAAATAAAACTATTGATGAATTGTATAAAAGCAACAACACCACTAGGCAAAAAATGATAGATTCGCTCAAGCAAACTCAAGAAGCAAAAATTGCCCTTATTAACAATGAATCGGAAATAGCTAAAACATCACAAAGCATTACTGAAATCAATATGAAAATCCAGAATCTTAACACTGAATATCGTAGAAACCTACAAAATAAACTCAGCGAAGACCTTCGCCAGTTGCAAGATGCAGAAAAACAATATAACAACTCTAAAGAAGTAAATCAAAGACTTGTGGTTATTGCTCCTGTTGGCGGTATGATTCGCAATATACAAGTTTTTACTATTGGTGGGGTCTTAAGATCTGGACAAGATTTGCTCGATATCGTTCCGCAAAGTGACGATCTTCTTGTTGAGGTTAAAATTGAGCCAAAAGATATCGATGTAGTTCATCTCAACATGTCGGTTATTATTAATTTTAGTGCCTTACAGTCAAAAATTGCAAAAAAACTATCAGGAAAGTTGATATATCTCGATCCAGATATTACCAAAGAGCAAAATGGTCGAATGTATTACATCGCTAGAATCAAGATAGATCCTAAAGAAAAGGCAAAAATTAATAATTTTACCTTATATCCTGGCATGCAGGTTGAAGCATTTATTGTTGTTGGTAAGAAGAGCTTTGCAACAATATTGTTTGAGCCTTTATTACAACAAATTAACAAGTCGTTTCGCGATGCTTAAAATCGATCGAGAAATTTTGAATTTACAAAAAATAATAGAAGAATTTACAAAGAATAGCGACTTTCCTAAAAGCACCAGCAGGCTATATTTAATAGCAATCAATCATTTTCTTCATTATATCGAGGTTCATCGTAGCAAATTTGAAGATTGTTGCGAAGGTTCGCTATATTACTACAACTTTCTTGAAAAAATCTATAGTTACAACACTTTTATTTCCTATTCTTCGGCATTACAGCAGGTTCTAACTTGGGGAATTGCCACCAATATTATCGATAGTGAAATTAACATAAATTTACCTCATCTAACGAAGCAAAGAGGCCTAGTTGTAGATAATTACAAAGATATAGCTCATGGAGAGTTGTTGAAGCTGGTTAATTTCGCTGTTGCAGGTGCTGAAGATTTGCGAGATTTAATCGTCCTTAATCTGATATTATATCACAATCTTTCCGCTTCGCAATTAGTAAGATTAACGATTTTTGATATATCAAAAAACGAAGGAGTTACTAAAATATTTATTTCGAGTAAGGGCAAAAAGGATAAGATAAAATCTATTACCATTAAGAAAAATCTTAAAACTTTACTAATAAAATATATCGATCTTATTACTCAAGGTCTAGGTCGCAAGAACCTAGATATTACAAAGCTAGAATCGATATTTATCTCTTTTTCTAACAATAATTACGGCACAGCAATTAGTGAAAAAACCATCACCAGAATTGTGCAAAAAAGAATTACTCAAGCACAGATAGAATTTGCAGATCTGACAATTAACGATATCAAGGGCAAATTGTTTCGCCAAGCTTCTTAATCGGGGGTATAAAATTTCTGCAAAGAAATATCTGGTCTAATAAAATGGCATTAAAATTTCAATAACGGCAACAAATTACAAAAACAAAGGCGGTTTTGCTAATTTAGCCTTACTCAAAATACTCAAACTCAAGCAAAAAATATAGTTAATAATGTTTCTATATTCTTGACTTTTATTTTCGCCATAGCAAAATGATAGCAATTATTTGATACTAATTATCAAATTAAACCATCAATATCAGATAAAATGCTACAAATTGCAATTGTTGTTTTTCGCGAAGTTATTGAAATCGCAATAATTATTGGTATTCTTGCCGCCGCCACTAGGGCGGTAAGCAAGAGAAGCTCTTGGCTAGTTTTGGGCTTTCTGTTAGGAGTTTCTGGAGCTGTTGCTTTGGCATTTGCTACAGATTTCATTAGCAGTGCAATGAATAATTTAGGGCAAGAGCTATTTAATGGTGCCATTCTAATTATCACCGCTTTAATGATTGGCTACACCGTAATCTGGATGAAACAGCACTCAAAGAATATTGGTAACAAACTAAGAAACATTGGCAACAAGGTTTTAAGCGGTCAGAAACCGCCAAAATCTTTGGCAATTATCGTTATGCTTGCAACATTAAGAGAGGGGGCAGAAATTGTTCTTTTTCTTTATAGTTCTTATCTTGCCGATGTGCCACTAGAGCAATTGTTTCTAGGATTTATCGCTGGCCTCTTAACTGGAACGTTGGTTGGCTTTGCAACTTACTTTGGGATAATTAAAGCATTTGGTCGTTACTTCTTTAAAATCACTACTATTTTGTTAATATTTCTTTCGGCAGGTCTTATTGCCTCTGGAATTGGCTTGTGGCAAGATGCAGAAATAATTGCCCCTATTGTCGATCCAATATTCAATCTCTCGTTAATATTACCGCAAAAAAGCTTTTTTGGGCAAATTCTCAATAATCTATTTGGCTATATCGATCAACCTTCGGCAAGCCAGTTTATCGGTTACTTTATTACTGTAATATTTTTAACTTTCGCCATTAAAGCTATTGATAATAATCAAAAAACTAGCTAAACCAAACAAAATCAACGCTTCGCAACCTAACAACTTACCGTATATGTTTTCACTAAAAAATAAAAATGTTTTACTAACTGGGGCTACCGGAGGTCTTGGTAGTGCTATTGCCGAATGCCTTGCCAAGCAAGGTGCTAGAATGGTTCTTTCTGCAACAAAAGAAGACAAAATCTTAGAATTAATTAAAACTCTACCGCAAAAATCCGACGGCGAACATATTGCTTTGGCCTGCGATTTATCTAGCAGAAGCGAGGTGAATAATCTTTTTGATATTGCCGAAGAAAAGGCTGGCAATATCGATATTGTCATTTGTAATGCTGGTATTACTCACGATAATCTAATCTTAAGAATGAAGGACGAAGATTTTGATCGGGTGATTGACATTAATTTAAAGTCAACTTTTGTTATTAATCGTAATGCTGTAAAGAAAATGGTTCGCAGAAAATATGGCAGAATAATCAATATCGCTTCAGTGGTTGGGGTTTCTGGCAACCCTGGGCAAGCAAATTATGTTGCTTCAAAGGCTGGGATTATTGGCATGACTAAATCAATTGCTTGCGAAGTTGCAAGCAGAAATATTACCGTTAATTGTATTGCTCCGGGTTTCATTGCAAGCAACATGACCGATATTTTAAACGATCAGCAAAAACAGCAGATATTGCAAAAAATTCCTGCGGGAAGGATGGGCGAAGCCAAAGAAATCGCTACTTCAGTGCTGTTTTTAGCAAGTGAAGAATCTTCTTATATTAATGGCATTACACTACATGTTAATGGCGGAATGCTAATGGTTTAATTAGTGTTTGTGATGATGTTGGTGAGAGAATAATGTTAAATATGCAGGATGGCGATTTACCGCTTCGGCACTTCCTGCACAGCAAATATGTTGATTAATGCAAATTACCACATCGCTTTTACTCATTACAGAATGCAAATCGTGAGATACCAAAACAATTGACAAGCCAAAATCTTGCCTTAATTCGCCAATAATTTGATAAAAACTTTCTATAGCATCTACATCGAGGCATTGAGTCGGCTCATCGAGAATTAATAAATCTTTGCCACTAATAATTGCCTGAATTAAGATTAGCTTTTGCATTTGCCCCCCAGAGAGCTGATGAACCGAATTGTTAAGCAGAGATTCTATTTTTAGCTTTTTGGTTAATTTATGAAAAAGTTTGTGAGACTTTAGCCGGGCAATGCTTTTGTTACTTAATAAGCAAAGCAGGTCTATGGCTTTAAGCGGAATGGTTTTTTCGAGACTTAGTTTCTGGGGCATATAGCCGATGCTAATTTTAGGCTTGGTCCATAAATTACCAGAGCTAGAATTGGTTAAGCCTAGCAACATTCTGAGCAGAGAGGTTTTGCCACCGCCATTTGGCCCAATAATTGTGGTAATTTCTGCCGTTTCTATCTTGAGGCTAATATTGCTAAGAATTACTTTATTGGCGATTTCTAAGCCAAGATTATTAGCGATTATTAAGGCATTTTTGCTAGTAAGGTTGTTATTGCCAGTTTGATTTTGAAGTTGAGAGATGTTAGTCATAGTCGATTTAAATTTTTACCAGCCCTTTTTACCGGCCCATATTGTGATAGGTTATTACAAAATTACAACAGCAAAATGCTAAAAAATAATTATAAAACTACAAAAAACATTAAAATATTTTGTTTAATATTGCTATTATTTTCAATAAAAACTTTTTCTAACGGCAAATATTTATTTGCTTCGACACAAGTAAATAATTTGTCACAGCAACATTTACCAAAGATTATAACTAATCTAGAGCCATTAGCGGCAATAGCAAAATCAATTACCATTAGCGAAGATCAGGTTGCAGTTATTGGCGGTAGCCACGATCATCATCAGCATTTTAATGCCTACGATCTAAAACAAATAGAAGGTGCAACTATTGTTGTAACAATTAACCAAAATGGTCGTAGCCCTATTAATAAAATCCTTAGAAATAGCCAAGTCAAGCAAATTTATATTGAAAATTTACCACAAATAAAAATATTAAAAAACTTTTATAATAACGATAACGATTGGCATTTATGGCTGAGCCCAGATAATGCTGTGGTTGTCGCTAATTATCTTGTTGCCGATCTGATAAAGAGCGATCCTAAGAATCGTAATAAATATCAAGAAAAACTAGTAAAGTTTTTGAAAGAACATAAAAAATTAATCGCCGAAGCTAATAAAACATTAGATCGGGTGCATATTAGTGGTAAATATATCTTTTTTCATAATGGATTCCGATATTTCGAAGATTTTTTTAAATTACAACCAGCAGTCATTTTAAAAGACGATCACGAAGATGCCGTAAGCTCTAAAGCTTTGGGGCAGTTATATGCCTTAAAAAATCGCCAATTGGCAAAATGCTTAATTGTCGATGAAGTTAATAAAATAAAAGATGCGGGTAAAATTGCCAATAGTCAAAATCTTCAGCTGGTAATAATCGACAATCTGTGGAAAAGACCTAATATAGAATTTGGCAATAAGTATCACCAAGGCATTTATTTTATTATGAAAAATATGGCACAGCAATGTTATTAATTGCAGATAAATAAATATTTTTGAAACTTTATTTTACCTCAGTACAATAAAATCAACATAATTATTCATTTTATCATAAAAAGTATAAATTTATATTGACATATTAGTAATTATATCAATTATTAATGTTAATATTTTTATATTAAAAATATTAACATTATATCCTTATTAAACAATATTAAATAAAATGAAAAAATTGATATTACTAACGTTAGGGGCAGCTACTGCACTTAACAAAGCCAATGCAAATAACTCTCAAACAGACTTCTCAATAGCACCAAGCGCTATTCAGGATAAGATAATACTAAATAATACAACGTTAACATCGCTTCCGTCTCAAGATTCATATGACTGGAGTAGCCATATAATTAGCAAAGAAGAAAACTTAGAAGAATCTCAAGTCATAGCCGAGCCTCAAAAATACAATCTTGGTTGGGGCGAAAATTCGCAAGTGATAGAGAATTTTGACCCTAAAACAATGAAAATTAGTGGCGGTAATGGCATTAATTTTGAACATCTTAATATTGCTAAAAAAGGAAATGATTTGATTATTGCAGTATTAGACAATCAAAAAAAATCTTATAACACTATTACTTTAAAAAATACCTCAGATATTGATAAGGCTTGGTTTCTTGATGTTGGCGGTGATTTCGTAAAGATTAATAGAGATAATAATTTTAACAGCGAAAAAGATTTAGAAGCCAAGGAAAATATAAAGAATGTAATTATCGGTGCAGCAGCTGTTGGAGGAATTATGGCATTTTCAGCAGTTATTGTAGGAGTAGCAACATGTGTCAAATATTGTAAAGAAAGGCCAGGTGCAGCGCAGGGAGTTGAAAGTGCTCAACCTAACCAATCAGGAGCATTGCCTCAACCACCTAGCCAATCAGGAGCACCTAGCCAACCAGTAGCATTGCCTCAATTTAGTAATGATAATGAAGCAGTTAGTAATCAACAAGTTAACTTGCAGATTGTCGAGGACACTCCTAGAAATAGGGTTACAAATCAAGTAGCAAATTCCAATAAGAAATATATTGTTCGCTAAGACTTAAGCCCGATCTTAATTATCAATATAACAAATTTATAATTAAGATCGGCTTCGGCATTGCCAAATATATTGGCAAATTAAGTTATAATTGGTAAATTTATTATTTAATTTGATATCGCTTAATTAATCAATCTCCTGATTAAGCTTTTTGATGTTTTCTTTGCTTAATTGATAGTTAGTCACAACATTTTGGACATCGTCGCAATCTTCTAGAGAATCTATCATTTTGATTATCGTTTTTGCTTGTTCGTAATCTATTTCGCTGTGGTTTTTTGCTTGCCAGTGAAGTTTTGCCGATAGCGGGTCGCCAAATTCTTCGGTTAATTTGTCGCGAATGTTAATGAAAAGTTCTGGGCTGGTAATGATAATTGTCGATTCTTCTCCTTCGATAATATCTTGAGCCTCTAGATTTATCGAGGTTTCGAGCAATGTTGTAATGGCAATATTGTTATTGGCAAATTCGATATAGCCAATTTTTTCGAACATAAAGCCTACGGAACCAGTTTCGCCTAGGCTACCACCATTTTTTGTAAAAATACTTCGCACTTCACTTGCGGTGCGATTACGGTTGTCGGTTAGTGCCTCGACTATTACTGCAACACCGCCAATGCCATAGCCTTCGTATCGTATCTCTTCGAAATTATTATTGTCATTGCCACTAGTCACCTTTTTAATTGCTGTTTCAACCTTATCTTTT
The DNA here is from genome assembly GCA_945862535.1 of Rickettsia typhi. GTDB lineage: Bacteria > Pseudomonadota > Alphaproteobacteria > Rickettsiales > UBA1997 > JAJTDS01. The sequence continues at coordinate 52,069 of CAMAYG010000007.1, read as the reverse complement.
GGCATATTGTTATTTCGTGCCTCGATAATAGCATTTCTGAGTCTTGGGTTAAAATTTGGGTCTGGTTGTCCGTTTTTTGTGGCAACAGTAATTTCACGAAGAATTTTAGTAAATAATTTTGCCTTTTTTGCATCTTGAGCTCCTTTGCGATGCTTAATATTGGCAAATTGCGAATGTCCGGCCATAGTTATTGTGAGTATTCAATTATAAAAATTTGTTGAAAGAATTTGAATTTATTGGTAAATCTAGGGTTTTTATGCAAATAGTCAAGATGCGATTTATTGTTTAGAGCAGAAGTCTATAATGTAATTAATGCTCGAATCTTTGGGCGACTTCCCCCATTTTTGCTTTAATAAGCAATATTTAAAGCCACAAATCTCGTTCAGTTGTAAATAATAACGGCTAGCAAAGCTGTTTATCTCGCTTGGTTTAAGAAATTTATGCCATTGGTGGGTGCCGATTGGGAGCCATCGCAATAAATATTCGGCAGCGAATTTTGCGGTTAATAAAGATTTGATATTACGGTTAATTGTGGCAATAAATAACAGACCTCCACCCTTGTTTAACGATATAGAATCTTTGCTTTTCAGTGCCTGTTGGCAATATTGAATAAATATTTCTTGATTATCGACATGCTCAATTATTTCTAAGGCAAGAATAATGTCGAACTTTTCTTCTGGATAAAGGCTAACAAATTCTTCGATGCTTAAATTTTGATAATTAATATTTAAATCTGGCGAAGATTCTTGCAGATGAGTTTTTGCCACCTCGATATTTTTTTCGCTGGCATCAATTGCCACAACTTGAGCCCCATTTCTTGCCATTGCCTCGGCAACTAAACCGCCACCACAGCCAAGATCGAGGATTTTAAGCTTTTGCCACTGCTCCTTAACCGCTAAATTACTGTTAATGTTGAAGAAATAGCTATTAATTCGTTCTTGTAAATATAAGATTCTAATTGGATTAAATTGATGCAATGGTTTAAATTTGCCGTTCGGATCCCACCATTCTTTGGCAATGCGGCTAAATTTATTTACCTCTTCCTGGATAACGGTTGAAAATTGTGTCATATTAGTTGGTTGATTGTTGATTAAAAAGGGTTATTTCTCTTTGTGGCAAAGGTATTTCAATATCGTGTTTTGCAAAAAGTTGCCAAATATTAAATAATACCTCGCTTTTAGCAATGTTGCGACCTTGCAAAATGTCTTCAATCCAAAAATAAAGAATAAATTTAACATCATATTCGGCGAATTCTGTTAAATAGCACTCTACTTCGGGGTGTTTTAAGCATTTATTGCTTGTTTGTGCCGCTTCAGTCATTAGTTGCTGAACTAATTTTAAATTAGATTTATAGCTAACACCAATGTTAATTTCGATTCTGGCCCTGTTGCTACTATATGTCCAGTTAGTAATTTTATTAGTGATCAAATCTTCATTGGGAACAATAATTTCTTTGCCGTCAAAGGCTTCGATAATTGTGTATCTGCCAGCAAATTCCTTAATTGTACCAAATATTTTGCCATTTTCGATTTCAATCAAATCGCCAATTTCCATTGATTTTTCCATTAATAAGATAATTCCGCCAATAAAATTTGATGCAATTTTCTGCAACCCCAAACCAATACCAACACCAATTGCTCCGCCTAAAACTGCAAGAGTGGTAATGTCTATGCCAATAGTTTGTAAAGTGATAATGGCAAGCAAAAGATAAAATGCGATATCAATGAATTTAATGGCAATATTTTGCGAGGCTAAATTAAGATTATCAGAATTTTTAAGAATTTTTTTAAGCTTCTTTCTGCTAATGTTAAGCAAGAGAAAAACTATTAGCAACACGATTAAAGCCTTTAAAAATAGATAAAGTGAAATCTTGAATTTACCAATTTCTAGGGCATAGCTATCGAGATAGATACTAATTGGCTTAAAGGCACCAAAAATATCTAAAACCATTGCTGGTAAAAGAATAAAGCCAACAATATTTGGAATGACCGAACTATCTGCGGCTAACCGTAGCAGTTTCAAGAAAAGAAAAAGAGTTATAAGTTTTAAGGTGATAAGAAAAATTAAGTCATTCCCAGCGAATTGTCGATAAATTGCCAAGGCGATAATTAGATGAATAATTGATAGAATCTGGTAGAGTATTGGAGCAAGGTGATGATTAATGATGTCTGATATTTCGTTATTCTTAGATTTTTCAATTATTTTTGGAAAAATACGAGAAATAATAAATAAATAGCCAAGATAGGCAGTAATTAGGCAGATGCATATAATTACAGATTGCCAATAAAAACTTGAGCTGTCGAATATTTTATTAAAATTTACCAAAAATTTTTGATAAATAATTTGAGTAGGTTGGTTCATTTTTGATTAAATTTATTTTTAACTAAAATCTTTTTTAATGGCATTGGTCAGCTGTTCTATTATTTTCTGATTACTAATTTGGTTGTCAATTATTTTATTAACAGTGCTGATTAGCGGTATTTCACTGCCGAAGTCGATATGAATATAGCGAATTTGTAGCAGGTTTAATAGTTGCTTAGTAGAATTTATGCCCTCGCAGTGACTATTAAAATTTGCAAATTGGCGAGTTTCTTGGTATAAACTGGTTTTTAAGCCAAAATTAGCAATATTTTTTCCTAAGAGATAGTTGCGGGAAGTGGTTGAAGAGCAGGTAAGAAATATATCGCCAAATCCGGCACTAAAAATGCTAAAAATATTGTTATTATGAAGGTTGCTAGGCTCAAATGGCAATTTAACATCGTTTTTTCTAGAAAAAAATATTGCAGAAATCTTTGCTAGCTCCTTTATGCCACAGGCAACAACTGCCGCTTTAAAATTTTCGCCAAGATTCATGCCGTCGACAATTCCGCAGGCTATTGCCAGAATATTCTTAATTGTAGCAAAAAGTTCGCAAGAGAGCATTTGGTTGCTAATTTCACAGCAAAAATTTTGTTGATTAAGAATAATGGCAACTTTATTAGCAAATTCGTCGTTGTCGCTTGCGATTGTAGTGATGGTAAATTTACCTAAAGCCACTTCCAGAGCAAAATTCGGCCCGCTTAATATGGCAAGATTTGCTTTTGGTAGTTTTGCCTGAACGATTTCGCTTAAAAACATTGGATTGCCAGATTCGTAATTAGTGATGCCTTTGCTACAAATTACTATTGAGTTTTGTTTTATCTCGGGCAATAAATTTTGCGATAATGATTCTAGTGTTTCGCAGAATGAAGCAACTGGCACAGCGATAAATATTAAATCGAAACCCCCGATTAAGGCATAATTTGTTGTCGCAGTAATATTGCTAGAAAGCCGAATATTTGGTAGATATTTTTGATTAGATCGTGCTTGATTAATTTCGTCTATTGTCGAGTTATTGCGACCAAATATTGTTACCTTTTGTTTCTGTGCTATTAGATTGGCAATTGCCGTGCCCCAGCTACCAGTGCCGATAACGGCAATTTTTGTGTCTGACTTATTTTGTTGGTCCATTGTAAAAATACTTGATTAAAATAAGGCTCTTAAAACCTTTTCTGTTTTAGATGATAATCTCGGCAATTACATTTGCAATTGCAAAACCTTTGTCTATCTTTGTTTCGTCGCTAATTGATAGATGAAAGCGGAAATCCTGCCAAATTATTGCCTGCGGAATTGTCATTTTTGCCTTAAAGTTAGAAATATCGCTTGATTGAGCAAGGAAAGATGTCAATTTATCGTGATTGATGATTAATATTGGCTTTCCGCTGTTATTTGAAAACACCTCAATATCTTGGAAAGAAAAACAACCGCCAATACCAGTGCCCAAAGCCTTGGCTGTAGCCTCTTTTGCCGCAAATCTTTTGGCTAAAAAATTAACCATCCAATCTTGGTTTACAATGCCTTGTTTTTCATAGTTTTTATGTTGTTTTAGTGTTGTAAATTCGGAATTTGTGAGAATTTTATTTACAAAAATATCGCCAAAATGGTTGTAGATTTTGGCAATTCTGTCGATTGAGACTATGTCAATTCCGTTTCCGTAGATCATTGAAAAATAAGCATTGCTAAATTAGATTCCATAACACGGCCTCCTATTTTTAAAGATAGGCAAGTTATCAAATGCTAACTTTGTCTGTTTTCAGAAAGGCTTAAGCCTTATAACACAAGGCTTTGTTTTTTTAAAAAATTTTTATTATAACAATATTTTGTTATAAATTGTTTTTAGATGCAAAATCGATAAAATCAAGTTGTTTTTATTTTTTATCTTGTTAGTTTTTAGTAATTGTTAATCCACAATTAATGTTATTGTTAATCAAAATTTATAATTAATTTGTCTATTTTTTCTGCAAAGCAATTTTTGATAACCTTCGGCAATGGCGGAATAACTTTTTTTCTGTATCGGGGTAAGAATTTGCTAAGTAAAATCTCGTTTTCTCAACTAAATGAAGATAATAAAAAGCAAATAGAAAAGCTGTGCCTAAAAAATCGCTCAGCGAATATTTCGATTCTGGTTGATGATGGCGAATCTACATTTCACAGAAAAAACTATAGCGCAAGCAATAAAAGCGATATAATTAATCTGGCCGAAAAAGAAATTAATAGCAACCCAAACAAGGCACTGCTAAGAAAATACGAAATTTTTAAAGTTCCTAATAGTAGCTATGGCAAGCAACAAAGCACAAAATTAACTATCAAAAAACAGTCTTTCGATATAATTTTTACTTCCCTTAGTGTTTCAAAAGAGCTAGAAAATTTGTTAAATATAATTCTAGAAATGCCAAATTATCTAGCGGGATTATATCTTGTTCCTGTTGAGATCGAGAAGATATATTCTAATAATTACAGCAAATTTTTTAAAGCACAATTAGCAAAAGAAGTTAAAGATAGTAAAAAACTCCTGAAGGGCAAAAACGCCCAAGAGGTTTTGGCAAATAAAAACATCTTAAGTCAAAGCCTGAGTAAAAGAGGTTTCCAGTGCCTTGTATTTGCTACACAGGCTGGAGGGTTAAGATTCCTTATTTCATCGGAATTTGGTTTAATTTTTACTAGAATTGTTGACTACAAAATAGCGGATAAAGATTTCGCCCATAAATTTAATAAAGACATTTATCGATCTTTTGAATATTTAAAAAGAATTTATCCCAATATTCTCTACGAAAATTTTATGGTTGTGGCAATATTTTCTAGTGAAATATTAGAGAATTTAAGGCAAGATAAAGATTCTGATTTTGAGATCAAATATTTTTTGCTACCAGAATTTGCTAAAGAGCTTAATTTTAAGCAATATAAAGATTCTAGCGAGAGCCTCTGTGACTCGCTATTTACAGCACTTTTTGCTGGCCGTAAATTGTCGATAAGATTTGTTAATGCTAAAATGAAAATAGTCGATCGTCTTGTTGCAATAATTAAAGTTAGTAAAATTTTTAATCTAGTTTTTTTGGTTGGTCTGTTGTGTTTTGTGGCATATGCAGTTATTAGCGATTTTGAGTTATTAGATACTCTAGACAAGGTGTCGGAAGAAAAATTTTTACTAAGCAATAAGCTAGTAAATATCAATAAAAATGCCCTTAAGGAGAAGCTAGAAGATGTAGATAATCAGCAATTGACTCCAGAAGACGATGGTCAAGATAAAATTGCCGAATCTAAGATTACCGTGGAGAAAATTATCGATATTGGCAAGCTTTACGAAGCCCTTGGGGTCGAGCCTTATCACCATATGGAGATCTATAAGAAACTTGAGATTTTGAATAAGTTCGATGTTAATATTACGGGATTTTTATATGAAAAACCAATGTTAGAGCAGAAAAATCCTCGAAAAGTCGATAATTATAATTTGGCATTTTATGGCACTTTATTTAATAAAACAGGGGACGTAGAAGAATTGTTTAAAAATTTTGATGGTTTTACCCAAAATGTTAAAAAAGAATTTGTCGATTTCGAGATAACGAACCGCGAATTACCTAGGGATATCGACTTTAGCAAAAAATACTACGAGACTCAAATTCAATTCAAGGTAACAAAAAATAAATGAAAATTACTACTCTTCAAAAGCGTATTTATTTAAATGTAACTTTGTCTTTGATTATTTTGCTGGCTTTTGCTTCGTCATATTTTTTTGTCAATAAAAGGCATCTAGATATGATCGCTCAAAGCAATAATTATAAGGTTGAAGCAGAGCAGATAAGTCAAAAAATTGTCGACATAAAGAAGAAAGCGGAAGATTTAAAAAAATATCGTATTTTATGGAATAAATTGCCAAATTCCAAGAAAAAGCTCGACGGAGTGAAGGCGGAAGAGTTTAAAGCCCTAATTGACAATCTTGCTAAAACTCATATGTTGAAAGTTGTTAATATGGCAATTCCTTTGCCAGAAATTCTCCCTTTGGGCAGTGCAGATAAGAGTCCGCTGAATCTTTTTAGTACCGAGGTAACAATTATTCTTAATGCTCATAGCGATAACGAAGTTTTTAGTTTCATTGAAGATTTAGACAATAAAATTGCAGGGTTCTTGCTTTTTAAGAGTATTGAGATCAAAAAGGGGCGAGAATATAAAGAAGAAGATTTTATTAAAATTGCTAATAATAGCACAGATTTTGTCCCTATTTTTAATGTAATAATTAAGTTTTTTTGGTATAGTTACCGCGATAAAGAGGTTGAAAATACTGCAAATAAAAGCCAGGAAAAGCCACAAAATACAACATTGCCCAAAGTAGAACAAATAAAACAGTAACTAAAATATATTTCAGCCATTATGATGTTGCTAAATTTTAAAACAATATATCGCTTTTTCCAGCAAAAAATCATTGCTTTGGCAGTCGTTTTTTGTTGTAATGAAGCCTATTGCCAACAAGAAGCCACAATAGAGGATCGAGTCAAGAAAGACCCGTCTATTTCTAGAAAAATATCAGAAGAAACTAAGGAAGTGATTGATAAAGTAGCAGATCTGAAAGAAATTGTCAATTCGCAAGAATTAATTAGCGAATTAAAAGGCAACAGCAAAGGTATTGCTGAGGAAGTTGGTGAATTGCTAGAAAATGAGAATTATAAATCGATTATGCTAAATAAGAGTGCTAAAAAAAACCTTAAAAAAGCGATTAAAGTAGCGAAAAACGGTGGCTCAGAGACCTTTGCTATTGAAAACGACGAATATATGACAGATGAAGAAAGAAAAAATCTTGAACAAAAAAAGAAAGACTTAGAGGCAAAAAAACAAGAGGAAAATTTAGCTAATGAGAAAGCTTATATTTATTTGGCCTCGATACTATTTGAGAATAACAATAATTGGGCAATTTGGATTAATGAACAAAAAATTACCAATAAAAATAATAGCAAGAAAAAAGAATTATATGTTATTAGCCTAACAAAAGATCTTGCTAATATTTTGTGGCAAATGCCACTTAGTAAATGGCAAATCATTTCTGGCAAGAAAAAGCTAGATATTCCGCCTCAAGTTAATGCCGAAAACAATGTTGAAACAAGATTCACTCTAATGCCAAATCAGACTTTTGTTTTAGGTAGTAAATCTGTTGTCGAGGGCAAGGAAGTGATAAATTTAGTAAAGAAGCAAGAGTTAGAAAGGAAGAGTGCTAATTCCGCCAATACTAGCGAGGTCAAGAAAGAGGAAAATAAAGAATTCGATTTCTAGATTTCTGGAATTAAAATTTTTCAAGAAAATCGATATTGATATTTTTAAAAATTAATAGGTAGAAAAATATCAATCTAATCGCAATATTAATCAGTAAAAATCTAATAAAATTTAGTCTTAAAAATCCTCCTAACAAACTAATTGATTCGCCGATAATAGACAAAAAACCAATTGGCAAGAAAAAATAGCCAAAAGTTTTGTATTTTAAGGCGGTTTTTGCTGGTTTTTGCAATTTTATTCGATAAATATTATTGCAAATCATTAAAAGCCAGCCAAGAAAATAATTAGCAAAAGAGGCGATGGTTGTCGCCAAAATAACCACAGCATAAATTGCTAAGGAATCGTAATTGCCATTTAACAGCATTGTGGCTAAAGCAAAATCTTTAAGCCAAGGAAAAAATATTAAATTGGTGGTAAAGCTGCTAAAAAATAACTGCCAATAAGCCATCATCTGTTGTTATTGATTGATTAGCGGGTTGTTAGAAACCCCAAGAATATGGCAAATTGCCGTGGTAATGTCTGACCGATTTAAGGTATAAAAATGAAAGTTATTAACACCGTTTTGATATAAGATTCTGCTTATTTCAACTGCGACTACAGTGGCGATTAGCTTTCTTGTTTCTGCCTTATCTTCTAGGCCATAAAATATTTTATTAAGCCATTCAGGAATTTTTGTTCCGCACATTTTAGCAAAATGTTGCACTTGAGTGATATTGGCAACTGGCAGAATCCCCGGAACTATTGGGGTTTTTATCTGCTTCTTTTCGCACAGATTAATAAATTCAAAGAAATATTCGGTGTCAAAAAAAAATTGAGTAATTACCCGATCTGCTCCAGCATCGATTTTCCGCTTTAAATTGTCGATATCGCTTGCTAAATCTCTTGCTTCGGGGTGTTTTTCTGGATAGCCTGCAACCGATATTTCAAAATTAGCGATTTTTTTTAAGGCATAAACCAATTCATTGGCAAAATTATAGCCATCAGGATGAAGTTGATAATTTGGGCTTTGCGAAGGCATATCTCCTCTGAGGGCAACAATGTGTTTAACGCCAATATCCCAGTAGTTTCTGGCAATTTCCTCGATTTCCTGCTTTGATGATGCGACACAAGTAAGATGCGGTGCTGGCTTTAATGCGGTTTCTTTGATAATACGGGCTATGGTGTTGTGAGTTCTTTCTCTGGTGCTTCCTCCTGCTCCAAATGTTACCGAAACAAATTCTGGCTGAAGATTTGCCAAGCTGGTAATTGATTGCCACAACTCTTCTTCCATTGTAAGATTTTTTGGTGGAAAAAATTCGAAGGAAATATTGATTTTTTTGGGGTTGTAAATAACTTCGGAAAGCCGATCTTTTGCGGCTGTCGATAGATTAGTGGACATGGCTGTAATTAAATATTTTGGTTTTGTGATAATTTTATTGCTTTTTCTAGATCTGCCTCGTCATCTACCGAAACAGGAACTTCGTTGACAATTGCAACTCCAATCGACATTTTATTTTCTAAGGCTCTTAACTGCTCTAAGCTTTCAATTTTTTCGAGATTAGATGGCTCCAAGCTAATAAATTTTGCCAATGACAATGGTTTATAGCCGTAAATACCAATGTGATGATAAAAACTTGCCTTTTCTTTGCCTTTTAAAGAATGTGGTATGGGTGATCGAGAAAAATATAGTGCATTGCCAATATCAAGTAAGCGATTTTCGAGATTCTGCCTTGTAATATTAGCAATAGCAATTTTTACAACATTAGGATTATTTATTTCTGCCTCTTCAACGATTTCCGCTGCCAAAGTAGTAATGTCGGAATCGCTGTTAATTGTTGCTAGAGCCAATATTTGCAACATTTCTGGGTTGATTAATGGTAGGTCGCCTTGTAAATTGATAATTGCCGAAAAATCTGCTATTTTAGCATTTGTTTGTTCTAAAAATATGGTGAGTGCCCGATATATGCGGTCTGTGCCAGAAGGTAAGTCTGGATTGGTGATAATTGCTTCTACTCCTAATTTAGCGACTTCCTGAGCAATTATCGCAGAATCGCATGCCACAATAACCTTGCCAACATTGGCTAGTAAAGCCCTTTTTGCCACTCGTGAAATCATCGATTGACCATTGATATTTGCTAAAGGTTTATTTGGAAGCCTTGTTGATGCTAGTCGAGCAGGAATTATTACTAGAACTGGCTTATTATTTAATGTTTTCATATTTTAGCTGTTTTGTAATTCGTTACGAACAGCAATAAAAGCTTCGACCGCTTTATCGATGTCTGAAAAATTATGATCGGCAGAAATTTGCACCCTGATTCTTGCCTCATTCATTGGCACAACCGGGAAAGCAAAAGCGATAACGAATATTTTATGTTCTTCGATCATTTTTTTGGCAAAATTACTTGCAAGAACTGCATCGTAAAGCATTACTGGCACTACAGGATGTGTTGCTTTAGGGTCTCTCAGATCGAAATTATTACTTAACATTTTTTGGCGAAAATAATTAGTGTTTTCGTTGATTTTATTGATTAATTCTGGGCTTGTGGCAATTAAATCTATAGCTGAAATTGATGTTGCTACAACCATTGGCAATAAGTTGTTAGAAAATAAATATGGCCGAGATTTGTTACGAAGTTTGTCGATAATTAAATGTTTCGAGGCAATAAAACCCCCGCCACCACCGCCAAGAGCCTTGCCTAAAGTTCCGCTTAAAATATCGACACCGTCAATTACCGCGCAATGTTCTGCTGTGCCTCGCCCAGTTTTGCCAACGAATCCTGTAGCATGAGAATCGTCGACCATTAGGAGTGAGTTATATTGTTTCGCTAATTTGCAGATTTCTTGTAAATTAGCGATATCGCCATCCATCGAAAAAACTCCATCGGTTACTATAAGGCGATAGCGACTACTTTGCGATTCTATTAGTTTCTGCTCTAATTCCGCCATATCGTTGTATTTGTAGAAAAATCTTTTGGCTTTCGAGAGCCTGATTCCGTCAATTAGGCTTGCATGATTTAGGTCGGCAGAGATTATGGCATCTTTTTCTCCTAATAATGTCGAGAAAACCGCTCCATTGGCGGCAAAACAAGAAGAGTAAGTTATGACATCTTCAAAACCAAGAAAATTAGCAAGTTTTTTTTCTAGTTCTTGATGAATTGCTGTCGTTCCGCAAATGAAGCGAACCGAGGCGGTGCCAATTCCGTATTTATCGATAGTTTCTTTAGCGACCGTTTTTAATTTGGGATTATTGGCAAGTCCAAGATAGTTATTTGAGCAAAAATTAAGATAATCTTGCGATTTATCGATATCTAGTTGTATTTTTGACGATTGGGGGCTGTAAATTGGATGTTCTGTTTTATATAATCCTTGTTTTTTTAGATCTGCCAATTCTTGTTCGATTTCTTGTAGAAAAATTTGACTGATCGAGATTTCTTTTGTCATTTTGCTTTGTCGTAGTGAATTTTTAATGTGGTCTTGATTTGCAAGATTTAATAAACATTTTCAAAATTTGGCCTGAGATCTGTTATTGGCTCTGGATCTGTCTTTCTGCCACAACTGCTAATATTTAAAATTAGCAATATTATTAATATTAAAACAGTGTAATTGCGATATTTTGGCATCATTAGGCTAAAAATCTTCGAAACTAGAAAGAGGTTTAACAGGAAAGTGGTTCCGTTCTGGTTTTATTTCGGCAATGATTTTTTTACGGCGACGACGGCGACGATCTCTCTTGACTTTTCTTATTTTGGTTTCGTCGAGGTTGATTTTTGTTTTGATGTGAGAATTGGTGATAACAATTAGTTCGTCGATTTTTTCTTCGAAGAAGTGACCAGCATTGTTAATAATCTGATATTCTACCGAGGCGGTTTTTCTACTACTAAGTTTTTCTACCATTCTTGAGGTGTCGACTTCCTTGCTTATATCGTCTTTGTCTCCTTGGATGATTAGTGCAGAGGCATCGCAAGGAACGATAAAGTTGAAGTCGTATTTTGAAACAGGAGGAGCGACAAGAATATAATTTTCAATTTCTGGTCTTCGCATTGCTAGTTGTAGTGCTATCCAAGAGCCAAAAGAAAATCCTGCAACCCAGAAGTCTGTTGCCTGAAGATTTTGGTCGTGAAGCCAGTTCATTACAACCGTTGCATCTATTAGTTCGCCGTTGCCATTATCGAATTTACCTTCCGATTTACCAACTCCACGAAAATTAATTCGCAAGACCGAAAAACCGTTATCGACAAATGCTTTGTAAAGATGATAGGTAATTTTGTTATTCATCGTGCCACCATAAAGAGGATGCGGATGAAGAACAAGGGCTATTGGTGCTTTAGGATTTTCGTTTTGATGATATCTGCCCTCTATTCTACCAGCAGGTCCATTGATAATGACTTCAGACATATTTTACAAATTGAGTGATAAGATTAAGCGATAAAGCCCAATTAGGATTGTCGATTATTACTCTTCCTTGTTTTCGTTGCGATCAAGCTGACTCCATTCGGCAGGAGATGTTACATTTGGCAAGAACACTAGTTGAGTGGTGCCAATATATTTTGCAGCCATATATTTTCCGTGTCCAACTGCGTTTCCATAGTAAAGAACTGGCTCGATTTCCTTGCCGTTGAACTTTCTTTTTTGATTATTTTTTCCGCGATTCTTCGGGTTATTCTTAGTGCCCATTGTTTTATGATTTTATTGATTATTTAGGTATTGATTATTTTATCTGCTCTTTCGGGTAAATAGCTTTCGGGTAAATAGTCTTTCAGGCAAATGAAATAATCGCTAATAAATTAAAACTTGCAATTATTTGACTTTCAATTATTAGACTTTGTAGATTATTATGAAACCTACTTAATCTTAAACGATGCAGTATCGTAAAATCTAAAAAAAATAAATCAAGCTTTATTTGTTGTTAAAATTACTAAAAACTAAAATAAATTATTGCGACAAGTTAATGATTTGAATTAGCTTGTGTTCTAAATTTGCACTTTCAATAAATTTACTATTAGTCGCGGTAAGAAAGCATTGCAAATTGCAATTGATAATTTCGTTAAAAATTGCCCTAATTTTGTCGTTATCAAGGTGAGAAAAGACTTCGTCTAGCAACAAAACCGTAGGCTGTTGCTTATAGAGAGACGAAATTCTAGCTCTGGCAATAGTGATTGCCATCATTATCGACTTCTGTTCGCCCGTAGAACATTGACTAGCCAAGATCTTGTTTTTCAGCAATATCGCCATAAAGTCGCTTTTATGCACCCCGAAGTTACTTTTTTTTGAAAACATGTCGTGACCTCTTGATTTTTCTAATTTTTCTCGGTATTCAAGTTCTAATTCGACGGCATTGACCAGATTTAATTGGTCGATTTTTTCTTCTGTTTCGCCTGTAATTTTTAAGGTTAATTTTGGAAATTCCGAGTCAAATTCACCAATGGCTTTATTAAAAAATATTACCGCTTCGACCCTTGCAAAAGCAATGGCAACGGCGATTTCGGCAATTTTTTCTTCGATAATTTTTAGCCAAATTAAATTTTTCGCTTCTGGATTCTGTTGTTGATTTAGCAATATCGCCATTCTTTCTTTGAGTAGCTTCTGATATTGGCTAATTCTGTGATGATGCTCTAAGTCTATATCGCCAACAATTTTATCGAGATAGCTCCTTCTTTCTGATTTATTGGTGATGAATAATTGTTCGATTTGAGGTGTTAAGAAGATGAAGTTGATAAAGTACTTGCGATATTCGGCAATTTTGTTTTTAGCAACCGCCTGACCATTGACAATAAAGATTTTCTTCCCTTCTTTTTGATAAAAATTAAGGATCAGATCTTGATAATATTGATGATTTAGCTTGGTATATATTGAGAAGCCTTGATTTTCAATATATCGCTCTGGATTGCCATTTTGAGAATTTTCCAAAGTGTTGTGGTTAAAGCAAACGAGCTCTGCTAAAGTATTTTCAAGCAGATTCTCGCTACGACCAATAAGGCTTAGAGATTCTAGAATCGAGGTTTTGCCGGTGCCATTATCGCCAATAATTAACACTAAAGAAGAGTCAAAATCTAGTGCAATTCTGGTAAAATTACGAAAATGCCTTAATTCTAGGTGATTAATCATTTTCATTTTGGTAGATTTGCCTAATTAATAAAATGCCTAATTATATTTTGCCTATAATTTCTATTAAAGCTTTAGTAAAAACACTATATTCTTGCCAGTTTTTCAAAAAGCAATAATAAAATAAAAAATTACTTGATTTAAAAAAACAATCTTATATTTTTTTCGTTTTGAAAAGAATTTTGCTATCAAAACTTACATTACAAGTTTTTTTCGAATCAATTTCAAGCCTTATATAATAAAGGTCTTATAATTTATTTATTCGCTTTGTAATAATTAATTAACTATAATCATCTAGTAAATATGTCTGCTGTAACAATATTTAATGCCGAGCCTCGTCAAAAAACTGGCACTTTAGCAACCAAAAAACTTCGTCGCACTAGCAGAATTCCTGCAATAATATATTCTAACAAAAATTCTGGTAGCATCAATATTTCTGTCGATGTAAAGCAGTTCGAGCAAGAATATTTTAAAGGAAATTTGCAAACTACAATTGTAGAAATATTGCTAGAAGGAAAAACAATAAAAGCAATTTCTCATAAAATAGAGCTAGATCCAGTAACCGATCGCCCAATTCACATAGACTTCTTTAATTGCAATCAAGAATATTTTAAAGCTCAGCCGAAAGTTACTTTTACTAATGCCGATAAATCTCTGGGTTTAAAAAGAGGTGGCTTTTTAAATGTTGTAAAAAGAAAAATTAAAGTTATTTGCAAAGCAGGAACCGAAGTTCCGGCAGAAGTATTTTACGATATTTCAAACTTAAGAGTTGCTCAGAAGGTTCGGGCCCTAGACCTAGTCTTGCCAGAAGGAGTAACTCTCGAAACTAAATCGGAAGCCCTAATTGCCAGTATTACAGGCCGTGCATCAAAAGAAGATTCTGCTACCGAAACAGCAGCAGCTAGTGGTGCCGATAAAAAATCTGCGACACCTTCTAAGAAGTAGCTAATCATGAAACTAGCAATCGCCTATTGATTGCTAGTTAATGTTGCCAATAATATAAATCAGGAAAGCCTTCCATAACTAGCACTAAGATGCAAAATTATGTTTTCTAAAAACTTCCTTTTTACTTCAGAATCCGTATCAAACGGTCATCCAGACAAAATATGCGATCAAATATCCGATGCCTTGGTAGATTTATATCTTCAGGTCGATCCTGTAGCAAGGCTAGCAATCGAGACATTTGCTACCACTAACCGAATCATCATTGGCGGAGAAATTCGCACCGTTGAAATTAGTCAAGATCTTATCGAAGAGAAGGTTCGTCAGGTTGTTAAGGAGATTGGCTATGAACAACCGGGTTTTCACTGGAAAAATCTAGAAATCACCAATCTTTTACATAAGCAATCGCCAGACATTGCCATGGGAGTAGATGCTGGTGTTAATAAAGATGAGGGAGCTGGCGATCAGGGAATTATGTTTGGCTATGCCTGCAACGAAACTTTAGCCTTAATGCCTGCCCCAATATATTATGCTCATCGCATTATCGAAAACATCATTAAAGCCACAAAAAGCAATCCATCATTAAAAGGGCTGGGGCCAGATGCAAAAAGTCAGGTAACTCTAGAATATCACGATGGCAAGCCTATTAGAGCAGAAAATATCTTGGTTTCAATACAACATAAAGAATCTATTAGCATCGATGAAGTCCGAAACTTAATTATGCCAATTGTAATCGATTCTTTACCAGAAGGCTGGATGTGTCAGCCAGAAAAATTTTTAGTTAATCCAACGGGTAAATTTGTGATTGGCGGTCCAGACGGAGATGCTGGCCTAACTGGCAGAAAAATTATTGTTGATACTTATGGTGGAGCCGCTCCTCATGGCGGTGGGGCTTTTTCTGGCAAAGATCCAACAAAAGTAGATCGATCGGCCGCTTATATGGCTCGTTATCTTGCAAAAAATATTGTCGCAAGTGGAATTGCCGATCGTTGCACCATTCAAATTTCATATGCAATTGGCATTGCCAAACCTTTGTCGCTCTATGTTAACACTCACAACACCTCAAAAATTGCCGATAGCAAGATCATTAACATCATTAATCAGCTTGTTGATTTATCTCCTAGAGCCATTAGGGGGCATCTTAAGCTTAATCGCCCTATATATCAGAGAACAGCAGCTTTTGGGCATTTTGGCCGCAATCCAGACCAAGACGGTGGTTTTAGTTGGGAAAATGTATCTTTAATAGCGAAAATTCAAAATCTTTGCTAACTTTTTATTGTTATAATTTAATTAAATCACAATGAGTCCAGACACCATAATGCATATTGGCGATATATTTCTTAACATTGCCATTTATCTTGAGGGATATTATATCTTGAGAACAAAAGATTTGCCTTTGATACAATTTGCGATTTATGGTTTATTTACTATTAGCGGTATATTTTGGTTTATCTGGGGGGTGGTAACTCCCAATACTAGCCAAATAATTTCTGGTATTTCTGCTCTTACTGTGCAGTTTTCAATATTATTTGTGATAAGTAGAAGATACATCAGGAATAAAGAAGTTAATTATCAATTTATTGCCACCCTAATAAAAAATCTTTTACAAAATATTAGAAGACTTTTCAGTTTCCTAGGTAAATCTAGCAACGATTATCAATAAATTACCGCTTAATATGTTGCCAATTCTTATAGCCACCAATAATAGTGATAAATTTTTGGAAATTAGCCAGTTGTTCAAAGATAATGCCGAAAGTGTAATATCAACAAAATTAACAGATTTTAACCTGCTTTTCGCCGGAGATTTAATCGCCAAAAATAACATTGGCGAACCTGTTGAAAATGGCGATTCTTTTGCTGATAACTCACTAATTAAAGCAAAATATTATGCAGAATCTTTTTGCTTTAATGCCATTGCCGACGATTCTGGCTTTGTCATCCCTGCAATTGGCGATTTACCTGGTGTTCATTCCGCAAGATTTGCAATTGATGCCACTGGCAAAACCAATTACCCTTGGGCATTTGAAAAAATTCAAAATATTATTGCCGAGAGCTATAATGATTCACCAAATGCAAATTACAAAACTGTTAATAACGATAATAATACCGCTATTTCTTGTTATTTTATTTGCAATCTTACTTTTTACAACTACAACAACAAGAGCCATTTCTCTTTTGAGGGCAGGATTGACGGCTTCTTGTCTTTTCCGCCCAGAGGGGGAAATGGCTTTGGCTACGATCCGATATTTGTCCCTAATGGGGGCAGGTTAACATTCGGAGAAATTAGCTCGGAGCAAAAAAATAGTATTTCACACAGAAGTCTAGCATTTAGCAAGTTAAAAAAATTCTTAGAAAGTTACAATTATTAGCAACTCTGCCCTTGAAAATTACTTCACGATGTTTAAATTTTTATCACACAAGATATTATGTCGTTTCTAATGTTAAAATTTACATTGAATTAACCAAGTTCTAAACTCATATTTTTGGTTTAAAGATTTGGCTATAATTTCTTTCAACATCGGAAACAATATTCTTGCCTAATATATTTGGTAAAATATCGCAACTTAATCGACGACAGCTTAATTATTATCATATTTAGCATTGTCATAATTTTAACACTAAAATAATGCCCAATAAAAATCATCGTAAAAATTTCATTATCTGGCTTCTAGTATTGGCGGGAGTCTTTATTTTATCGCAAGTTTTTGACGGCAATAACAATTCGAAAAAGGTAGTTTTTAGTGAATTTTTAGCGAAAGCAGAAAAACAAGAAGTTACAAAAGTAGAAATAAAAGGAGACGAGCTCTACGGAACACTTAAAGATGGCTCGAAGTTTTTTACCAATCTTACACATTATCCCAATTTAGTCGATCTCCTCAAGGAGAATAATGTCGAAATCGAAGTTTTGCCACTTGTTAGCAAAACAGAGAAACTTGTTGGCGGGTTATTAGGTTGGTTGCCACTGGTTGTAATGATTGCTCTGTGGTTTTTTCTTGCTAAAGGTATATCTTCCGGAGGCAATAAAGCCCTAAGTTTTGGCAAATCAAGGGCAAAACTATTGCAAGAAAGTAAAAGTAAAGTCACTTTTGTAGATGTTGCTGGTATCGATGAAGCTAAGCAAGAATTATCTGAAATTGTCGATTTCTTAAAAGAGCCAAAGAAGTATATTGACATTGGAGCAAGGATTCCAAGGGGTTGCCTCCTAATCGGTTCCCCAGGAACTGGTAAAACTTTGCTTGCAAGGGCAATTGCTGGCGAAGCTGGTGTGCCGTTTTTTTCTATTTCTGGTTCCGATTTCGTCGAAATGTTTGTAGGTGTTGGGGCGAGTAGGGTTCGTGATATGTTCGAGCAGGCAAAAAAATCTTCCCCCTGCATTTTATTTATCGATGAAATAGATGCGGTAGGTCGTCATCGTGGCAGTGGAGTTGGTGGTGGCAACGACGAAAGAGAGCAAACTTTAAATCAATTACTAGTTGAAATGGACGGTTTCTCTGAAAATGAAGGTGTGGTAGTGGTTGCGGCAACAAATCGTCCCGATGTTTTAGACAAGGCATTGCTAAGGCCGGGCAGGTTCGATCGCCAAATTAATGTGCCAAACCCAGATATAAACGGTAGAGAGCAAATTCTAAAAGTTCATATCAAGAAAATTGTTGCCTCTAGCGATGTCGATATCAAAATTCTTGCAAGAGGAACCCCCGGTTTTGCGGGTGCAGATTTAGCGAATCTTATTAACGAAGGAGCGCTAATGGCCGCTCGTAATAACCAAGTAAATGTAACAATGAAAAGCCTAGAAGATGCTAAAGATAAAATCATGATGGGCCCAGAAAGAAGAACTATGATTATGCAAGATGCCGAAAAGAAGCTAACGGCATATCACGAAGCGGGTCATGCTATTACCGCAATTAATTCGCCAAATTCCGATCCTATTCATAAAGCAACAATAATTCCTCGCGGAAGAGCATTGGGTTTAGTTATGCGAATACCCGAACAAGATCGCTTCTCGGTAACTCGAGCAAAATTACTTGACGATCTTGTTGTGGCAATGGGCGGAAGGGCTGCCGAAGAAATTATCTTTGGTCACGACCAAGTCACTACTGGTGCCTCGTCCGACATTGAGCAGGCAACAAATATTGCTAGAAAAATGGTGATTAGCTGGGGGTTGAGCGATCTACTAGGCACTGTAGACTACGATTCTAAAGTCGATCGTTACGGCATTTCCCAGCAACAATTTTCTGATACGACGGCAAATAATATCGACAACGAAGTACGGAAAATTGTTGAAAACTCCCTTGAAAAAGCACGGCAAATTATCAACAACAAGAGAGAAGACCTAGAAATTCTTGCTAAAGCCTTACTCGAATACGAAACTCTTACGGGCGATCAGATTAAGCAATTGATTAGTCAAAGATATATCAATATCGAAAAAGAGCCAAAACCAGCAACATCGCCAATTGGTGAAGTTCCTGCCTAACTTGTAATTGCTTTAGATGATAATAAGAAAACTAGAAATTTCAGATTATTTAAGTTATAAATCAATTAGGCTGGAAGCTCTAAAAGATAATCCTTATAATTTTATTTCGACATTTGCCGAAGAGGCCGAATTTGAAAATAACAAATGGCAAGAAATTGTTGCAACTAACAACCTATTTGGTTACTTTACTGCAGAAAATGCTATTGTGGCGGTAGTTGGGCTTTTCGACGAAAAAAGAGCCAAGCTTGCTCATCTAAGAACAGTTTTTGCCATGTATGTCAAGCCAAGTTTTCGTGGCTTAGGAATATCGATGCAACTAATGAATTACCTAAAAAGCATCGTGCCGACAGATGTTAGGCAGTTCCATTTAGGGTGTAGTGCGAATAATCTTCCTGCAATTAACTTTTATCGTAAATGCGGTTTTAAGATTTATGGTACAAGGCCGAATTATACAAAAATTGATGATGAATTTTATGATGATGTAATTATGATTTGCGAGTTATAAAAATGCAATTAATCTAATTAAAACACTTGCAATTAAAAAAATGATTTTTAATATCTCTATTCTATATATTTTTAAGGCCCCTTCGTCTAACGGTTAGGACGCCACCCTTTCACGGTGGCGATACGGATTCGAATTCCGTAGGGGTCACCATCTCTGGTCACTATCTTAGGTAACCATCTCATTCTAGTCATATTCTTAGCGAATCGCTTTTTTTCTTATTCCTTCTGTTTCTGTTGCTATAAATTTAGTAAATAATTCTACCTTAACTGATTGCGGTGTATTTGTGCATAATGTCATCGCCGAACGATCTACTTAGTTCTAGTTGTAAATTTTCCATATTTTTTATTGAATTGTGCCCCAAATTTCCTATAGCAGAAATTCCGTCATTGCCAATAATTTTATTAACCGAAAACCAATAAAGCTCGCTAAAAATATTCTGTTTTAATAGGCTAGTGATAAGGCTAGAACCGCCTTCTGCCAAGATGTAATAAAGGTCGAGCTGACGAAATATTTCTAAAATTCTACCAAAATCTATCGATAAGTAAGTTTTATCGGTAAAAGCTTCTTTTTCTGCGATTAATATTTTTGAGCAATCTATAATTTGAGCCTTTGCTTTTTCTAGATCTTGCCATTCTAGAGGGTTTTGAGTGATAATAACTAAATCTTTGGGGTTTTGCAGAAGAGTTAAATTCTTGTTAAAGTTATTGTGATTGGCAACAATGATTTTTCTTAATTTTTTATCTTCAAAGCCTGCTAATCGGCAATTTAATTGGGGGTTGTCGAATCTTAGAGTGTTGGAGCCAATCATTACCGCATCAACTTGCGATCGTAAATAATGCACAAATTGACGAGAATGCTCGTTGCTAAGCCATTTGCTAGCAAAATTATGGGTGGCAATTTTGCCGTCGATAGAGGTAGCAATTTTGCCAATAATTTTCGGAATTGCTTGTTGCGATCGAATTGCAAAACTCGGGTTGATTGCCTCGAAATATTGGTCTAGCTCTAGATATTTCACTGTAATATTATTTTCTTTTAGCAATTGAATCGATTTGCCATTTACTCTTTGGTCTCGATCTATTGCCCCAATCACCACTTTAGCGAAGCGATATTTAATAATTTCTAATACACAAGGGGGAGTTTTACCGAAATGACAACATGGCTCTAGGCTAATATAAATCGTCGATTCTTTTAATATTTCTTTATTGGCAACTAAAGCAATGGCAATTGATTCTGCATGTGGTCTGCCACCTAATGCAGTAATTGCCGAGGCAATTATTTCGTTATTATGAACTATAACACAGCCAACACTAGGATTTTCTGCGGTCATGCCAGCATTTTTTCTACTAATTGACATTGCTAGCCTAATAAAATCGTAGTCTCTGTCTTTAATGTTCATATTTACTTTTCAATTAGTGTTTTAATTTTTCCAGTGTTTTAATGCTTAATATTTTAATTCTTCAATGGCATTTCATATTTAAAATAAAATTGAAAATGCTTTTAGTTAAGCAACCTCGAAGCCTTGACAATAGTTATTTGATTTAACAATATTAACAATGGCTTGTGCCGCTATTCCTTCGCCCCTGCCAAGAAAGCCAAGCTTTTCGGTTGTTGTTGCTTTGACACTTACTTGCTGTTCTTCGATTTTTAATATTTTTGCCAGTGATTCTTTGATTATCGCCTTGCAATAAAATAATTTTGGCTCTTCGCAAATTATTGTGGCATCGATATTAACAATAATATTGCCATTTTTTCTTAGCAGATTATCGACCTTTTCTAATAAGATAACCGAGCTAATATTCCGCCATTTTTCATCATTTGGCGGAAATAAGTCGCCAATATCGCCCAAAGAAGCCGCACCAAGTATTGCATCGATAATTGCATGAATTAATACATCGCCATCTGAATGAGCAACAACTCTTTTGGAGTGTTTAACGGCGACTCCCCCAAGATATATCACCCCTTCCTCTCCTTCTTTTGGTTCGCAAAAACTATGGACATCGAAACCTATGCCAGACCTTTGATAGCCAAGGCTCTGCTTGATAAACATTTGTGCCATCTGTTCGGCTCGGTGATAATCTTCAATTGTGGTAATTTTAAAGTTATTTTGTGAGCCAGGTATTATTGCTACAGGTATTCCTGCATATTCGTTTAAGGCGGCATCATCGGTAAAGGTTAGGTCTTTAAAAGCTCTGTGCGATTCTAAAATGTCTTGATAGTCGAAGCCTTGCGGTGTTTGTGCCCTCCACATATTTTCTCGTTCCACCGTCCATTCTATTGTGCCATTTTCGCATTTTTTAATGGTATCTTCTACTAATATTGCTGGTATTACTGCGGGATGAGTTTTTAATTTTTCAACTATCCCGCTAATTATTGCCTTGGAAATAAAAGGGCGAACTCCGTCGTGGATTAAAACTTTGCGAGGATTCTTAATTTTTAATGCTTCTAGCCCAATACGGATAGATTCCTGACGACTAGGACCGCCAAAAACTGGATTGAGCAAATCTAGCCCAATTACCGCTTCTTCGTAAAGAGTTAAATCGTCTGGATGTATGATACACATTACCTCGTCTATTGCAGGATGATTGAGAAATTGTAAAATACTGTGACGAAGAATGGCTATGCCAGCTAGTGGCAAGTATTGCTTTGGTATACCATCTTTAACCCCTAGTCTTAAGCCCCTTCCGCAGGCGGTAATTAGTGCAACAATTTTTGACATTTCAAAGATATTTAAAGTTTTGAGATTATTAGATATAGCTTCATCATTATAGCTGTTTATTGCTATTTTCTAAATCCGATAATTGGTTTTTTGCAAGATTATTGCGATATGAAGACTGGTATTCGGCAAATTCTTGGAAATTTTTTATTTGCTGAGCAAAAACATAGTTGTTGTTTTTAATATAAAGCCTAGAAAGGTTTCTTAGTCTTTCTGGCCTGTTAAGGTAAGTCCACTCTATTTCGAGGAGCTGAATTTTTTCTTGATAAGAGAAGATTTTTTTGTCGACCTCGCCAATTTTCTTGCTTAATTCATCTGTTTTAAATTGAACTGCAAACATAAAAAAGGCACTGCCGATAAGCATGGTGACAACTAAGATATTAAAAAAATAGAAGCGATATTTGGTCATAACTATTTTAGTTTTATTGCAACCCGCATTTTCGCAGATCGAGATCTTGGATTAGTTCTAACTTCTGCATCGCTTGGAATTACTGGTTTCTTGGTAATAATACGAAAATCTGCCCCTTCAACAAAATTACTTTTTTGCGATATGGAGTCTGGTGTTGTTTGATATCGTGAGCATCCAGTATTTTCCATTGCCTCTTTTTGCAAGAATTTTTTGACTATTTTATCTTCAAGCGAATGAAAAGTAACAATAATTAGCTTTCCTCCTTCGGCAAGTAGGGTGGAAGAGCTGTTGAGTGCTAATTCTAATTCTTGCAACTCGTTGTTAACAAAAATTCTAATTGCTTGAAATGTTTTGGTGGCAGGGTCTTTTGCGTAATGTTTGTGGTAAAAATAGCGAACAATTGATGCTAATTCTACACAGGTTTCAATTGGCTTATCTGCTCTTCTCTTGACTATTTCTTTGGCAATAAGTTTTGCCTTTGGTTCGTCGCCAAATTTTCTTATTATTTGTGCCAAATCTTCAGGGGAAAAACTATTTACTACCTCGAAGGCATCGAGTTTTTGTGTTTGATCCATCCGCATATCTAGGCGATGATTGCTGTCGAAGGAGAATCCTCTGTAATGAAGATCGAGTTGCATTGAAGAAACCCCGATATCGAGAATTAATCCGTCAATTTTTGGAATTTCTAAATCTTTTAATATTTTGGCTAAATCAGAAAAATTTCCTTGGCAAAAAATAAATCTTGGCGAGAATTCTTGCTGTAATTTATTGGCAAAATTTTCTGCCTCGCGATCGCGATCTATTGCAATTATTTTACAGTTTTTATTGCTTTCGAGTATTGCTCTTGAATAGCCACCAGCACCGAAAGTTCCATCGACATATATTTTTCCATCTTGAGGATTGAGGTTGGTCAATACTTCATCTAGCATAACAGGGGCATGAGGAGAGTTAATCTGCATTGTTCTTAAGAGCTAAATTTTTAGTAAATTTCGTTTTTCTTTGGCAATTATTTTGGCATTTTCGAGATAACGATTAAATTTCTCGGTTTGCCAAATTTCAAAGGTTGTGCCCTTGCCAACAAAAACCACATTATCTTTAATTTCCGATGTTTTAATTAATTCGCTAGGAATAATAATTCTGCCGTCGCTATCTATTGATAATTGAATTGCACAGCCTAAAACTGTAGTAGCAAAAATATCTCGCTCTTCAGAAAAAGGGTCTAGCTTGTCTATTGCCTCGGCTATTTTCTTGATTCTGGCTAGGCTACAACCCTCGATGCAACTATTAACAAAAGATTGATATATAATTATAGATCCTTTTTCTGCCTCTTCTAGGTTGGCACGAAATTGCGCTGGTAAGGAGACTCTGCCTTTATTGTCGATTTTGTTAATGAAATTAGATAAAAACAACGGAAAAAAATGGAATAATTACGAAAAAAATGGAAATTTATGGAAAAATAACAAAGTTTTTTTTCTGTGTCAATAGCAATATGTTAAAATTAGCAAAATAAAAACACTAATAAGCGAATTTTGCTTTAATGTTTATATTATAATGTTTTGGCAAGACTAGGGAGAGTATTTTTGTTCCTTTAGCACAGATAAATAAGATGCTTTCAGTAATATTTATGAATAAATGCAATAAAAATACTTGATTTTGTATTTTAAGTTGTAAAAATTAACTTAAATTCACTAATTTATGGTGGTTATTAGGTTTTTGAGGTCTAGGTTTTACCTTATGTTTTGCTAATTAAATATTGCAAACCGAAGTGTCGGCCCTTAATATTAGCCTATTATCTAACTGCACATGAGTTCTTTTAAGTCAATATAGTAAATATTTATAAGTAAAATGATTCAATCAAACCAAGACACGGCAAATCGTCAACAAGTCACAATTAATTTTGTTGTTAAGGGGCAAAATAATAGTTTTTCAGTTCCTGTTGGTACCACTGTCTTAGAGGCTGCTCATCAAAATAATATTCCGCTCGAAGGTGCTTGCGAAGGCTCTTTAGCTTGCTCTACTTGTCATGTTATTGTCGATAAAGCATTTTATAGCAAATTGCCAAATGCCAATGAAGACGAAGAAGATATGCTAGATCTGGCATTTGGGCTAACGGCAACATCTCGTCTTGGTTGTCAAATTGTCATGACTACAGATCTCGATGGTTTGGTTATTGCCGTTCCAGAAGAAAACCGCAATATTGCCATATAGTTTTGTAGATTTATTTGGCATCAAGAATTATAAAATCTAATTAGAAACAAATTAACTATTATGAAAAATTTAATAAATAAAAATTCAGCAATTAAAATTGCTATTGCTGTTGTTTTATTAGCAATAATCTATATTGGCATTTGGTTCTTTCAGGCAAGTAAAATCGAACAAATAGCTAATCAATATCTAAAAAATCACTCAGAAACCATTACTGCCGAATCCGTCTCTGTTTCGGGCTTTCCGTTGCAGAAAAAATTAGAAATAGTAAATCTTAAGGTTGGTTTAACTAATAAATTCAACAAGAAAGACTTGCTCCAGCAAGAAAAACACTATATTCTTGTCAAAAAAATCGATGCCATTAGCGGAGTTTTCTCTAGCGACTTTGAAGTGGCATTCGATGAAGATGTTACTTTGGTTGAAAATGTTAATGCCAAAGATAATGTTCTCTTTTCTCTTTCATTCAATTCTGTCCCAAAAGCTTCTTTTAAAATAGATCAAGGCTATATTACCAATTTCGACTATCAAGACCAAGGTTTTAAGATGAAAGATTCTGCCAAAAACGATGTTCTCGAAGCTAAATCAAATAGCCTAAAAATTACTGTCGCTAAAGAAGAAGAAAAAGATAAAATAAAAATCACCTTAAACTCTAATTCTATCAATGCTCCGCTTTTTTCTAAGATTTTTAAAGAAAATATATTAACATCTTTTATTGGCAACGAAAACAATATTATCAACCTCAAAAACATCGGCTCTGTTGCAACGGCAGATATCTTAAACACTCCAGCTGGCGAGCCAGTTAAGGCAGATGCCCTAGAAGTTAAAGAAAATAATGTTGCCACCGCTCAAGATCGGTCCGCCGTTATTAGCCCAGTCGCTACTCCAGTCGCTACTCCAGTCGCTGGCTCGGGCCCGGTCAACAATCCAGCCAATCCCGTTGTTCCTGCTAAGGGCAATATCGATGAAATTGCAAAAATAACACAAGAAATAAACCAGGTGCCACTAGAAAGTAGCTTAACTATCGATCTAGATCTAGAATTAGCAAATTCGAAAGAGGTTTTACTGCCGGTCCCTCCTGTTGCTAATAGCAATAACAGCAAGGTTGATGATAAGGTTAAGGCTCACAAAGTTCTTATCAATAAAATGGAGCTAAAAAATGCTCAATTTGCTTTCAGTATAAATGGACAAGTTCAATTGGCATCAGACGACACTAAGCCTTTTGGCTCCGTAACTCTTAAATTAGAAAATTTCCAAAATGTTAAAAATATCGTTGCAAATATTTTTGGCATCGTCAGTAATCAAAATTCTCAAAATAATATTTTTCAAGAATCTGTCCCAGTAAGCCAGAATTCTTTAAGCCAAAATTCTTTAAGCCCCGATTCCGCAAAGCCTAATGCTGTAAATCCGCAACAAACTATAGAAAGCAAAATAGTAACAAGCCCCGAAGCCATAAAAACTAACACTGCAACTGAGGAAGGAAAAACACCAGTAGGTTCTCAGGTTGAAAACCCTATTTTTGCAACAATTTCTGTTTTATTTTCCGCAATCGAAGAAAATGCTAGAAAAAACCCTCTTACTCAAGAAAATTTATTAGTCTTCGATATCACAAGAGAAAAAAATATCGAATTTATAATTAACGAAACCCCAACTAGGGAAATCTTAGGAAAAATTAATAGCGAAACCGAAGGAGGCGAGACCCCAGAGAGCAAAACTTCGTCATTAATCGATCCTGCAACTAACCAAAATCTGCCAGAATCGCCAGAATCTGTAGCTGTTTCTCCTGCTGTCGATAGTGGTGCAAATAAGGAAGTGCAAAGCAAAACCGAAGAAGCTCCTGTCTCGGCAAAAACTTCTAAAACAAAAAATGGTGCAAATAAAGCCGTTACAACAAAAACTTTAGAAAAAAAAGCCAAAGAAAATAATAAGAAAAAACCATATTAGAATTTTATTATTCTAATATTTAAGCCAAATATGTTGTGCCTACAAAAGAAGCAGATGAAGATAATCTAACCTTTCACAAGCTTTTAATATTTGCCACTATAATTCTTCTAGCCAAGAGCTGCGGTAGGCTAAAAGAATTAGCTTCTTCCCTAGATAACCTTTCCTTAGGCAACTTCTTTGTTGTTGACGGTTTTTTCTCTTGCCCTTTGGCAGTAAAAAATTTTAGCAACATTATTCTTCACAAAAATTTCTTAAAAAAAGCTAGTAGCTTAATTGCCGAAATCGAAACGGTTAATGTAGCAGATAAATCAACCTTCCCCCAAGATTTTGCCAATAAAATTTCTGGCATCAGAAGAGAGGCAAGGATTATTCTTGCAAGTAGCCTTGCTAAAGCAATATTTTTGGCAAGAAGTTCAGAGTCATCTAAAGCTAATAATTCTTCAATTCAACAAAAGTTACCGTTTCTAGCAATGGTAAATTGCGAGACCGCAGAATTTATCGACAAAGTCCATAATGTAGAATATTGGCAAAATTGGCTAATAACAAATTTACACAAATCGCTAAAATTAACCGAGTTAAAATCGGCAAAATCCTTAATATTACAAGACACAACCAATGAAAACAGCTTAATTAACAATGTTTTAACGATATATTTTAATAATTTAGCCGATGCTTATAACAACAAGCCAATATCTCAAATTGTTGGTTTTCGTGAGTTTTATCGCGAATATTTTGCTGTAAATCGTAATGTTTTAGACCCAAGGGCAGATTCCGAAGTTCTTATTGAAACCGTTGTCGACTATTATTCTGGCTCGACAGCAAAGAAAATTAATGGCTTTAATTGTCATGGTAAAAATTTTCTTAAGAACAATCTAAATAAGAATTTTGCAGGGCAGGGCATAAAAATTACAAAGGGCCTAGAAATTGCTACGGGCAGTGGCTGTTTAGCAATAACTTTGGCGAAACAACTTAATAAAAGATTAAAAATAGTTGCAAGCGATATTAGTTGCAAATCTCTTAATATCTGCCGTTTTAATGTTGCTCTTCATAATATGCAACAAAGGGTCAAATTGGTTAAATCGAATTTATTCGCTAATATCCATATTAACCGCTCTTTGCCAATGTCGCATTATGGCTCTAAAGGCAATGGCAATAGTAAATATTTTGATTTTATCGTGAGCAACCCGCCATATATTGCTTCTGGCGACATTGCTAGCCTAGATGCCAATGTTAAATGCCACGAGCCTAGAAGCGCTTTAGATGGCGGTTGCAACGGCTTAATATTTTATAAAATCTTGGCAAGGGATTCGAAATATTATCTTAAAAAGGGTTCGCCAATATTTTTAGAAATCGGCTCGAAGCAAAAATTGGCGGTGATAAAAATATTTCAGCAAGAAAAATGGCAAATGATTTGCGCAAGGAAAGACTTGGCGGGCAACGATAGAGTGCTGGTTTTTACTTTGCGATAATTTACAAATTCTCTTTAAAAATCACAACAATATTAATAGCAGATTTAACAATCAATACTATGAAAAACCACAAAGACCAAAAATTGCAAGAAATATTGCAAAATTACCTTAAATCTATTAGCGAAACCGCAATCGATAAAAAAACCGAACATACAGACCGCGGGCATTTAAAAACATTGCTTAGCGATTTTGCAAAATATGGCAATTTTAAAGCCCAAGCAATTAATGAACAAGCAAGACAGGGGAAAAATACCGACGGCTTTGGTGCCCCAGATTTTACCGTGAACCACACCGAAAAACATAATGTTATTGGCTATATTGAAAATAAAAAAATCGACGAAAATCTTGATAAAATTTTAAAATCAAAACAAATTGCTAAATACCACCATCTTTCCGATAATCTTTTAGTGACCGATTATCTTGAGTGGATTTGGCTTTATAAAGCCAGCGAGCCAGTAAAAATAAGGCTTTGCGAGGCGACAGATTTATATAAGAAAAATTTCAAAATCGGCGAAGATAAAGCAAATGAATTCTACCAGCTAATTAGTAAATTTTACAGCATCGAGCCAGACAAAATCACCAATGCCAAAATATTGGCCGAGAAGCTAGCTTTGCCAACGATTGAATTAAGAAAATATATTGTCAATCAGCTAGATTTCCAGCTTATAAAAGAAAACCAGCATCTTCGTTGCGAGCTTTATGCAGTTTATGAAATTTTTAAAGAAGGGCTATTTGAAGAATTGGCAACCGCAGAATTTGCCGATGGTTTTGCCCAAATGCTGACATATTCAATCTTTCTTGCAAAGCTAAATTGCAATCAGATATTGTCAATTGATAATATCAAAAACCATATTCCGCAAGCCTTCTCTTTGGTTAAAACCCTTGGGAAGTTTCTAGATTTACTTGCCGAAGATAAGCATAAGGAAGTTAAATGGGCGGTCGAGAATATTTTTTCTGTGATTAATAATATCGATGCTTTTGCCATTGCCGAAAATTTACAATCGCAAAATGGCGACGGCGAGAAAGATTCTTATATTTATTTTTACGAAGATTTTCTTTTTGCTTACGATGCCGAAAGCAAACAAAATCGAGGAGTTTATTACACTCCGCCCGCGGTTGTTACATTTATTGTTGATAGGGTTTCCGAAATATTAAAACAAGATTTTAATCTAAGAGAAGGCTTGGCTAGTTCTTCGGTTAAACTCCTTGATTTTGCTTGTGGCACTGGCACTTTTTTATTTGAAAGCTATAAAAATGTTTTGGCGGGCACTGTTGCTAATTCGCTCGAAAAAAATCAATTAATCGAACATTTGTTGCAAAACTTTTTTGGCTTCGAAATAATGATTTCTTCTTACATCATTTCTCACCTTAAATTAAGCCAATTTCTGAAAGAGCAGGGCTTTGATATTGCCACAAAAACCAATAAAAGAATTGGGGTTTATTTAACCAATACTCTCGAAAATAAAAAAAATATTCAAACAAACCTCCTTGCTAAAGCGGTAGCCGACGAGGGCAATAAAGCAAATGCAATTAAGCAGGACAAAGAAATAATTGCCATTATTGGCAATCCGCCTTATAATGTTAGTTCGCAAAATAAATTGCACGATGAAAACCACCTGCATAAATTCCACGAAAATTACAAACCAAAAGACGAAAAAAAGCTTAATATCGACGACGATTACATTAAATTTATTGCCTTCGCCCATAAGAAAATCAACGATGCCGGCAAAGGTGTTGTTGGGGTAATAGTTAATAATTCTTTCCTTAAGGGGCTTACCCACCGCAAGATGCGAAACGAATTGCTAAAAGATTTCGACAAAATCTATATTATCGACCTTCACGGCAATGCCAGAATTGGCGAAACCGCACAAGACGGCACTGCAGACCAAAATGTTTTTGACATAATGCAGGGGGTATGCATTATTCTCTTGGTTAAAAACCCCGAAATTGGCGATAAAGGGGTGTTCCACCTCGATTTATATGGCAAAAGGAAAGAGAAGTTTAGTCGCCTAGAATCTTTTGATCGCAAACAGTTAATAAAGCTTGAAATTGACGAGTTCAACAAAGCATTTCGCTCGACAAAATGGGGCAAAGAAAGATTTGTCGACGATCTATCGTTTTTCTCGCCAATGAAAGAAGCAACCGCAATGCTCGAATATGGTAAGTTTTGGGGGCTGACTGATATTTTTGGGGAATTTAGCAATGGTGTTTTGAGCAAAAATGATGACTTCTGTATGCAAAATAATAAATCTGATATTATAAAAATCACAGAAGACTTTAAATCAATTCAATTGCATGAAATAAAAATTAAATACTCAATACAAGAAAAGTACAAAGATTTATCTGGGTGGAATTTAAAAAATGCACTTCAAAGCGTTGTAGACCTTGATTACGATAATGGCAGAATTACTAAAGTACTATATCGTCCATTCGATAGTAGATGGACATTCTTAAATGATAAATCTAATGGGTTCCTGTCAAGACCACGTACAGGTGTTATGCAACATATGTTGTATGGCAATGTAGGTTTAGTATTTTGTCGACAAACCCAAGCATTGGGTGACGAAGATGCCGATAATATATGTGGAATATCGGATAGTGTAATTGATGTTAATTTGTATCGCAGAGGTGGAGCTTCCATCGCCCCCCTCTACCTTCACCGCACAGCAAAAACAGAAGATTTATTTGTAGAAAATGCAGAAAAAGTGCCAAATTTCAAGCCTGAATTTGTTAGGATGGTTGCCAAGCGTTTCGCCGCAACCCCAGAAGAGGTTTTGGCTTTCATATATGCGCAAATGCACTCGCCAGCTTACCGTGCCAAGTATTTGGAGCTTTTAAAGATTGACTTCCCAAGAATCAATTTTGATGTCGATTTGGCAGAATTTACAAGGCTTGCTAAAATCGGGCAAGAGTTGATTGATGCTCATTTGATGAAAAAAATCGCCACAAGAAGAAATCGTGATAATATTAAAATTGGCTCCTGCATTAGCAAAATTGGCTTTGAAAAAATTATATGCCAAAAAACAATATATAATTCGGCTGAACAAAGGATTTACCTTGCTAAAGAAGAGGGTGAGGAAGTTTATTTTGATGGTGTATCTTCCAAGGTTTGGAACTTTAAAATTGGTGGCTATCAGGTGCTAGATAAATATCTGAAAGAGCGAGTTGGTAGAATCTTAAGCCTAGCAGAAATAAAAAATATTGAAAATATTATTAATGTTGTCGATTTTACCATTGATAAGATGGCAGAAATTGGCTAGTATATTGCACAAAAGCCCCGTGCCATCTTCGCACGAAAGCTACAAAATCTGCACACAATAAAGCAATAAATATATTACTCGCAACAATTTTGCACTTTATAGCAATATTTTGCAATAAATTTACTTGACAAATATTATATTATTATTAACATTAACTTTACAATATATAGACATATATAATATAATATAATATAATATAATATAACATAAATCATGGAATCGCAAATAAACAAACTAAAGAGCCTCTTTCCTGCAGAATCTGAGTTCAAATTTACTGAAGTTAAAGCGGTAGATCTACCCAATAAAAACAAAGTTAAACCTTTTTCAGAGCAAAATTCTTCCGTAGAAGTTACCGTAACTGCAAATGGTAACGACAATAAATATAGCGGGAAATTTGATAGTGATGGCATTCCTATTGGAGAATGGAAACTTCAAAGGGGTAAAGATCCAGAAATATCAATAAAATTTCAAGAAAAATATAATTTATTCATAGATCCAATAGAGTTTAATGCTTTTTTAGGAACATACACTTATACAGACGGCGACATATACGAAGGAGAGTTTAAAGATGGTAAACGACATGGCAAAGGAAAATACACTTTTAAAAACGGCGACATATACGAAGGAGAGTTTAAAAATGGTGCAAAACACGGCAAAGGAAAATACACTTCTGCAAACGGCACCATATACGACGGAGATTGGGAAAATGGTGAAAAACATGGCCAAGGAAAATGCACTTCTGCAAACGGCCTCATATACAAAGGAGAGTTTAAAAAGGATAAAATGATGATGTCGTCAAATAAACCTAAAGAAAAGAACAAAATTCCAACATTATTGCTTCGTTCATCGGAAATGAACCAAGAAAAGAGGTCTGTAAAATACGAAAATGATAAATTTCTTGATGGTGGCAAGTCAGTTGAAGCTGTAGTCTGCGAAAATTCAAAAGCAGTCCTTACTGAGGTTAATCAATTCATCGAAAACAACAAAGAAAACCCCACAGAAGAAGATTCAAAAGCAGTCCTTACTGAGGTTAATCAATTCATCGAAAACAACAAAGAAAACCCCACAGAAGAAAATTCAAAATGCAGAATTGTGTTTGATCAACATGGCGGTAGGGAAGGAGATAATGATATGTCAATCGACTCAGAATCTGCAAAAAAAATACTGGAAAATCTTGCCTCTGCAGGATTCAAAGAGATTATAATATCAGACCTCGCCTGCCATGGAGGCACTGCTTACCACTTCCTTAAAGTGGCACAAGATTTTGTAAATGAACATAAAGTGATTGTAAAAGTTAGATCTGCACCAGAAGATAGAACATGTGTAAGTGGAATAAAGGTGAATAATGACGAGAAAAGATTTACTATGATAACTATTGGCAAAGACGGTCCGGGGAAATCAAGAATGATAACAGAGTTTAAGCCCCAACCCAAATCTACAGAGGTCAGTAATCCAAAAGTAAATAACTGCCTTCAAAGATTATTCTGCTGTTGGAAAGGTGAGTAATCCGGTGCATGTAACGACTTGTTCCATATAAATCTCGACACATCATCATCCTTCGCGGGGGCGAACTCGCGGAAAGATCCATGCTTCCCCCGTAGTCACCTTCGCTGCGAAGTTGCATGGTCTAGAGAAAGTAAATGCATTTTAGCGAACTTTCGTTTAACATTAAATTTTTTGATAAAAAAATCGGGGATTTAAATTTACGACAGCCCCTTGATAGACTATATAAAATCGAAGAAGGCGGTGGAAAGTAGTGCAGTAAAGCTTATGTATCTGCAACAAGGGGCAACAAGATTTTTTTAACCAATTGCGGTAAAGAGGGGTTTTGGCTTAACAAGAAGCCATTGCATTGATTAATTATTTATCATATCTGCATTACTCTAAGGATAGAGTTTGGTTACTTTCCAGCCAAGACTTTCTTTTGTGTTGGAGTTATTTTCTCTTAAAATCCGATAATGCAAGCGGTTATGCAAGCGGAATTCTCCCTCGTGCCAAAATTCTATTTCTTCTGGCCTAACCAAAAAACCGCCCCAGAAATTTGGCCTTGGGATGGTCGTGCTATTAGCAAATTCTTCTTGATATTTAGCAATTCGTAATTCAAATTCTGCCCCAGATTCCATCGATTGCGACTGTTTAGATGCCCATGCTCCTATTTGGCTCTGCCGTGGTCGAGAGGCAAAATATTCGTCTGATTCTTCGCTTGAAGCTAGTTCGGCATTGCCGACTATTCTTATTTGCATCGCCAATGCTCCCCAATAAAAACATAGGGAAACTTGCGGTCTGCTAAGAATTTCTTGTGCTTTTCTACTGGTTAAATTGGTAAAAAAATAAAAGCCGTTGCTGTTGTGTTTTTTTAACAACACCATTCTTGACGATATTTTGTTGTGAGAATCGCTCGAAGAAAGGCACATAGCTGTTGGCTCGACAATGTTTTTATTTTGGCAAGCCTCTGCTAAATGCTTACTAAATAGAGTAAAAGGCTGTTGAAAATTAACGATTTCTGTCATATTAATTGTTATTATTTGTTGCTAAAAGTGTTTCTTCTTCAACAATTAAAGTGCCAATAAGCTCGATATTGCTAAGCAATATCTCTTGGTTGCGATTAAAGAAATTAAGAAAAAATAAATCGAAAATTGCTACTATTAGCCCAGCTGCGGTGGCGATTAATGCCTGAGCCACTCCGGCTGTTATTTGAGTTGGGTTGTCAATTTGCCCACTGCCAATTATTTTGAAAGATTCCATCATGCCAACAATTGTGCCAAATAGCCCGAGCAGTGGTGCAAGGGTTACAAAAGTATCTATAACCCATAAAGAAGAAGAGAAAGATTTGTCTATTTGCTGTGCCGAAGCTAAAATCTTGCTTTCAATTAGTTTTTTATTTCGAGAATTGTTGCGGAAATTTTCGATATGAGCAAATGTTTCTGCAACGAATTTATTATATAGATTCTTGTCGTTAATTGTTGCCGATAAAGATTTTACCTTGCTTATTTCGATCTCTCCTGCAAGTAATTTTTGCAGATAAATAGGTAATTTAGCATTGCGAAACGAAAATAATAATTTGTCGACAATTAAGATTAGACTAAGGATTGTCATAACAATAATTGGCAACATCACCAAGCCACCAGCCTTGATAGTGCTTATGATATTAAATAAATTAATTGAAGTCATAGGATATTAAGATTAAGGTTAAAAATTAGTGCCAAAATTAAAGCGGAAAGCTTGTAATCTGTCTGTTGGGCTGTATTTTAGGGCCTTGGCAAAATCGATTCTTATTGGCCCCATAGGCGAGCCCCATGCAATGCTAAAGCCTACCGAAGACCTTAAATTACCACTATCAATAATTTGCGAACCACCGTTATTGTAGTTAATTTTATCGACCTTTGTTACACTGCCGTTGTCGTTAAATAAAATGCCATATATTCCTAGTTCCTTTGGCAAGCCAAGTGGGATTCTGAATTCGTTACTGACGATGTAATATTTGTTACCGCCAATAACATCATTGCTTACTGCTACTCTGGGGCCGATTCCGCCAAATTCAAAACCGCGGAAGTTGTTGCCACCAAGAAAGAAGCCAAAATTACTACGAACATCTTGCCCCAGACCCTTGATTATACCGCCTTTAAGGCTAAATTTATAAATAAAATCGTTGCCAATAACTGGTAAATAATATGCAGAGCCGATTTCGTGTTTAATGTTTTTTACATTGCCCCCGAAGCCGGTAACATCTTGACTGAGCGAAATAAAATAGCCAGATCGGGGGTCGAGGCGATTATTTCTTTTGTCGAGTAGTAAGGTGTTGGAAACTGTTGAACTGATAAAGTTGCCAGCAAGGTTTTTAACATTTTGCGAGGCACTGTCACTAACATTGGCAACACCCAGACTGTTGTAAGAATATCGAATTTGATGGGTTAGGAATTCTTTCACTTCGTAGCCAGCATTAATATTCAAGCCCTGATTTTGCTGGTCATATGCTAGAGTGTTTCTTTTATTAAGCTTGTTGCTAAAAACTTCGGTTCCTAGGTCGAGATTATAGCGGTTAAAATAAGGCTTTTGGTAGTTAATGTCAAAAACCGAGGTAAAATTTGATTTTTGTAGACTGAGCCCAATTTCCTGCCCCGATCCTAAAAAATTCCGCTCTTTGATCCCAATATTTGCCGTTGCTTTATCGACCGTTGAAAAACCGACTCCAAAGCTAAATTCGCCAGTTTTCTTTTCTTTAACATCGATGATAATGTCGACTTTATTTGTTTGTCCTATTCTTTTTACTTCAAAATTTACCGTTTCAAAGAAACCAAGATTCTCGATTCTTTGACGAGAGCGATTGATTTTATTGATGTTGTAAGGATCGCCTTCCGATATTCTTAATTCCCTTCTAATTACTTCGTCGAAGGTTCTAATATTTCCTTTGACTTCTATTTGATCGATATATATTGCCGGTGTTTCCTTGATAACAAAATTGATGTCGATAGTTTTATTGGCAAGGTCTCTAGTGAATTCTGGTTCTATTTCGTTAAAAGCAAAAGAGTTTTCCGACATATAATCTGTCATTTCGGCAATGGTTTTGTCGATCTTTTCGAGATTATAAAATTCGTTGCTTTTAAAATTTATTTTATTGTATAAAGGTTTTTCATTAAATTTTGCGATGAGATTAGTAATTTTAATGTTTTTAATGCGGTATTTTATGCCTTCTTCAAGTGCAAAATTAATAAAAAAGCTTTCTTTGTCTGGAGTAAGTTGAGAAACCGCAGAAATTACATTAAAATCAGCGAATCCATTTTTGCCATAAAATCTTCTTAAAATTTCTTTGTCGAAATCTATGCGATCGGAGTCGAAGCTGTCGGCATTAGAAAAGAAGCGGTACCATTTTGAACGGCGAGTTGATATTTCTGACAATAGTTCGTTTTGAGTGAATTCTTTATTGCCAATAAAGTTGATATCGATGATTTTTGCCTTTTTGCCTTCGAAAATCTCGAATTCTATATCGATAATATTACCATCTTTAATGATAATTTTTGACTCTGCGGTAGCAAGAAAACGACCAGTTTTGATATATATGTCGCTAATTCTAGCGAGATCGCTCCGCAATTTATTTTTGCTAAAAATGCTTCTTTTTTTTAGTTGCAACTCGGGCAGAAGAATTTTTTCTTCGATCTTTTTATTGCCAACAAATTTAATGTCGCCAACGATAGGGTTTTCTTTTACTATTACTTCAACTAACGAAGAGTTAAGGTTTTTTTTTATTTCCAGATCGGCAAAAAGCTCGGTGGCATAAAGTGTTTCTAGGCTGTCGTTAATTGCTTTGTCGGTTGCTGTTTGAAAATTATGAAAGCTTAGCGAGCTGTAGATAGAGTTTTTATCGATTCGATAATTGCCAACAATGGAGATTTCTTTTTCGTCAATTTGTTCGATTTGGCTGTTTTGATCTTTGTCTAGGTAGTTACTAACGAATTCTTCGGTAATAAGGTCTTCTGCTTCATATTTTAGCTTAGGCGATAGTTTTTTGATATTTTTTAGCTGTTTTTTTTGAATTTTTGCCTTGTTATAACTAGCTTTAGCGGGCTTTTTGGCAAAAGAATTGGCGGTATTAGCAAAAATTAATGCGGTCGCAATGAGCAATTTTATTATTGCAAAGCCCGTTTCAAGATAGCGAATTTGCCGATGACAGATTCCCAGACGATAATTTTTTGCTTTTATGTGTTTTAATTGGCAATTATTGCACCAAGAAATCATAATATGGTTGTTATTGTTAAATCTATATTAAAAGATATTGAGCTTTAAAATATTGCAGTTATTGTCAGTTGCAAAATAGGCAAGCCAAGGTTTCAAAGTCGTCGGTTTCAAAGTCGTCGGTTTCAAAATTAAGGGCCTAAAAATTATTAAGCTAAATTTAAGGGCAAATTTAAGGGCAAATTCTAATGTTAAAAAAAAATAGTGCAATTAAAATTTTAATTGTTTTAGCGGTTATTTTTGTAGTTCTAATTCCATTTTTTACAACAAAAAACTTGCAATTTCTATTTGGAGCAAGTGACTTAAAAGAACAATTCTTAGAACAGGCCGACATAAACAAAAAACCAAACAAAAACCCACACAAAAAACCAAACAAACAACCTCAGGGCGAATCTCAGGAGAAATTTACCAGAAAACACTTGCATCTTGTTGGCTCTTCAACGATATATCCTTTTATGGCAATGGTTGTCGAAGATTTTGCCAGAGTTGTTAAAATATCCGATCCTCAATTTCGGGCATCAATAATCGAAGCAAATGGCACGGGTGGCGGTTTTAAGTTGTTTTGTTCGGGTATTGGCGAGCAATTTCCAGATTTTATCAATGCCTCTAGGCAAATTACAGCAAGCGAAACCTTAGAATGCAAGAAAAACAAAATTACTCAACCTGTAGAAATTAATATCGGTTACGACGGAATTGTTTTAGCAAATAAAGCCGACGGTCAAAATTTTTCGTTATCAATCGATGTTTTGCATCTAGCATTGCTTGCCAATATTGTCGATTCTCAAGGTAAAATCATTGCTAATCCTTATCGATATTGGAATGAAATCGATAAATCTTTACCCGCATTGCCAATAAAAATTTACGGTCCTCCAGCAAGTTCTGGCACTAGAGATTCTTTTGTTGAGCTCGCAATAACCGAGCCTTGCTTAAAAAACCCGCAGATGATAAAAATTTACCCAAATAGCAAAGAAAGAAAGTCGCATTGCCAAATTATAAGAACCGACGATGCCTTTATCGAGGCAGGAGAAAACGACAACCTAATTGTGCAGAAGCTGATTAACGATAAAGATGCTCTAGGAATATTTGGCTTTAGTTTTTTGCAAGCAAATAGCAGTGTTATTAAGGCGGTAAAAATAGATTCGCAAAGCCCATCAATAGCAAATATTGCAAACGGAACTTATAAGCTTGCTAGGCCGCTTTTTGTCTATTACAAACAAGAACATTTGCCTCTTGCCTATAAAATGCAAGACTTCGTTACTGAATTATCTAGCGATGCCGTCATTGGCAAAAAAGGTAGTTTGGCGGAAAGAGGTCTTGTAACTAGGGTGCAATAGCATTTTAACCCTATCTTGCTCCTTATCTAGTTCTTTTGGTCTAGTTCCTTTGGGCATATTGTGTCGCTAGTAAAATTTTCTATTCCTAGTGCCCTAATTCTTACTAAATCGTTAAAATTATTAACCGTCCAAGCCAATATTTTTTTTGCCTCGATAATTTTTAGCAATTCTTGATTAATAAGGCGGTGGTCAATCGAGAAATAGTCGAAATTTTCGCTATTAATAAAATCGAAAATCTTGCTTTGTTCCGTTGCATTATTTGGCATATCATCTATTACTGCTACCAAATTGAACCCTTTATTGCCCTTTTCTAGTGCCGTGTTCGGCAAGAGTTCTGGTAAAATTTCTTGGCGAATTTCTACAAAAATTTTGCGATATTCTTGATGCCGACTAATGTTATTGCAAGGCAAATAAGGAGTAAAAAATATTTTTGCAGGTAAAATTTGACAATCAGAAACCAGCTCCCTCGTTGTCTTTGCAACGATTCTTGCATTTTTCTCGTTAATATTTTTAAAATCGCACCAATAATCTAAAATATTACCATATTTTAAATACTGTCTTAGCTTTGGTAGCGAAGATAATTCTTGTAATTTTGGTTTATCGTGCTTTATTACTAAATGGTTGTTAAAAAACCAAATATCAAATTCTATTGCGGTAAAACTATTTTTTACTGCTTCTTCTAGGCTAGCAATCGAATTTTCTGTTGCTAAGCCTTTGTTATAGCCACGATGGGCAAATAATTTATTCATATGTTTATTGTTATTAATACTACTTACCCTAATAGCGACGAAGGCCAGAAAATGTTGCAGAAATTGCAAAGCCTAATTTTTGCCAATTCTCTTGCTTCTTGTATTCAGACTTGGCAAATTGCCAGTTGCTACCAATGGCAAGGCGAAGTTGTTAGCGATAATGAAATTGCGGTATCAATTAAAACCAGCGAAGCAAATTTCTCCGAGATTAGTAATTTAATTCGCCAAAATCATTGCTACGAACTGCCAGAAATAATTTATTGCAAAATCGCAGGCGGTTCAAGCGAATATCTAAAATGGCTAAGTTTGCCAATTAGCCATCAAAGCCAGCCAGAATAATTATTGCAACTTTTGCTATAATGCTATTTCCAATAAATAATTAACTAGTATTAAATAACAAGAAACGATATTATTTACCATAAATATTTACCAGTATTGCAATAAATCTCTTTAAAAATAAAAACTATGTTTTATTTTACTATAACAATGTTTTGTAACATTTACAAAAATTGCCAGATTTAGTCAAATATCTGCAAACACTAATTTTAAAATGTTATTTTACTAATTTTTAGCAACTTTTAAAATTTTCTTTTGCTAAAAATTAGCAAAAGAGCTAAGCAAAACAGCTAAATTTAGTTTTAAAATTTTTAAAGGATGGTTGCATTGCAAATTTGTTTTAACTTTTTGTTAGTTTCTATGTTATTTTCTAAGGGAAATTTTAGCAACTTTTAGCCCAATATTAAACTATCGAGTTAAAAATTGCTAAATTTATGCCAAAAATTCTAGACAGAGCAAACAAAATTGCGATGCAACATTGCCTTTTGTGAGCAAGTAAAATTTTGCTCCTATTTTAGATTAAAATCTAATTATCAAATTTAATTAATTAACCAATGAGTACAACAATTTTAATCGATGCCGCCCATCGAGAAGAGACCAGAGTAGCGGTCTTGCAAAATAATATTTTACAAGATTTCGACCGCGAAGCTTTAGCAATAAAGCAAATTAAAGGCAATATCTATCTAGCTAAAGTTATTAGAGTAGAGCCATCTTTGCAAGCCGCTTTTGTCGATTACGATGGCAATAAACACGGCTTTTTACCTTTTCCCGAAATTCACCCTAGTTATTTTACTTTACCCGAAGCGGAAAAACAAAAATTACTAGAAATGGTTTCTGGAGCCAATGATCGTAGCGAGGAAGATGCCCGCGACTCTAACGAAAACTCTTTCGACGAGCAAAAAGCACATCATCAAGATAGAGAAAAATCCACTTATGACAGATTAAACAAAGACTTCGGTCAAGACTCACACGATCGTTCCAACCAGCAAAATGGTCGTTTCTACGATGGATCCAACAGGTACAATCAAC
This sequence comes from Rickettsia typhi, assembly GCA_945862535.1. Lineage (GTDB taxonomy): Bacteria > Pseudomonadota > Alphaproteobacteria > Rickettsiales > UBA1997 > JAJTDS01. The sequence continues at coordinate 11,278 of CAMAYG010000007.1, read as the reverse complement.
ATTCTTACGACAATAGGTCTGAAAGATCCGAAAGATCCGACAGTAGATCTGACAGCAGATCCGACAGCAAAAACTTCGACGATAACAACGACAGCGAGTCTATCTCTTTAGGAGCTTTCTCTGCCGAAGATGAAGTAGAAAGATTTAACGGCAATATTCACGGAATTTATAAAAGATACCAAATTCAAGATGTAATCAAGCCGGGGCAACTCATTTTAATTCAGGTTGTTAAAGAAGAAAGGGGCAATAAAGGTGCCGCAATGACAACCTACATTTCTCTCGCAGGTAAATATTGTGTATTGATGCCAAATACACCAAATCGTGGTGGGGTCTCTAAAAAAGTCGAAAACTTCCGCGATCGTAAAATCTTAAAAAGCATCTTGGCAGACTTAAATGTTCCTCAAGAAAGATCGATCATCATAAGAACCGCCGGAGTTGGTAAAAAGCCCGAAGAAATTAAGCGAGATTTTGAATATCTTACCAAATTATGGGAAAGCATCGTCGAATCTAGCACCAATTCTAAACCGCCAGCATTTATTCATGCCGAAGACGATATTATCAAGAAAATTATTCGCGATGTCTATAACGAAGATGTTCGCGAAGTAATAGTTGAAGGTAAAGAAGCTCTTGATGCCGTGCTAAGCTTTATTAAATTAACGATGTCTGGCAATTTTTGTAATGTCAGATTGCACGAAGAAAGAGTTCCAATTTTTAATCGTTATCGAGTTGAGCAACAAATTTCTGCCCTTTACGAGAAGCAAATCATTCTACCTTCAGGAGGAACGATTGTTATCGACCATACCGAAGCATTGGTAGCAATAGATGTTAATTCTGGTAAGGCAACAAAAGAAAGTGGAATAGAAGAAACGGCTTTCCGCACCAATATCGAGGCCGTTAAAGAAATCGCCCGCCAACTCAGGCTAAGAGACTTAGCCGGCCTTATTGTGATAGATTTTATCGATATGCACGACCAAAGAAGGCGAAGAACAGTAGAAAGAGCATTAAGAGACGAGCTACAAAACGATAGAGCCCGCATTCAGCTTGGCAGAATAAGCATCTTTGGCTTGCTAGAAATGTCGAGACAAAGATTGGGAGCAAGTTTCTTTGAAACCATCACCACTCCTTGTAAAACCTGCAACGGAACGGGCTATACTCGTTCAGTAGAAATTATTGCGGTTAGTATTTTTAGGGCAATTCGCCATTCTTGTGTCGATAATCAGGTTGGGGTTGTCTATGTTTATACCGACATCGAAACTATTATCTATTTAACAAATTACAAAAAACAAGAAATAACACAAACAGAAAAAAACTATAAAATTAACATCTTCTTCCGCCGTGGAGAAAACATCGACGGCAGTGGTTTTGAATTAAGAAAAAGAAAAAGCCTATCCGAAGAAGAAAAAAGAGAAATCGAAATGGAAGTTGTTACAGGAAAGGTTAATCTTCTTGAAATAGAAAAAGATTTCATTATTCCTGCCGAGCCAGAATCTGCTAACCCCGAAGAGCTTCCTCGCAATGAAAACTATCGCAACAACAATAACAAAGCTAGAAAAAGAGGCGGAGTCAACAGAAACCCTAGAAGAGATCGTTACGACCGCGATCAAAAACCTCGTATCAACCCAGAGGAAGGTAAAAAATCGGTCTTTAAATCTTTATTTAAATTTATCAAAAAAACTAAGTAATATGCCAAGTTTTGACATTGTTTCGCAAGTAAATCTTCAGGAAGTCGATAATGCGGTTAATTCTGTTCTACGAGAATTAGGTAACCGCTACGATTTTAAAGGATCAAAATTTACGATAGAATTTAATACTAAAGAAAAAGAGATTCTCATTAATGCCGAAGATGAATATAAGCTTGACCAAATCAATGAATCATTGCGGGTATTTTTTACAAAAAGAGGTGTCGATTTTCGAGTTTTAGACTGTCAAAAGGTTGAAAATGCTAGTGGCAATGCCAAAAGACAATTGATAAAATTGAAAAATGGTATCGAGCAAGAATTGGCAAAGCAAATTGTTAAATTCGTTAAAGATAATAAAGTAAAGGTTCAAGCCTCGATTCGCGGTGAAGAAGTTCGTATCGACGGCAAGAAAAGAGACGAGTTACAGCAGATTATTCAGCTAATACAACAAGAGAATTTCGATGCTCCGTTGCAATTTATAAATTTTCGTGACTAGTGTTGACCTTAGAAAGCATTGGTTTTAACCGCAATCAAAAACAAATTATCTCAAATATTGGAGTTACTGTTTTTAGTGGCTGTGCTTTAATTATTAAGGGCTCTAATGGTTGTGGTAAAACCACTTTATTAAAAATAATCGCCGGCATTTTGCAGGGTTTTGTTGGTAATATTTTATGGTGCCAACAAAATATCGCAGAATTTTTTACCGAATTTCAAAGCGATACTCAGCTAATTGGCCACGATAATTTTTTAATAAAATCTTTAACGATAGCAGATAATTTGCATCTATATGCCTCTCTTTACGGAAATATCGATGCAATAGATGCTGGTGTTGCTTTTTTTAAGCTTGAGCCTTATCTTAACTTGTTGCCTAGTCAAATATCGGCAGGAATAACTCAAAAAATTAAACTTGCCAAATTGATGATTTGCGGAACGACAATTTGGTTGCTCGACGAACCTTCTGCTAATCTCGATTACGAAAATCGTCAAGTTTTGAAATCTTTAATTGTTTCACACCTAGAAAATAAAGGCTTGGCAATTATCACAGCTCACGATAATTTTTTTGATTCATTGGGCAATGTTTTGCATCTGCAAGATTTTATCACGACATAAAGATATTAATTAATAAATTTAGCAAAATGAAAGAAGTGATGTCTACAGTTAATAAAATTCCTCTTTACTTCTTCTCGCTAGCATTGATTTGTTTAAATATTTCAACTGTTAGCAAGCTTGATCTTGGTGTTATTGTGCCCTTTTTCGATGTTATCGCAATATTTTATCTAGTTTTAGTAAGGCAAGTATTTGGTTTGTGGTGGGTTTGTTTTTTGTCGATTTGGCAAGATGCAATTACCGAACTACCTATTGGAATTACCGCAATTTCTTATATCGTCACAATTAAATTGCTCAAGTTTATTATGAGTAATTCGCATAAGGAGATGAATTTTTATAATATTATCAAGAGTTTTGTTATCTTTATTACAATATTTTTTACAATAAAAATAGCATTGCTAAGCTTCATTGTGGACGACCGCCCAGATATTGCCAAGCTTCTAGTTAAGGTTTTCTTAACAATTGCAATTTATCCGTTAAGTGATAAATTTCTTAATCATATTACTAGTAAAATTATAAAAAAAAGATATTGATGTTAAACGATATCAAAAAGAATAAAGTTTTTAGTCGCAGATCTCTATTTATTGGAGCTTCACAGCTTTTTATGGGCGGAGTAATTATTTCTCGTCTTGCCTATTTACAGCTTTTTCGCCATAAATATTATACTAGCCAGTCCGATAGCAATCGCATTAAGCCAATTATTTCTCCTGCTCCAAGGGGCATAATATTCGATCGCTTTGGTCTTGCTTTGGCAAATAATAATATCGCTTATCGTTTATTAATCTACATTGGCGACAAGAAATCTAATATTGCCGAAGTTGAAATGATTAGTAAAATTCTCGATCTCGATGAATCGTCGCACAAAATAATTATCAACAAAGTTACGACTGCTAAAAGAAGGAAAATCGTCTCGCTATTCGAAAATCTGAGCTGGAACGATTTGGCAAAAATTGAAAGTAATTCACATTTATTTTCCTCTACTTCAATTGAGGTGGGGACGATTCGCCGATACCAATATCCAGAAGCGACCGCCCACATTGTTGGCTATGTCTCCTTGCCATCAGATACAGAAATAGACGAAAACGAGCAAAATCTTTTTATGCACCCAGATTTCCGTATTGGTAAAAGCGGAATAGAAAAAAGTTTCGACAATCAGTTGCGGGGGCAATATGGAGTAAAATATGTCGAGGTCAATGTTCACGAGGTTCCGTTGCGGTCTTTAGCGGTTAAAAATTCTATTGAAGGCTCTAGGGTTCATCTTACCGTCGATCTTGAATTGCATCGCTTCATCGGCAACTTAATTGCCAATGAAGTCGCTTCTGTTGTGGTGATCGATGTTGAAACGGGCGAACTTTTGGCTAGTGTTTCCTCTCCTTCTTTTGATTCTAATTTATTTGTCGAGGGAATTTCTAATACTAATTGGCGAAAATTAAATGACGACATCCGTAAACCTTTGAGTAATAAAGTGGTTTCGGCTCTTTATCCGCCTGGCTCGACATTTAAGTTAATGGTTGCAATCGCTGCCCTCGAAGCTGGTGTTAGTAAAAATCAGAGGGTTTTTTGCGACGGGCATTATCAATTTGGCAAAAGAGCATTTCATTGCTGGAAGCCCGAAGGTCATGGCTCTCTTGCTTTGGTAGATGCAATTATGCACTCCTGCAATACCTATTTTTTTACCATCGCCAATCAGATTGGGGCAGAAAAAATTGCCGAAGTTGCCAAAAGATTTGGCTATGGCACAAAATTCGACATTGGAGTTGCAACAGCAAAAGCTGGGGTTGTCCCTAATAATCAATGGAAAATCGACAACCTTCGCCAGTCTTGGATGGGCGGAGATACTCTTAATACTGCAATCGGCCAAGGTTTTGTTTTGGCGAATCCGCTACAAATGGCAGTAGTTACGGCAAGAATTGCTAATGGCGGTGTGCCAATAACTCCTTATTTGGTCCGCGACCCTAAAATGTTTGCTCAATTTAGCAAATTAAAACATAATCCTTTGGTAAAAGCAGAGCATTTGCAACTTATTAAAGAAGGTATGTATCGAGTAATTAATTACCCCGGAGGCACTGCGGCAGCAAAAAGAATTGCAATTAAAGACTTTGAAATGGCAGGAAAAACCGGCACTTCTCAGGTAATTTCTAAAAGGGAAGACGAAATGTCGAGGGCAGAAATTGCCCTAAAAGCCAATCAAAATCATGCAATATTTGTTGGCTTTGCCCCTTTTCATTCGCCTCGTTATGCCGTTTCTGTTGTTGTTGAGCATGGTAAAAGCGGGTCGCAAACCGCAGCACCAATTGCTAGACAGGTATTTATGGAACTTTACAATAAAAATTTTAAAACAATTTAATCGACTTAATGTTTAAAAATTTATTAAAAAACAAGATAGCGATTGTTTTTCCAGCAAGCGATTTTTTAGCTACTGAAATTGACAATCTCGACATCTTTCTTGCAAATAATCAGCTGGAATATTGCTACTGCTTCGATCGTAGCGATGCACTTAATGGTTTATCTTTAGCTGACGATTTTGCTAATCGTTCACCGCAAAAAAGATTCAACGAATTATCTTCGGCAATTAATAATGACGAATGTTCTATAATTTGGGTTGGTCGAGGGGGTTACGGTAGTGCAGAAATATTGTCAATGCTTTATCGAATGCCAAGGCCAAAGCAACAAAAAATTATCATTGGCTTTAGCGACATTACCGCAATTAATTTATTCTTTATTCGGCAATGGAATTGGCAAGTTATTAGCGCCCCGATGTTGTTACAGCTTGTTAATTCTACTATTAGCAATTTTGCAACTCGACAAATCGTCGATCTTGTCAACAGAAATGTTGCAAATCTGTGTTACGATATTAGCTTAGTTAATGCTAATTATTGCCAAGAAAAGCAAATCAACACTACAATTAAATCGACTATTATCGGCGGTTGTTTAAGTGTTGTTGCAAGCCATTTCGGAACCAAAAACACTATTAACTGGCAAAATCAAATCTTGTTTTTAGAAGATGAAGGCGAAAGTGGCGAAAGGCTAGATCGTTATTTTCAGCAAATATTAACGATTATCATTGAAACTGGCAAATTTCCTGTGGCGATTTTGCTTGGTAATTTTAATCAGGAAAATCAACACGGCAAAATTAATCGCCCTAATATCGCCAAAGCAGTTGATAAATTTGCTAATAAGATTTTGGCAAATAATTTGCCAATTCCGTTATGGCAAGATAGTAAAGGCATATTGGGTCATTCGTTTGAAATGATGCCTCTGGTGCTTAATTTTAAGGCTAATATTGTCAAAAAAGACGAACATTGGCAAATTACTCAAGAATTAATTTAGTTACAATATTTACATTTAAGCAAATTATCTGAAAATATTTTCTATAATAAAAACTCTTGGCAATCAAATTTATCCTTGCTTTATAATATCTTTTTTTAGATATTATAATATTTCCACGAAAAAAAAGGCATAAGCGAAGCTTGCAATAGTTCATTATTTAGCGGAAATAATGTAAATATTAATCGAAAAATTATAATTTATGAAGCAATATAACCAGCTCAAAGATTGTGTTGTTACCAATAAAAATGTATTGGTGCGGGTCGACATCAATGTGCCAATTGTCAACGGCAAAATCATTGACGACACAAGGTTAAAAGCCGTCATTCCTACTTTAGAATATCTCCTAAAAAATGGGGCAAAAGTAATTGTCGTGTCGCATTTTGGCCGTCCAGAAGGGCGAAAAGTAGAATCTATGTCTTTAAAACAGCTACATTTACCTTTGCAAAACCTTTTGCCTCAATATAAAATTGGCTTTTTTAACGATTGTATTGGCGAAGATGCCAGAAAAGCGGTAAGCAATACTAACTATGGCGAACTTATCCTACTAGAAAATTTACGGTTTTACGACGAAGAAACTAAAAATAATCAAGATTTTGCCCGCGAATTGTCGAGCCTAGCAAATCTTTATGTCAACGATGCCTTTTCTTGTTCGCATCGTGCTCATGCCTCGATAGTTGGAGTTGCTCAATATCTTAAAAGTACTGCTGGCTTTTTATTAGCCAACGAACTCGATCACCTAAATAGCCTATTTAGCAATCAGGAAGGTAAAATCTTGGCTATTGTTGCCGGATCTAAAGTTTCTACTAAAATCGAATTACTAAAATCTCTTGCCAATAAAGTTACCACTTTGGTTGTTGGCGGGGCAATGGCAAATACTTTTCTTTATGCCTTGGGCCATAATGTTGGTAAATCTTTATATGAGCCAGAATTAGCAAATATCGCCCTAAATATTGTAGAACTTGCCAAAAATAATAACTGCAATTTATTGCTACCGCAAGACTTAGTGGTAACGAACAAAATTCAAACACATAACCCCTGCCGTATTGTTAATATTGCCGATGTAGCAAAAGACGAAATTATTGCCGATGTTGGCTTTAATACCGTTGCAGAAATTGCCAATTTACTCCCTTTGCATCAGAAAGTTTTGTGGAATGGCCCTCTTGGAGCCTTCGAAACATTGCCTTTTAATGTTGGTAGCGAAAGTTTGGCAAGGGCAATTGCTTATCAGACTCAACAGAAAAACATTATTTCCGTTGCCGGAGGCGGAGATGTCGTTGCTTGCCTTAATAATGCCGGCCTTTTTAGTCAATTTAGCTATGTTTCAACGGCAGGCGGAGCCTTTTTAGAGTGGCTAGAAGGTAAAGATTTACCAGGAATAGTTGCCTTAAGCAATAGTAGAAAATAAATTATCATGAAAGAAGCAACGAACGATATTTCCCGCATTGCCGATTACTATAAAAGAATTACCGATTTAACAACCGCAGGAGGCACCGCAAACGAAACCTCGATTCGCAAGGCTTTTCTTGAATTGGTCGATAAATTTGCTCGCGAGAACCAACTTACAATCGTCGACGAATTAGTCCAATTTGGCACCAAAAATCGCCCCGATGCCGGTTTGCAAAGTGCGATGGGCTTAAATTATGGCTATATCGAAAATAAAGACTCGGCGGACGACATCGAAAGCGAAATTGCCAAAAAAATTGAACGGGGCTATGATTTAACCAATATTATTTTTGAAAATAGCCAATGGCTGGTGCTTTATCAAGCCAAAAGTCGCATTGCCAAAATCTATATTGGCAAAGATGATTTAACTAATAAAAGGGCTAGCAATAGCCAATTTGCAAGCATTATCAAGCAATTTATTAATTACGAACCGCCATTTATCAGCGAATTTACTACCGCTTTGGCAAAGTTCAAAGAGCAAGTGCCAGATATTTCGCAAAAATTAACTAAGTTAATTGCCGAGCAAAATATTGACAACCGCCAATTTAAAGAAAAAGTTAAAGTTTTTCTTGACGATTGTGCCTTTGCCATCAATAAAGAAGTGCATTTTGACGATGTTAGTGATATGATAGTTCAGCATATTTTAACTAAAGATATTTTTGATTCGACCTTCGAAAACCAACAATTTCACAAATATAATTCTATCGCTAAAAGCATCGAAGATATTACCAGCACCTTTTTTACTCAAGAAAAGGAAATGGAGCTTACTAAATCAATCAGAAGCTATTATCAGGCAATTATTCGTTCGGCAAGGTCTATTGACGATCATCGCCAGAAACAAAATTTTCTTAAAACTGTTTATCAAGAATTTTACAAAGCTCACAACCCAGCAAAAGCCGACCGCCAAGGCATAGAATATACTCCGATAGAGGTGGTAAGTTTTATGATTGAAATGACTAATTTATTGCTATTTCGGCATTTTCAACAGAAACTCGACGATAAAGGGGTAGAAATCCTCGACCCTTGCACTGGCACAGGCATTTTTATTAGCGAATTGCTTTATCAAATTTCTCATTCGAACAATTTTGACCTAAAATTTGAAAATGAAATTTTCTGCAATGAAATCGACATTTTGCCTTATTATGTTGCCAATTTAAATATCGAATATATTCGGGCTCAAATTAAGGGCAATTACAAAACATTTAACAATATTGTTTTGGCCGACACCTTAAATAATACCAATTCTTTAAATCTTGGCAGTTCTTATAACGATATGAAAGATATTTTTTCGCAAGAAAATCGCCATGCATTTAACGAAAATAATCAAAAAATCAAAAAACAAAACGAGGCAAAATTAAAAGTTATCATTGGCAACCCGCCCTACAATGCCAATCAAAAAAGCGAAAATAGTAATAATAAAAATTTTACCTATATCGATATCGACAAAAGAATTAAAGAAACCTATATCAAAAAATCGAGTGCCCAAAAAACCAAACAATTCGACTTATATAAAAGATTCATTCGTTGGGCAAGTGACAGAATGGATGAGGAAAAAGGCGGAATTATTGCCTTCATCACCAATAATTCTTATCTGGATTCGAAGCAAGATGATGGCTTCCGAGCTTGCATCGCCGAGGAATTTGATTATGGCTATTTCGTTAATTTAAAAGGAAATTCTCGTTTAAATGGCGAAGAAGCAAAAAAGCAAGGCGAAAATATTTTTAACATTCGGGTTGGCTGTGGCATAATGTTTTTGGTAAAAAATGGCGATAATATTTTAGATGGCAAGAGTAGCAACAAAACAATAAAAAGAAGGTGCGAAATTAAATATATCGAAGCAATAGACTGTCAAAAGAAGGAAGAAAAGCTGGCATTTCTTAATGAAATGATGGTAAAAATTGCCAATAATGTCACTTTACGAACCTATAAAGAATTAATTGGTAATTTTACCAAAATCACTCCAAGTGCAAAACATCAATGGCTAGGGCAGGTAAAAAACAATTGGCAAGAGCTTCCGGCATTAATTAATAAGGAAGTTAAGAACTCTAATAATCTTAGCCAAATTCAAGAAACCGCAATATTTAAACTTTATTCACTTGGTGTTGCAACCAATAGAGACAAATGGGTCTACGACATTAACAAAAAAAACCTCGAAAAGAAAGTTAAAAAATTTATCGAAATCTACCATCAAGAATTAGAAAGAAATAATCAGCAAATCGATAAATTGCAAAAATTAAAAAAGTCCGAAGAAGGCAAGACCAACGAGGGCTTTGGCCTTACTAAATACTTTCTTGAGCATCGTAAATGGGAATATTCGCTAAAACTAGATATAAAATGGAGCGAAAACCTAAAAAATTACCTAAAAAGAAAGAAAAAATTAAAATTTAAGAAATCTTTAATTGCAAAGACAGCCTATCGCCCTTTTGTGAAAAAATATTTATATTATGCAAATGGCTTTAACGATCGTCCAAGTCTTTTTAAAAAAATATTCGCCAATAAGCGAGAAAAAGAGAAAATGATTTGCTTCGATACCAGAGCCAATCATTGTGCCGTTATTAGCGATTGCATTGTCGATTTACACACTAATGGCGATTCTCTTGCCATTCCTCTTAATTATTACGAAGAAAATGGCAGTAAAAATGCCAATATCACCGAATTTGGCCGTAAAATTTTTACCGAAAAATATGGCGAAATTAGCGATGAGCAAATATTTTACTATTGTTGTGCGGTTTTAGGTAGTAAAAAATATTCAGAACAATATCGCGAAAATTTAAAGCTCGATCTGCCCCGCATCCCGCTTCTTGAAAATTTTTGGCAATTAAGCGATTGTGGTAAGCAATTAGCCAATTTGCATCTTAATTACGAAACGGCAGAAAAATACCCGCTTAAACTTGTGGCAATTTTACAGCGAAAGATCTCGCAGGCAAATAAAGAAGTCCTAAAGCAAGATTTCAAGCCAAGAGTCTATTTAAAAATAAACCAAGAGAAAGGCGAGATAAAACTCGACGATTTCCACTTAATTACAGGAATTCCGAAAGAGGCTTTTGACTATAAAATTGGCAATAAGTCGCCTTTGGAATGGATTTGTACCGAAAATTGCTTTGCTCCGCCGAAATATAATTTACAAGAGCCAAATGAGCAAATACTCGAAGAAATCGATGAATATAATTGGCAAGAAGTTAAAGAACATTTGATCGATCTTGTGCCTCGGCTTGTTACAACATCGCTTGAGAGCCAGAGAATTTTGCAAGAAATCGACAAATTATTTGACCAATAATAGCAAAAACAGCATTTCTTGTTTTTATTATAGTTTAAAAAATCATGAAGTAAATTTTTGGGCTTCGCAACAGCAAAATCAATGTTAAAGTTTATCTAGTCCATGCTAAAGAACCCACTTCCCATTCTCAACATTTTCCAAACTGATAAGTTTTTGGCAAAAAATCTCCAACAGATGAAGTAAAATTTGAGCCAAAAATTTCCCCAGTTTTCCAAGTTTTAGCAATTTCCTGATGTGATTCAGGATTAGGCGAAGATTATGTCCAACTCCTGTTAGAATTGCATTGATTTGATCGCCAACATTACCCACGGACTGGTAAAGATCCGACAAGCTCCACCTCCAAATTATCCCAAAGAATCAAGCGGGATAACATCATCATCTCGTGTTTGGGCCAGAATTTAATTGAGTTCATCGCTCAATCTGCTCTTAAAAATATCTTCCT
>CAMAYG010000006.1 GCA_945862535.1 Rickettsia typhi | reverse complement strand
TATTTCTATTTGCATTACACCAGACTAAATTTGTTAAAATAACTTTTTTACAAAACCTTGTTAGAAGTATATAAACAAAAGCTTCAGCTAGTTATTCTTTTAAATAAACTAGGTTAATTAACAAGGAATTCCTGAATATTTTTTAAGATTTATTGGTAATATTGGGGTAGTTTTGCGACAGTGCCATAAAAACGAGTGTTTTAGTAATATCGATTCCCATACTTAAAATCAATAAAATGTTTTTGTGATAAATTTTTAAAAAACGAAGCCTTATAGCCATAAAGCCAAGGCTTTTTAAGATTTTTAGCAAAAATATTTGATTATAATTTGTTTTAAACAGCGAAAATGGCTTTACATCTTTATAAAAAGAGGCTAAATTAAAGAAATTTTTACTAATAAATTTAACAATATTTAAATGACTCAATCCTTATTAAAAACAGTTTGCCCAAAGGATTTATTTGGTTTCGACCTGCCTTTCGAAGTTTTGGCATTTAAAAAAGCTGGTAAAATGGTGCCAGAAGTCGACAAGAATTATGTTTTTGACTTCCAGACTACATCGGCAATTGTTGCTGGATTCTCTTTTAATCAAAAAGTTTTGGTGCAAGGAATGCACGGAACTGGCAAATCTACTCATATAGAGCAAGTTGCTGCCAGACTAAACTGGCCATGTTTGCGAATTAACTTCGATTCGCAAATTACAAGGCTAGATTTGATTGGTAAAGATGTAATAAAAATTAGCGATGGCAAGCAAATAACCGCTTTTCAAGAAGGAATACTGCCGTTTGCAATGCAAAACAATGTCGCCTTAGTGCTGGATGAATACGATGCAATTCGTAGCGATGTTTCTTTTGTGATTCATCGATTGCTAGAGCATCAAGGTAAATTAATGCTTCTTGAAGAAAATAAAATTATTGAACCAAGTCAAAATTTTAGAATTTTTGCTACTGCAAATACATTAGGAGCGGGTGATGATATGGGCATATATCACGGAACAAATTTAATAAATCAGGCACAGATGGATCGCTGGAACATTGCCGTCGCCTTAAATTATCTCGATGAAGATACCGAAATTAATATTTTGCAAAAAAAATTTCCTTGGCTTAAGCAAGATCCTCATAAAAACACTACAAAAATGATGGTAAAGCTTGCAAATATTACTAGGCAGGCATTTAAAAATGGTGATATTTCTAATTTAATATCTTTAAGAACTTTAATTTCTTGGGCGAGTAATATTGCAATTTTTAACTCGGTTAGAACGGCATTTCTTCTTAGTTTCTTTAATAAGGTGATAGACGAAGAGAAGATTATTATTGCAGAATTTTATCAGCGAATTTTTGCCGAAGAAATTCAATAAAGTCATAAAATATTAGGTTTTTTAATTCAACAAATCGTTAAAAATTGAACAATTATCATTATCAGATCTTCAATATACCAGTAAATTATTGCTTTATCGATAGTTTTGTAGATTGGCTAGACAAAAAATTTCTATCCGATGTAAATAGCCAAGATCTGCCACCACTTATTTTTATTACCAATAAAACTGCAATTCCAGATCTGCAACAATCTTTGTTATTAAAATTCAACAACATTAAGGATTCTCAAGGCTTTAACGATAAAAGTTTTTTAATGCCAAATATTAAGGCGATTAGCAATTTCTCAATTACTGATTTGTTTGAGATTTTTGATATCAATCAAAATAACTCTCAAGAGATTCTTTTATATGTCGCAGAGCTATTGCAATATCAACAATTAACCGATATTGATTTTACAATTTTTCTTGCTAAAATTATTAAAAATATTGAAGATTTCAGTTTTTATGATTTTGATATTTGTTTAAGCATTGCAACTGATTTAACCGAGGTTTTTGCTAGAATTATGCAAAACGATATCGATCTCAAAGAATTTTGCGATAAAAAATTCGAATATTTGTCAAAACATCATCAAAAAATAATAACAGTGCTAGAGAAGGTGTTAATTAATATCGAATCTTATAAACAAGAGCAGAATCTAGTTAATCGCAGTGCCTATCAAAACCTTCTTTTGTCGACATTTATTAAAATTAATAAAGTTGCCAAATTTAAGCGTAACATTGTAATTCTTGGCTCCACGGGCAGTACAGATTTTAGTCGCAAATTTATTAAAGTTATTCTTGAATCTGGTGTAAATCAAAATATTTGCGGTTATCTTGTTGTTTATGCTGCAAATTTAAAAAATTACCATAAGTTTTATTGTCAATATAAGGCTTGCAATATCGATAATTGGCAGATCAATTCTCAATTTTATCTTTATCAATTATTTGCCTTTCTTAATATTGGCTCCGACGAAGTTAATAAGACAATTAGTGAAATTGCTATTGCTAGTCGAATGGTTAGTAGCGATATTTGGTCGGACTTTACCATTAAGGCAATAGATTCGCAAGTTAGTATTGATTCTTTTAGCATGAATTTCAATTCTGGTAAATTTGTAGAGCTAAATAACACCATCAACGATAAAATAACAATTGTTAATGCTGTAAATCAATACGACGAGGCAAAAACAATCGTCAATACAATAATTTCCTACTTACTTAAAAATCCTAATCGTAGCTTAAAAATCAATATCGTTGTTAATGACAAAAACCTATTAACAGCAATCGTTAATGAGCTTTTTATTGCTAAGTTGCCATATGAAAATAATTTTAGTAGTAATTTGGCAAATCATCGATTTTTATTATGGTTAAATCTTGTGATAAATTTTATTGAAGATGTGGTAAATGAAAGATTTAATCATGTTGTTTTTTTAGCAATATTAAAGAGCGATTTTACGAAAATAGACTCCCAATCTCTAGAAAAATCAGCAATCAAAAAGAAGGCAATACATTTAATAGAAAAGATGCTATTTACCAAGGATTGCAACCTGTTATCTCTTGAGAAAATAATTAGGATTATAAAAGAGGGGTCTGAATACCTAAAGCTAAAGGACTGCACCGAAGAAGATTTTGAAGATAATTTGCTTGCCACAAACATTATTGTCGATTTATTAGCTAAAATATCGCAAAGAACTATAAAATTAAAAGCAAAAATAGATCACAAGATTTTATTTGATTTAGCGGAACTTGGCAAGGTTTTAATAGAGATTGTCGAGCTTTTTGCTAACGAGACTGCATTAGATATTGCTGCTAAACAAGAAGAGCAAGAAGCGATCAGCGATTTCCTTAATGTAATACAAAAGCCAGATAACATAACTCTGCCGATAGATAAATTTAGTAAGATATTTTGTCGATTAGCATCGAGTATTAGCTACTTCCCAGCCCTCGATTATATTGAGGTTTGCAAAGAAAACTTTGGTCAATTTAGCCATCTGCCCAAAATTAAACTTGTTTCGACTATCGAGGCAAGGCTGTTAGATTCTGATTTAATAGTTGTTACTAGTTTAAATGATGGCAATTTTCCATCTGAGCCCAAAATTAATTGGCTAGGAAGGCAAATAGAAAGCGATATTAAGATAGATCATCATTTAGCACAAATTGGCCAGAATAATTACGATTTCTATCAATATCTTAACTGCAGTAAGGTGGTTTTAAGCAGGAGTATGACCCAAGAAGGTAAAGAAAGAAGATGCTCTTTTCCTTTAGAAAAGTTACTCATATTTATTAAATTGATTGAAAATAGTGAGTCGAGGCTAAATTATCGCGAAATTTTTAAGAGAAATATTTATCAAATCGTTAATTTTGATAGCGATGATGTTGAATTTAGCTTAGAAAATAAACAAGCTGATGTTAGAAACGACAAAATTGCCCTGAAAAATAAAATTAAGCAACATAATTTTTATTGCGATATTAATCTTTCTATTACTTCGGCAGGACAATTAATAAAAAACCCCTTCTTATTTTATGCTACAAATATTTTAGCTTTAAGGCAATTAAGAGATTCTAAATCTAAAATACTAAACAAATCTATCGGCATTGCTTTGCATAAAATAATTGAAAAATCAATTTTATTACTAAATCAACAAAGAGCCATTGATAGCGAAAGCGGTATTGATGCAATTTGTTTTGCAGAAATGGAGCGATATTTGGCAAATATCGTAGAAAATAATTTTAATAATCTTGGTCTAGGAAAAATATTATATCAATTTATTTTGGCGAAAATGCAAGATTTCGTTATGAAGTTCGTTAAAGAATTTGGAAATGGTGCAAAATGTCAATTCTTTCCAGAAATTAAGTTGCCTCCAATAATTCTAGCCGAATCTAAAGAAAACTTAAAACTTGACTACAAGATTACAATTTCTGGTCGTGCCGACTTAATTCTGTTATCAGAAGGAGGCTCTATCGCTGTTCTTGATTTCAAAAAAAGTCAAAACAAGGCAGAGGAGCAAATGGCTCTTACCGCAGTTAATGTTAACAATATTATTGCAGACAAATATTTATTGAAATCTTTGCTAAATATCGATAGTGCAAAATTAACTTATTTAGATGTGGTGAATTTCAAAGATCTAAAATTTAGTAAAAAGAAATATGAAATAGGTCAAGATAGTCAATGTTCAGCTTATTTTACCGATAATAGAATATTGGACGATGTGTTAAGAAAATTTTATCATATCATTAATGAGGCAGAATATTTTTCATATCAAGAGAACCAAGATAAATTAGATGAATTTTATCATTTAAAGCGGAGTTAGAATGTTATCAAGTAGCAATTTAGTAGAATCGAACCCAATAAATACTCAAAATCTAGATTATCAACAACTAGCGGTAAAGCAGAAGTTTGATACTTTGGCAAGAAATATTAATAATCTTCATAATTCTCATCTTATTAAGAAGTTTTTTCGGAGAATTGTAAAAAATTCAACAATTGCCAAGAATAATCCTAGTATTTATTTATATGGCGGGGTCGGAAGGGGAAAAACGATGTTAATGAAAGATTTTTTTAATCAACTAAATATCAAGCAAGATCTAAAAAAAATTACTCATTTTGGTAGTTTTATGTTTAATGTGCATCAAACACTGCAAAAAATTCGTAAAAACACCTCTTATAATCAAGGAATTGGTAATTATAATTTAAGGAAAGTCGATGAAGTAGAGCTTGCAGTCGAGCTTATTATTGAAAATTGTCAAATATTGTGTTTTGACGAGTTTCAGGTTGTTGATATTGCTGATGCGATGTTGCTTGGCAGAATATTTAAGATAATATTTTCAAAGAAACTTATTGTAATTTTTACTTCTAATACTCATCCGTTAGAGCTTTATAAAAACGGGTTGCAAAGGCAGTTGTTTATTGATTTTGTGACGAAAGTTTTGATGCCAAATTGTTCTGTGATTAATTTAGATAGCGGAATTGATTATCGCAAAATATCGCTCAATAGCCTTGCTAGTCGCTATTTTATTGCTTCCGCTAGTAATAAAGAAAGGTTTGCAATTGCAATAAAATCCTCGGTCGATTTAACTAAAATAGAGCCAAGAGTTATAAAAGTTTGGGGTAGGGAATTTGTTATAGAAAAAACCTTTCAAGATATTGCAATTATTGATTGTAAACAAATAATAAAACAACAGCTATCCGCAGATGATTATCGAGCAATTTGTAAAGAATTTTCACTGATTTTTCTTGAAAATATGCCACGAATAGCTGAAGAAGAGCCAAATGAAGCAAGAAGATTGATTTTATTTATCGATGAAATTTATTTAGCAAAAGTTGCCTTGGTTGTTTTGGCAAGAACAAAGATTGAAAAAATATATCAATTTGGAATTGGCTTCGAAGCATTTAAAAGAGCAAAATCTCGTCTTTACGAAATGCAAAGCGATTATTATTGGCAAGAAAGTAAAATCTATAGAAAAATCTAATTTATTGGTTTTATCGATCTTTTAACAATATCACATTACATATTAGGTCGTTAAAGCCAGCTTTTCTTTGGCTAAAAATCTGATATTGCAACCAAAAACCAATTATGCTAAGTAGGATTATATTAAACCAAGAATTAGTAATTAGTAGCATTGGATTTGTTATTTTATTAATAAGCTGATAGCATAAAAAATATATTGCAACAGCCCAAGGAGCAAGAGAGAGTAAGTAGTGAGATAGTGCCTGCAAAAAGGATACTCTTTCTAGTTGGCTGTTGCAAATCTTAATTCCCATTATTTTTTTGCCAATAGTTGCTTGCCATTTTGAAGAATTCAGGATTGAATGATACAACATTCCGATGATTAAAAACACAATAATCATTATAATAATAATCATAAAGAAGCGATGGTGCACTAAGAATTGCCAATGGTTTTGATTACGAATTTCGTTAGTTGAAAATTTATTGACCATTTCTTTTTGCCATTCTTGCCCCGCCTTAATCCCTAGTATCATCCAAATAGTTTGTAGAACTATAAATTTTGCCACAAAAAAACTAATAATGGTGTCGATAGAATTGGCAATATTGCGACGAAAAATTGAGGCATATGTGATATTGTCCATTGTGCTGTGATTTGAATTTAAAAGTAATATCATTTTTCATATTTAAATATCGGTAAGTTAACCAAAGTTTAACTTTGTATTTTTGGTTAAAAATCTTCAAAAAGCCTTATTTCTTAAGGATATAAGGCTTTGTTTTAAAAATGGAAAATGATTAAGTCGAGAATGTAATATTCTCTAAATTTTTCTTAATTTAACTAGATAAGTTTTTTTTTCAACACTTAAAATGTAATTTAATATTACTTTTTGTTAATGTTGATAGCCATATTTGTTGATTATTATTGGCTTCTGTTCCCAGTCGATAATTTCTAGCTCACGGCCTTGCCACTTTGTGAAGGAGCCAATTTTAGTTAATTTGATATTATTCTTTTTGGCGATGCTGTTTATCTCTTCTTCTTTAGCCTTAGAAGCAGTAAATATTAACTGATAGTCATCGCCACCAGCAATGATTTTTGTAATAAGTTTTTGATATTTTTTTTTGCTATTAGTTATGTTGGCGATAAATTCTTGGCAATGCGGTATTTTTTCAAGAAAAATCTTGGCGGTAAGTCGAGATTTATTGGCAATTTTGGCTAAATCGGCAAGAAGTCCGTCGGAAATATCGGTTGCGGCATTAGCTAAATTGTTATTTGCTAAGATTGAGCCCAGTTTTATCTGTGGCTGTGGGTAAAGATAAGATTCGATTAACAATTGAGACTTTGTGTCTAGTTTTATTGAATTTTCCACTATTTCTCGGTCTTTTTTTAATCTAGAGTTAATGATTTGTAGCCCTAGGTAGCTATTACCTATTTCTCCAGATACCCAAATATCATCACCGCATTTTGCATTGTTAGTTTTAAGGTTCGCTCCGTTATTAACTTTACCTATTATCGTAACCGATAAAGTTAGTTTATTGCTTTTGACTATATCGCCACCAATCAACTGGCAGTTGTATTTGTTTTGTAATTGGCTTAGCGATTCAAAGAATTCTTTTAAAAATTGAGAAGAAATATTGTTGCTTTTGCCGAAGCCAAAAAGATAAAACAATGGAACTGCGCCAGTAGCAGCAAGATCGGACAAATTAACGGCAAGCATTTTATGGGCAATTGATTTTGCTCCATCCTGTATTCTAAAATGAACATTTTCTATTAGCATATCTTTGCTAATAACAAGAGATTGCTTCTCTTCGACTAAGGTTTTGAGGTCTATTACTGCTACATCATCGTCAAGATTTTGCGATGATTGATTATTTGCTAAAGGACGAATCAAGTTGTTAATTATCTCGAATTCTTTCATTTTTAGATATTTTGCTATTTGAAATATATATTAGGCCATTTTCAATGTTAAAAATTACATTTAGATAGCCAAATTGCAACCTTATCCTTTTGAATGAAATGATTAGTTGCAATTTGTTTTAAATATCGAAGATTGTTATTATCTTGGCAATATTCGTGTAATAGGCAATTAAAATCTAAGGCTACCGCTAAAAATCGCATTTAATCCTTCGCCAGGAACAACATAGCCACTATAAACTTGCTCGTTAAATTTGGTATTAAAGAGATTGTTGATATTTAGTTGCATAGTAATATTTTTATCTAATTGATATTTTGCTAGTAAATTTGCGGTTGCATAGCCAGAAACCTTAGCCTGTTTTTGGGTTGTTGTTTCGAAACTAGTGCTAGCAAATCGTGCGGATATTGCATTTACTCCGCCACCAAAAGAAAATTGCGACAAAAGACTTTGCTTCGGCATCTGATAAATTGTAAATAGTGTGAAGTTTTGTTTGGCGATATTGCTTAACTTATTACCTTCCCGTTCCTCATAGGCAGAATTTGTTAATGACGAATCTAAGAGGCTATAACCACTAGTAATTTGCCAATTATTTGTAATGTTGCCATTGATTTGCATTTGCAAGCCATCGACTCTTTGTGATCCGATATTTTGGTAGATGTTGCTGTTATCTCGTTCTCGACCGTTGTTTTTATTGATTCTAAATAAAGAAATTGTAGTGTGGAGCTTGTTTTCTAGCCAGCTAGTTTTATTGCCAACTTCAAATATTTTATTTTCTTCGGCTTTGCTCTGAGAAAGGTCGTTTTTATTACTGTCGATAAGAATAATGCTTTCGGCACTCGGATTAAAAGAAGTGGCATAATTGAAGTAATAACTTTGATTATCTACTGGTCTGTAAACAATGGAGCCGTTATAATTCAGGCCTCTATAATTCGCTTTAGTTTGCTGATTAATATCTGTTCTGTCTGTATCTGATTTGAGTTGATCGAAGCGAACCCCACCAATAAAACTAAATTCTTTATTGATTTTAATGTCGTCAATTAAGTAGATCGATGCACTATCGAGCTTTGATTTGACACTAAAGCGGGTTATTTTAGTGCCAGAGATGTTTTGTGGATTGCTTGGGGCGATTAGTGAGTCGTTAGCAAGTCCGGAGTAGTCGTAGCGGGTGGGGTTAGAAGTTTCGCGACTAAAAATTACACCGCTAGTAATTTCATTTTCTTTACCTAATAAAGTTAGTTTCTTTTGTAAATCTGTTTGATTTGCCAACATGATTTCGTAGCCAGTAACCGCAACAACCGCTCTTTTAATTTGTAAGGGGCTGTTGGCGATGATAGTTGGATATGTTGCCTGAATATCTCGATTGTAGCGGGCAAAACGAGTTTGATTTCTTATTTTGAAATCTTCTGTCGATTGATGTTCTAGCTTTAGCGAGCTAATATTAACCATAGATTTAAAATAATCATCTTGGTAGCCGTAGAAATTTTTTGGCGAAACATCTGCTGGCCTTTCTGCTGTAAAAGGAATGCCGTAATCTGGAATATTGTTTTCTGCTTGTATCAAATGACTAATATTTGCCTGAGTATCTCCGCCAATATTGAAAGATATGGTTGGAGCGAGTCCGTATCGATTGTTTTCTACAATATTACGACGAGCAACAGAACTATGATGGCTAATAGCATTTATTCTTATCGCATTACTTTTGCCAAATTGATAATTACTGTCTACACCGCTTCGCATGGTGTTGTTGGTGCCAATGCTGGCATATATTTTGGTATAATCGTCTAGTAATGGTTTTTTACTATTTTGTTCGATAATGCCACCTGCGGAACCTCTGCCAAAAGCAATAGAGCTAGGGCCTTGAACAACTTCAATATTTTCAACATTAAAGGGATCGCGGTTGTAACTGCCGAAATCTCTAATTCCGTCAAGGAAATAGTCGTTACGGGCAGAAAACCCTCTTATTGTAAGATTATCTCCCTGCGAAGTCCCTTCTCCTGCTGCAATACTGATGGTTGAAACATTTTTTAAAGCATCTTTAATGCTAAGGCTGTTTTGATCTGCAATTAGTTGAGCTGGTATTTGAGTAATATTTTGCGGTATTTCGTTGATAGCTTTGTTAAATTGAAATATCGACGACTTGGGAATGAAATACTGCGAACCACGATTTGCAGTAACTAAAACAGTGGCGATTTGCTGTTTTTCTTCATTTGCCATGTTAGAATTTCTGTCTGTTTGTAGATTGATGTTAGTTGCTTGAACCGCTTCTTTTGGTGTTTTATGGCGATTTATTTGTTTTGTTAGTGAGTTATTTATTCTTTTAGTGTTTTTCTTGATATTTTGAGCCGTAGAGTTGTTGCCAATTAGCGATAGGCTAGCAAATAGTGCAATAGCAAATTTGGTTGAAATTTGCTTTTTATTATTTTTTACAATTGATAAAACCATTTTTTAAAGATGTCTAGATTGGTAGTTAATAAATTTAATTTGCCCTAGTTTTACTTTGGCTTTTGTTAAATATGATAATTAATATCATATTGTCAAGAATTATTATGATAATTATTATCATAATACTCTTAACCCTGATGATTTAAACTAAGTAATTATTGAATAATTTTTGTAATTTGTTGCTGATGCACCAATATTGCATCGCCAAATTCTAGCTCGCTAATTGCAATAGCAATTTCTTGTGGTGAGGCGGAAATTATGTTGTAGAGATCGCTAATTTTTAATGCCGATGACGATAATTGATTTAAAATCTGATTTGCAACTATGCTAAATTGCTTATATTTTATCTGCTCCAAAACATCTTTATCGTCGCTCAATAAGGGGCTCTGCAAGGAAGTGACATTTATTTTTTTGATATTTATTTTGCTTGTTTTGTTTTGTTGCAATGCGTTTTGGTTATAACCAGCCGTGTATCCCTGAGTTAATTGAGAATTATTATTATAATTTACCAGAGGAAGGTCTTCATTTAATAAATCATCGATACTTTCGATAATTTTTGCCCCTTCTTTTATTAGCATATTAACCCCTCTAGCCCTTTCTTCTAAAGGAAAGCCCGGAACGGCAAATACTTCTCGATTCTGCTCTATTGCTATTTTAGCAGTAACGAGGCTACCAGATTTTATTCCTGCCTCGATAACAACAACAGCAATTGCTAGGCCAGAAATAATGCGGTTTCGTTGCAGAAAGTTATAATTTTGTTGTCTGTGATTAAAAGGTTGCTCGCTAATTATAAGACCGTTTTTTGCTATTTCTTGATAGAGTGTTTCGTTGCTTGTTGGGTAGCAGTGGTTAATTCCTCCAGCAAGAACAGCTATTGTCCCATGTTCAATTGAAGATTTGTGAACGATAGTGTCTATACCCTGAGCCATGCCAGATACCGTTATTAGGTTATTAAAGCCGATATCTCGACAAATTTTCTTTGTAAATTGCATGGCATTAAAAGAATTATTGCGGGTGCCAACGACAGCAATGATGTTTCTTTTTAGTAATTCGTAATTACCAAGGCAGGTTAATACAAGGGGAGGGTTGCTGATATTACGGAGCATTTCTGGATATTCGTCATCGAAAAAGAAGATTATTTTAGCCCCAAAATTATTGACGGCAGATAATTCTTGATTGATAATGCTATCGCTAATAATTTCAATGTTAGGATATAGTTTATAATTTTTTATTAAATGCTCTAATGCCTTACTTGGGCTTTGAAATTGGCTTACTAACTTAAGAATTGTTGTTGGGCCAAGGTTTTTGCTACGAATCATCTTGAGAGTAGCGAATTTTTCTATCGATATTGAGCGGTCTTCTTGATTTTTTGGAAGTTGTAAAGTGCTTATGTTAATGGTGTTATTCATTGTAATTTTGGTGAAAATTAATATTTAGCAAAAGTTTTATTTTTACTAAATATGCAAATGTTTAATGTTGATATTTTAATAGATAGTTTAATTTTTGTTATCTTTAATTTTTTCCCACGATTCTCGCCAAATATGGTTAGAATTAACGGTTTTTGCCCAACCTTTATTCTTTATTTCTTGTTGTTGAGAATTTATATTGCTTGTAAACTTTGGCTCGCAATATTTGTTGCTTTGATTAGTTTGTGCTTTGATTTTACTGGTTTCATAAGCTATTTCTGAATTGATTTGATTTGCTATTAATGGATTAAAATGATTAACAAGAAAATTTGTAGTTCGCGGAAATAGCTGAATTACTTGTTCTGTAGTAAAATTGCCATTAAAACAAACATTGCGAGAAAGGCTTAAAAGCTCGAAGTATCTGGCAAATAGCTCCGCAGGATGTTGTTCTGGTTTGTATAATTTAAGGTCGCTGTCTATTAATCTTTTAATTTCTGTTTTTAGGGTTATTATTGCCGTATCTGTTCCTAAGAGGTCTTGCCTAATAGCCTGTTGAAATGTTGTGGTTAAAGGCTTTTTACTTGCAAATTCTAAAGCATGAGCCATTTCGTGGGCTAAGACATTGATTGATAATTTACGAATAATGATTTTTTCGGTAGTGTGATATTTGAATAAATTCAAGGCCTTGTTAAAAACAGTGGTTTTACTTGTAAGAAAACAGCCAACATTAGTGTCCCAGTCTTTTTTTTCGATAATTGCAAAGCTTAGCTGAGCAATAGACAATTTGGTTAAAATTAAGTCAAGGCCGTCTTTAAAAAATGAAATATTGTAAAGATTATAAAATAGATTTACTAAATTTGTTAAATCTTGACTTGATTGATGCTCTGTTTGTTTAGCAAAGATTTTGGTAATTAAGTTTTTTGTTGATATTTCTAGTAAAGAATCTTTAGATTCTTCGGTTTTAACATGATGATTGACCGCTATTTGATTGGTGTTATTATGCATTTTCGTTGTCAAAAAACTTTTGTAGATTAAAATTAAAGTTCTTAATTTTATTAACCAGAGGTTTTGGGGCATTAAAAACTAATATACCGCAGCTTTTCATTGCTGTTGTGTTGTTTATATTGTGGCAGATGAAATTTTGCCATCTATCTTTAGGCAATTTACTAATGTTATAATAGAATAATTCTAATTCATTATATTCTCTTGTTTCTTGCTTTATTATAACTGGGTACCAAATAACAAAGGTTGATAAAGTTTTTTGATTTTGTTGCTTTTTCTCGGTAAATTTTTTATCTAAATCTTCTATTAATTGACTTATATTTTGATAATCTTTACTAATTGGGTGATGATATTTTTCAAATGAAGGATCGATAAAAACTAGTGATTTCTGTAGCTCTAACCTTTCTTTCATCGTGTTTCTTTTAAGTAATAAAAATCCGTCTTCATTATTTACAAAGAACCTTAGATTCCCAGCAAAATTTCTTTTTAATTGTTGATTTATTTCTGGGTTAGTTTCGCAAAATATTGTTTTACTGTAAAAGGGTGCGAGATATTTAATTATCAGGGGTGAGCCAGGGTATATAATCTGCTCTAAATCTTTTATTTGATGCATTTTACAATGATTAATCCTTGAGATAACATATAATAATGACTCTGGTATAAGGTTGATTTCATTGCCAGAACAAAGTATTTTCCATAATCCGTCGAAGGCTTCACAATAGATTTTTTTATGATTTTGCTGTTTTTTTGGTGTTGGTATGGTATATTTTCCAGATCCGCTATGGGTATCGATAACAAGTAGCTCGGTATCTTTTTCGTTTGCAGATGGTTGATTTTGTTCGCTTTTATAGTGCTCTAAAAACAAAGATAATATGCTGTGCTTAAAAATATCTGCAAAATTTCCGCAATGATAATGATGGAGGTAGTTCATTTTTCAATTTTTTGTGGTGAAATTTACTTCCTACATTATTGTATTTTAGTAATGTAGGAAGTTGTTTGTTTAAGTTATTCGCCTCTTCTTTGACCCATTAGTTGCATAAGATGAATAAATAGATTGATAAAATCCATATATAGGCTTAATGCACCAACTACAGAGGCTTTAGCAACCATTTCATCGTTGCCAGAAACCATGTAATATTGTTGTTTTATTTTTTGGACATCGTAAGCGGTAAGACCAATAAAAATTAGAGTTCCGATTATTGATATTGCAAAATGCATCGCACTGCTTTTTAGAAAAATATTAATTAATGATGCGATAATAATGCCGATTAGGCCCATCATTAAGAACGAACCAAAGTTTGTTAAGTCTTTTTTGGTTGTGTAGCCATATAGACTCATTGCCCCAAATGTTGCGGCAGTTATAAAGAAAACCCTAGTAATGCTAACTCCTGTGTATATTGCAAATAAAGAAGCTAAGGAAATACCCATTAAAGCGGCATAGATCCAGAGGTAGTTTTTAGCAGTTTGTGCAGAGATGCTGGCAAGTTTTAAACTGAAAAATATGACAAAAGCCAATGGAGATAAAACCGCTACCCACATTAAGATTTTATTTCCAAAAATTATCTGCATTAATGGAGTGTTAGCAACAATGAAAGCTATAAAACCAGATATACCAAGGGCAATAGTCATTTGATTGTAAACTTTGACCATATATGACCTTAAGCCAATATCTAGTGAAGAGCTAGAAGCTATAGAGGAAGAGAAAGTTTTTTGGGAGTAATTAAACATAATTTATTCGTTTTAAAGTTGGTAAATTAGGGTTGACACTAATTAAATGTTAATTTAGTATTTGTTTTACAAATTTCAAGCTATTTATTAATTTTATTTTAGTTTATCTTGGTATTTACCATATTACCTTGTTGATTTTAAGGCTATTGTTGATTTTAAGGCTATCTAGTAAATAAATTTTTAACACTATGAGCAAGATAAAGAAAATTATTTGTATCGTTGGGATGATGGGAGTTGGAAAAACAACAGTTGGAGCGAAGTTGGCAAATGAACTTGGGTATTATTTTATCGATAGCGATCGCGAAATAGAAGATTCCGAGGGAGATTCAATATCTTCGATATTTGCCAATAATGGCGAGGATTATTTCCGTGCTAAAGAATTTGAAATTATTAATCAGATTTTACAAAGAGAAGAATATATGATTGTTTCTTTAGGTGGTGGAGCTTTTATTAATGAAAATCTGCAAGAAACAATTGCCGAAAGGGCTAATTCTATTTGGCTAAAGGCTAGTGCCACAGAAATCTTGCAAAGAATTAAAAAAAGCAACAACAGACCATTGTTAAACCATAAGGATAAACTAAAAATTATTAATAATTTAATTTCTGCTCGTTATCCGATTTATCAGAAAGCGGATTATACATTCGAAACATCTGATATTAGCTGTGATAAGCTAGTAAAAAAAATTATCGATAAATTAGAATTGAAAACGATTTACTAAACACTAAAACCAGTCACGTTTTTTTAATATAAACACCTGAGCAACTCCAAATAATATAATTAAACCAGCAATAATAAAAAAAGATTCACTGTCTCTTCCTGGTATTCCGCCAAGGTTCATGCCAAACAAGCCGGTGATGAAAGTAATTGGCATAAAGATCATCGTAACTATCGACAAACGAAACATGTTTTTGTTTAATTTGTTGTTGATGATATTTGCTATTTCATCATTCATAATTTGAGTTCTCTCTTTTGCTTCATCTACATCTTCGATCATCAGATTGATTAAATCTTGATTTTCAGCAAAATGTCTTTTTGCTAGATCGTCTAGCCAACTAGTAGTTTCTATGTTTTTTAATTTTGAAAAAACTTCTTTTTGGGGTTTTAAAAATCTTTTGATGATTGCTAACTGCGTTCTTAGTTGGAGTAAATCTTGTTGCAGTTTCTGACAAGTGGCTAAAGATTGGTTTGGTTGAGTTATGTTATATGCTATGACATCGGTTTTTTCTCCAACTTTACCAAGAAATAGCGAGGTCTCTTCGCCAATCTGATAGCACAAACTAGACAAAAAGTCGCTAGAGTTTTTAATTTTTTTACCTTGAGAGATAAGGTTTTTTAGTGAGAATATTGCCTTCATTTCTCTTTTTTGAATTGTGATAATTCTAGATTGATCTATCCAAATCCTAATAGATACCATATCTTCTGGCTTAGAGTCGATATTTTGATTTACACTGCGAAGAATTATTAACATTCCACAAGCAAATTCGATAATTCTTGGTCGGGTTTCTTGTGCGAGTAGGGCATCGATTATTAAATGATCTAGATAAGAAACCTCTTTCTCTAGCCATTTTTTGCTTTTGTTTAGGTTATTTCCGTTGCCATCTAGATGAACCCAAGCAAGTGAGTCGCTTTTTAATTCGTTAGCTGTTTCATGTGTTTCTAGGTTGTGAGCAACTCCGTATTCATCAAATGAGTAAGCGAAAAGAAGCTGTTTGTTGTTTTTAAAGTTTTCTTTGTTTTGCAATTTTTAAACTATTGTGTTGATTTAGTTAGTTTGGGTTAACAAGAATTCTTTTCTTTGGAGCAAATTTCATAAATTTTGGAGGTGTGATATATGGATTTGACAAATTATTTTGAGTAATTCTTGTTTGATTATTTTTATTAAAATTAGTATTATTTCCAGCACTTATAGGGCTTATGTCTTCTTGAGCTATTGGATTAGTGCTGTAATCTGCTCCATACTGACCTTCTAGAGGTATATCGTAAGGATTATTGATAGAGCGAGACATTTGCTGTTTGTTGTTGTAGCTGTTGTTCTGCTGACCTAATTGTTGTTGATTAGAATATTGTCCTCGATAAGCATTTTGAGGTATTGCATTTGGCTGGTATTGCTGTTGGTTAAAATTTTCTGCTGAATAATTTGGGTCTGTTGGATTTTGCTGTTGATTTTCGAATTCAATTTTTTGATATCTTGGCTTTGCTTGTTGCATCAATAGTTGTTGATAGTTAACAGGGTTTTGCTGGGGCTTTGTAGTAGCTTCGGGTTTTTTAACATCTGTGGCTACTTTTTTGATTGAGTAAGTCCAAGTGCTGTCATGTTGGTAATATTTACCAATCTTTGATATTAATATTGCAGAATTGTTATCGACAAGGTAAAATTTATCTTCAAAGTGAGATTTTACTTTACGATCTAATTCTGGCACCATTAAGTCGTAAATAATTTGTGCTGTATTACCTTTTTGCTTACCTTTGACCATTCCTACTGCATCGTGAGAATTTGCTTCAAATGTGCCATCTTGATTTAAGGTTAATAGCCAGATTCTACTATCGAAAGTTTGACCGTCTAATTGGTAGTTAAATTCGATTTGAGCCTTATTCCCTTGCCAGCGAGATTTGATTTTTATTAGTTGCACCTCGACAATCTCTCCGTATTTATTCATTTTTATTCCGTGTCCTTCAAGATCGCCATCAAGAAAGTTTTTAATGTTGATGGCTGGAGCATTTAATACAAAATCGATACGAGAATCAAGATAGATTTTTTTACCAAAAAGATATTTAGGACTCAGGCGACGAGAATCGAATCTTTTTATTGATTCGCATGAGGTCATTGTTATAATAATAAGAAGGTATAATAAGATTTTTTTCATTTGTAGTTATTTTAATTTATTGGCAATTCTTAATCTTAAAGCATTTAATTTGATAAAACCTTGGGCATCGAATTGATTATAAACTTGATCTTCTTCAAAGGTTACGTGGTTAATAGAGTAAAGACTTCTGTTGGATTTTCTAGAAACGACACTAGCCAAGCCCTTGTAAAGCTTTAAAGTAACTTCGCCCTCAACATTTTCTTGTGATTTGTCTATTAAAGCCTGAAGCATTAATCTTTCTGGCGAAAACCAAAACCCGTTGTAAATTAATTTGGCATAACGAGGCATTAATTCGTCTTTTAGATGCATGGCTTCTCGATCTAGAGTAATTGATTCAATTCCACGATGCGCAACTAGTAAAATTGTTCCACCGGGGGTTTCGTATATCCCGCGGGACTTCATGCCAACAAAACGGTTTTCTACAAGATCGAGGCGACCTATGCCGTTGATAGATCCTAGCTCGTTAAGTTTTGTAAGAATTTGTGCTGCTGTCATTTTTTTGCCATTAACGGCAATTGGGTCGCCTTTTTTAAATTCTATAGTTACTAGAGTTGGTTTATCTGGGGCCATTTCCGGAGATGTGGTTCTTTGATAAACATATTCTGGTGCTGGTTGAGACGGGTCTTCCAAGACTTTTCCTTCGGATGATGTATGTAGGAGATTTGCATCGACAGAATAAGGAGATTCGCCTCTTTTATCTTTTGCTACCGGAATTTGATGTTTTTCGGCATATTCTATTAACTTGGTTCTAGAATTGAGATTCCATTCTCGCCAAGGAGCTATTATTTTGATGTCAGCATTATTAGCATAATATGCAAGCTCAAAACGAACCTGATCGTTTCCTTTGCCCGTTGCACCATGTGCTACGGCATCTGCACCAACAAGTTTTGCAATTTCAATCTGTCTTTTTGCAATTAATGGTCTGGCAATAGATGTTCCAAGTAGGTAAACCCCTTCATAGAGAGCATTTGCACGAAACATAGGAAAAACAAAATCGCGGACAAATTCTTCTTGTAAATCTTCGATGAAAATTTGCTTTACCCCTAGTTTTTTTGCCTTTTCTCTTGCTGGTTCTAACTCCTCTCCCTGACCAAGATCTGCTGTAAAAGTAACTACTTCACAGTTATATTCTTCTTGTAGCCATTTCAATATAACCGAAGTATCTAGACCGCCAGAATAAGCTAGAACAACTTTTTTAATCTTGCCACCTTCCGACTTGATTTTGTTTTGAGTTTTTGATAGTTTATCTGAGTTATTTACCACCTTTTTTTTTTCTTCTTGTGTTTTATTTGCCACTTTATTTAACTTTGCTACTTTATTTAACTTTGTTTTACTAACGAGTTGTTGATTTTTTGTTTTCATTGGAGAGTTGCGATGTTTTTGTTATTAATTGGTTGGTTTAATAAATTTACGACCTAGCTATTGCTTTATTTTTAATTGAGATTAATTTATTTTGCAATTAAAATTTTAATAAAAATAGCATATCTATTTGTTTGGCTTCACTTTTTATCTAATACATTTAATCTTAAAGTATTAAAATGCTTATCTTAACTCGCGACTTAGAAAAATCACTTTTCATAGCAGGAAAATTAAATAGTAACGGTATAAAAAATATAATATCGCCAATGTTTAAGGTAGAAAAAGAATTAATAAATGAAGATTTTCTTTTAAAAACTTTAAAACCTCTAAATTTTAACTTTTTACAAAGCTTTCATAAGCAAGATTTTGGCATTGTCATAACTAGTGATAATGCCTGCGATGCAATAATAAGCCTAAACCCACCGAAAGATACCCCGATTTTCTCAATCAGTATCAGGGCGGTATCTAAACTTATTAATAATAATTTTATCAACATTATTAGTGCCGAAGAGAAGAATGCAAAAAATCTAGCACAAACAATTGCAAAACATTATCTTGACAGAGACAATGTTAACAAGATTCAATTAAAAAAATCCTTGCTATTTTATTTTTGTGGCAATAAAGTTGCTGTTGATTTAGAGGCCGAGATAGATAAAATTTTTATACAAAGCTATGTAGAAGAAAAATTTAAGCCAAAAATTATTAGTGTTATCGCTTATAATGCTATTGAAGAGCACATTTTCTCTAAAGATTTTATCGAATTATTAGAAAATTATGTTAATTTATTTTTTTATAACTCATCAACTTTGTCAGAGGAGGCGGTTTATAAAAATAATGCAAATATCATAATGATTCCTTTGTTTTCAAGTAATAGTGCCAAAATTTTTTGTCAACTACTAGACGGTTTTGTTGTAAAAAGCTTTGGGAATAAATCTTTTTCTAAAGTAAGTTTATTTCTCAAGGAGATGTTGTTAATTTTTTGTATTAGCGATAGCCTGTTGCACGAAATGAATGCTAAAGGTTTTGCTAAAAGCTACAGATTCAACGATCTACCTTTCTCAAAAGATGTTTTAGATAACTTATTTTTAACCTACTAAAAACATACTAATAAATCAATATTTTTAATCGACATTAAAACTATGACAAAACAAAAGTCTTTTTCTTGGCTAAGGAATGCTATTTTGGTTCTTGCAATCATCTTGGCTTTATCTTATATTTTGCTAACAAAGTTTCCTGATATTCTAAATTTTCATCCTAGCGATCTATCTAGCGATGACATCTTCGAAACCTCAATAAAAAAAGATCAGGAACAATACACTGCAAAAGATCTTTCCGACATAACTACTAAAGAATTACAGCAAAAAAATATCGATTTTTTCTATCGAGTTTTTATGCAAAATCAATCACAAATTAACGATCTACAGAAAGAGGTAATTAACCTAAGGTCAGAGCTTGCTAACTACAGAAATAACGAAAAAATCATTAAAATTATCTTTTCCTATCTAGATTTGAGGCAAAAAATATTTACTAACGATTCTTCTATAAACAATCAATCCTTTAATAATCAATTGCTGGCTTTTCGCCTTATGATTAGCTACGACAAAAATATGGTAGCAATTTTTAGCAACTTAGAGTTTCATCTAAAAGATTTTAAAAACATGAAGGAAGTAGAGAAGATGTTTCAGGCGATTATTCCAGATCTCATCGCTTCTTCAAAATTTAAAAAAGAATCGACTACTTTAGATGATATACGTTATTACCTTGCCAAAAAAGTTGTGATAAGAAAAATTAACCAACCAATTGCCAACTCTAACGACATCGATAGCCTGATATTTTCAATCGAAAAGAGCTTTTTAACTCAAAACTATATCGAAATTTTAAAAGCACTGGCAGTTTTCTCTCCTCATCAAAGGGAAATAGCGAAATCTTTTGAGGTTGAGATAAAAAAACTTGCAGAATTACAGCAAATTGATGAAGAGTTTCTTAATTATTTAAAAAATCCAATATAACTTAGGTATTGATATGTTTATTATTTGGCTGTTCTCCTTATCGATAGTTATTAGCTTCTTGGTTATATCTTTAATCGATAACCCAGGCTTTGTTTTAATTGACTGGCTTAATTATCAAGTTAAAATCGAGATACAAATTGCCATTGCTTTGGCGATTTTACTAACTCTTGCAATATTATGCTTTTCTTATCTATTTATTAAAATTGTTAGTTTCCGCTTCCCTAATTTAGCAAAAATATTTTTTACAAGAATTTATAATCGAAACATAGAATCTTTATTAATCAGATCCAAAAAATCTTGGTCTGTGTTAGCGGAATTGCTAGTTGCAATCGATGTCCTTGATTATAAGAAATCTCAAGATTTACATGCTGTCTTTGCAAAATTAGTAAAAAATCCAGATATTAACAATCTTATCAACGGTAAAATGGCTTTAAATCAGCAGAATTATCATGTTGCAGAAAAATATTTTAATAAAATTCGCCATTTTCCCAATCTAGACAATCTGCTTTATTACACCAAGTTTAAGATTTCCGAGCAAGAAAAAGACTACCATAAGGCAATGCTTTATGGCGAGCATATTATTAATTTCAAAAGTTACGATTTATCTGTTGCTAAACAATTATTTAATATTTATAGAAAATTAGGCAGATGGCATGAGGCAAAAAAATTAATTTCAAAAGTTGGGGCGGAAAAGTTTACCGATGAATTGCAAAAAAGAGATTTAGTTATAATGCATTGTGGTTATGCTCTAGAATTATATCGTAGCAAGAACTTTTATCGAGCAATTTATCGAGCGAAACAAGCACTAAAAATAGACGAAGACTTCTTGCCAGCAAGAGAAATATCAATCAAATCTTTATTGCATCTTTCACTGGAAAAATTAGCACTAAGGCAAATTAAAAAACTCTGGCAAGATAAGCCTAATATGATTCTATTAGGGCTATTCGAGATGGCAACCTATAAATTAAAGCCTAATAAAAGAATTGAGGCAATGAAAAAAATTATCGATAGTAGTAAGATAGACAAGCATTATAACTATTTTAACGATATCGCCATCGCTTATATCGCCTTAAAAGCTGGCAATATAGATTTGGCAAGGAGTCATGCTAGCAATGCTAATAAAAAGAATTTGAATTACTACAGCTTTGACATATTAGCCAAAATTGCAAAGTTACAGAATAACCCCGATCTTTACAACGAGAACAAAAAGAAGTCGCTTGGTTTTTCTATTGATTTATCCTATAACTGCGATCGTTGCGAAAGAAGATCGACCTCTTGGGCTGTAAATTGCAATAATTGCGATGGAAATGAAACAATAAACTGGAACTAATGAATTCTGCTCAATTTAACTTAAATAGTAAATTTGATAAATTTGCAAAGTGCTTTTTTATCATATGCTCCACGGCTCTTATTGCTGTTATTTTTTATTTATTATTTAGCTTTAAAGGTGTCGAAAATACAAAAAAACAACTAAAAATAGCAGAAAAAGTTAATTATAGTGGCAGTAAGAAGTCATTTGATTTATCTCAATTAAATGTCATCGATCTTGATGTGATTGGCAGAGTAAAATCTTGGCATATTAAAGAAGACATCTTAATTATCGATTTCGAAGAAGTTGATAATATTCAACAATTAATGTTTTTTGATCTAAAAAAAGGTTTAATTATTGCCAATTTCAGATTCAAAACATCTAAAAAATTGCAGGAAGCTCGTTAGACTTTATGTTTAGATATTTTTTCAATAGGTTTTTGTTAATATTCCCTACATTATTTTTAATTATATTACTAAATTTTTTATTTATACAGCTGGCTCCTGGTGGTCCTGTAGAGCAAATATCTCGCCAGATTAATCATCAAAAAATTAGCGGCGAATCTTATGGGTTGAATATTGTTGGTGTGGCAAAGGTTGGTTTTATTGAATTTAACCAAAAATCTGCTTTAGACGACGAAACGGTAGGAAAATTAAAAAAGCAATTCGGTTTCGATTTAAGCATATATCAAAGGTTTGTCCTAATGTTAAAAAGCTTTATATTTTTTGATTTTGGTGAAAGTTTTTATCAAAACACAAAGGTTATTGATATAATTATAGAAAAAATCCCCGTTTCTCTGTCACTCGGCTTCTGGACATTAATGCTTACTTATATTATCTCTATTGCTATCGGGGTGAAGAAGGCGGTATATGCAAATTCTGCTTTTGATAAGATTAGCAATATATGTCTTGTTTTAACTAGCTGTGTTCCTAGTTTTGTTCTTGCTGTTATATTGATATCTATTTTTTGTGGAGGGAATTTTTTTGCAATATTCCCCCTGAAAGGACTAACTTCTGTTGATTTTATTAATTTAAAATGGTGGCAAAAGATTCTCGACTATTTGTGGCATCTATTTTTACCAATTTTTGTTATTACCATAACTTCTCTGGCATCTCTAGCAATTTTTTGCCGCAATAATTTTCTGGAAGAATTTAATAAGAATTATGTTAAAATGCTGATAAATAAGGGCGTAGGTTGGAATTCTATGATATATTTTCACATTTCTCGCAATTCCTTGATGCTGATTATTGGCTCCTTACCAGCCCAAATCATTACGGTTTTTTTTACATCGTCAATTTTAATCGAAGTAATATTTTCTTTGGATGGTCTTGGTCTTATGACATTCGAGGCCATGAACACTAGGGATTACCCCATAATATTTGCCTCTTTATTCATTTTTAGCCTCGCTGGTCTTTTAGCTAATCTTGTTGCTGATTTTTGTTATTACTTAATCGATCCTCGTCTTCACTTTAAAAAACTTAGCAAATAATATTATGTTTGAGAATCTTGAAACAAATTTAATCGTAATAGTTATATTGCTATTTGTATCCGCACTTTTTTCCTGTTTTGAAACAGCAATTACCGCCGCTTCTCGTGCTCGTGCTCATCGTTTGGCTAATGAAGGAGTGAAAAGTGCCAAAATTCTTGAAAAATTACTACAAAATCGCGATAAGGTTATTGGTGCTATGTTGCTCGGCAATAATGCAATTAATATTTTGGCTTCGGCAATTGCTACAATAGTTCTCGATAAAGTCTTTGGAGATAGTGGTATTTTTTATGCAACGGTTATTATGACATTGATAATTTTGATTTTTTCTGAAATATTACCAAAAACATATGCAATTCGCTATTCCGATTCGGTATCTTTGCTTTTTGCAAAGCCAATATCGCTAATTGTCAAAGTGTTTTTCCCATTAATAAATCTAATTCATCGTTTAGTAAATTTCTTTCTTAATCACTTCTTTTTTAAAGCGGGCGAAGAGTTTCATGATAAACATTTATTAGAGAGAAACGAAATCCGTGAAACTATTTATTTGAAACACAAGGAAGGTCTTATATATAGCTACGATCGCAAGATGATAGAGGGAGTGTTAGATTTAGCCGAGGTTGAAGTTTGTGAAATTATGATTCATCGACAAGATATAGCTTCTATTAATGCAGATTTGCCAACCGCAGAAATATTCCGCATTGCAATAATTGCAATGC
This sequence comes from Rickettsia typhi, assembly GCA_945862535.1. GTDB lineage: Bacteria > Pseudomonadota > Alphaproteobacteria > Rickettsiales > UBA1997 > JAJTDS01. Next base: position 68,090 of record CAMAYG010000006.1, on the reverse strand, counting down.
ATAGCAAAATACCACTCTGGCAAAATAGTTCAGAAAATATCGTGGCTGTTCTTGATGTAAAAAAAATGCTAAGAAATGTTCGCTTGTTACAGGCTAATCTTTTAGATAATTTAGCCGATTTGTCTATAGATAAATACTGCTTAGAGCCTCTTTTTGTGCCACAAAGCAATTCTTTAAGAACTCAGCTTGTAGAATTTAACCATAAAAGCCAGAGAATAGCATTTGTTGTCGATGAATATGGATCTTTACAAGGTCTAATAACATTGGAAGATATTTTAACAGAGATTGTAGGTGATGTTGGCGATGGCTCTGTTAATCATGATAGTGATATAATAAAAATTAATAATGGCTATTATAAAATTGCTGGGACCGCAATGATTAGGAATCTTAATAAAAAATTACACTGGACCTTGGTAGAAGATGGCGATGCCTACAATTTAGCAGGGTTGATTATTAACCATCTAGGCTATGTCCCGGATGAAAAAGTAAGATTTACTATTGGCGATTATCAATTTGAAATTTTACAAAAGAAATATAATCAAATACGATGGATAAAAGCGAAGCAAATGTCAAAATCTAGCTAATTTCACAATTTAGCCAATTTATTGTATGTTTTGGCAATTTGTTTTGTTAAGATTAATTAATTGACAATGTTTAAAGCATTTAATTTCCTTGCTTGGGCTAGTCTTTAAGTATTTGTTATTATTCTTTTTTTGAAAGTCTCTTAGAGTTAATATAGTGCTTAAATCTTGCTCATCTTGTTCTTGGCTCTCCAAGGGCTCTGAGTCTTCGAATCTGCTGTCTATCATTTGCCTTAAAAGGTTATATCTCATGAACTCAATTTGACTTTGCTTTACTTTATTTTTATAGTTGTGGTAAAATTTTAATTTAAAAATCATTAGACCGTTATTATATTTTTGCATTTTATCTCGCTGGTGTTTAGTTGCTATTGTGTTTGCGGTAAGAATTTAAAAAAACCTTAAAATAAAAATATTTTAAGTAATTTTATTGTCAATTTGATATATAATTAAAACTTGCATTTTTAAAAAATAGTCGTTATTTTTAGCTAAACTGCCATTATTTAGTGGAAACACTATAATTAAATTTACCATCTATAATCAGATTTAATCAATACGATACTCAGAAAACCCTAGAAAACTTTATTATGCTAGAAAATACCAATATTCACAAGGTGATAATAATAGGCTCTGGACCTGCAGGTTATAGTGCTGCAATTTATACCGCTAGAGCAAATTTATTGCCACTTCTTATTAACGGCAATCAGCCCGGTGGTCAGCTTACTATTACAACCGAGGTCGAGAATTACCCTGGTTTTGCCGATCCAGTTCAAGGTCCGTGGCTTATGGAGCAAATGGAAAAACAAGCGACAAATGTTGGTACAAAAATAATTCACGACCATATTTCTAAAGTAAATTTAACTCAAAAACCTTTTGAATTAACTGGCGAATCTGGCAATAAATACTTAACTCAGTCGCTAATTATTGCAACTGGTGCTCAGGCAAAATGGCTTGGTATCGAGTCGGAGAAAAAGTTTCAAGGTTTTGGGGTTTCTGGTTGTGCAACTTGTGATGGTTTCTTTTTTAAAAATAAAAAAGTTATAGTTGTTGGTGGTGGAAATTCGGCAGTAGAAGAAGCTCTTTATTTAACTAATCATGCTAGCGAAGTTATTGTTTTGCATCGTAAAAAGCAATTTAAGGCAGAAAAAATTTTACAAGACCGTCTTTTTGCTAATAGCAAAATTAGGGTTATTTGGGATAGTGTTTTGCTTGAGGTGCTAGGAAATGAAAAGCCAAAAGGGGTTACGGGAGTTAAAATTCAAAATATTCTAACTCAGCAAACTAGCGAAATATCGCTCGACGGAGTTTTTGTGGCAATTGGTCATAAGCCAAATTCGGCAATTTTTAAAGATGCTGGCATTAATGTCGATGAAGAAGGTTATATTATAACCAAACCAAATTCTACGGCAACTAACATTGCTGGAGTTTATGCTTCTGGAGATATTCAAGACAAAATATATCGTCAGGCAATTACTGCAGCAGGCACCGGTTGCATGGCCGCTTTAGAAGCAGAAAAATTTCTTAATCACTAGTTTTGCCAAGAATTAGAAATATTCGTCGAAATCCTGCTTTAAATTATCAACAAATCAATTAATAAAATGTTTAAATTAAGAATTAGAAGTATTCAAGAAATCATTGCAACCTCAAAAACAAAAGGTCTAACAAAAACCCTAGGTGCCATAGATCTAGTTATGCTAGGTATTGGTTGCACGATAGGTACCGGAATTTTTGTTTTAACTGGAACGGCAGCGGCACATTATGCAGGTCCGGCAATTTCTTTATCTTATTTACTAGCGGGAATGGTTTGTATTTTTGCAGGATTAGCTTATACCGAGCTTGCTGCGATGGTTCCTGTTGCTGGTAGTGCCTATACTTATTCATATGCAATTATGGGAGAATTTGTGGCTTGGATTGTTGGTTGCGGTTTAGTTTTAGAATATATGGTTGGAGCCTCTGCTGTTTCCGTTGGTTGGTCTGGATATTTTGTTGGAATTTTAAAGCAAGCCGGCTTTGCTATTCCCGAAGCATTTACCAAGACTCCAAGTGAAGGTGGAATTATTAATCTACCAGCATCGATGATTGCCATATTTGTTGGGTTAATTCTGATGCGAGGCACCAAAGAAAGTGTTATTCTTAACCGAATCCTTGTTGCAGTAAAGTTAATAGTCATTTTTGGCTTCCTTGCTATTGCTACTCCGCATATTAAAATTAGCAATATTACCAACGATTTTATGCCTTTTGGTTTTGGTGGAGTGATAAGTGGAGCTGCGGCAATATTTTTTGCTTATTTGGGCTTTGATGCCGTGGCAACTGCGGCCGAAGAAACTAAAAACCCTAATCGCAATTTACCAATTGGTATTATTGGTTCTTTGGTTGTGTGTAGTTTGTTATATATTCTCGTTTCTTTGGCATTAACTGGTATTGTCGACTACAGAAGCCTTGCTAATGCCGAGCCGATGGCTTTTGCTTTAAGGCAAAACGGTAGCAATATTGGCTCTGCTCTTGTTGCAACTGGTGCTGTCGCTGGTATGGTTGCGGTATTGCTGGTGCTTATGTATGGTCAATCTAGAATTTTCTTTGTAATGTCTCGCGATGGCTTATTGCCAAAATCTTTAAGCACATTACATCACAAGTTTAATACCCCTTTTATTAGCTGTATGTTAGTAACAATATTTGTCGCTTTGGTTGGTGGTCTTACCCCCATCAGAACCCTTGGCGATATGGCAAGCCTAGGAACATTACTTGCTTTTACAGTTTCTGCAATTGGTGTTTTGATTTTACGAATTAAACAACCACAACTCGAAAGACCTTTCAAATGCCCCGCTGTCTTTGTTATATGTTCTTTGGCAATTATTGGTTGTGGCTATCTTATGCTTTCTCTTATTAAGCATAATTTTAAAGTTTTTATTTGCTGGCTTATTTTAAGCATTATAATTTATTTCGCCTATGGTTACCGTAAAAGCCCGCTTCGCAACAAATAATCTGATTAACTAATTATGAACGATGTTTTGTGGCAAGAGCAAGAAATATCTAGTGCTTTACAAGATTTAACTATCCTAAGTAACTTCGGCGATAATAGCCTAAAGGCTTCTAATATTGCTAATATCGTTATCGATTCTCGCAAGAGCAATAAAGACAGCCTTTTTATTGCTATAAGTGGCAAAAATGATGCTAATCAATTTTTGGCTGATGCCATTGAAAATGGTTGTAAAATTGCCGTTATTAACGATCGAGAAATATATTTTCAGCATCATAAAATCTGTAAATTAATCCTTGTTAGCGACACTATAAAAGCCCTACAAAATCTTGCAAAATTTGCGAGAAATCGTCATATTGGGAAATTTATTGCAATTACAGGATCTGTTGGCAAGACTACTACCAAAGAAGTTATCGCTAAAGTTTTGGCAAGTTTTGGCGAGGTTTTTGCCTCGGAAGGCAATTTGAATAACCATATTGGTATGCCTTTGAACCTTGTTAATATGCCATCTTCTGCCAAATTTGGGCTTTACGAAATTGGTATGAATCACTTTCATGAAATAGACGAATTAGCCGAAATTATTAAGCCAAATATTGTTGCAATTACCAATATTGGCACAGCTCATATCGAAAATTTTCCTAATCAAGAAGGAATAGCTAAAGCAAAAGCAGAAATTCTTAATGGTTTATTGGCTAATTTTAATTATTATAAAAACCAACAAAACAACAATTCATCCTTAGAAAACAAGGCTTTATCGCCATATCGAATTATCTTAAATGGCGATAGCAATTGTTTTGACTACCTTTATCGTCGGGCAGAAGAAGTGCAACAATATTTTTCCAATCTTAATGTTGATTGTGATATTATTAATATTAAAAATAATATCGAAGAAGGTGTTATTGGTGAGTTGCCACAAAAGAAAGTCAATCCTCAAAAATCGCTGCCTTATCTTCAATCTTCTCTAGCTAGCAAGAAAGCTAATTTTTGTTACGATGTTTCTAGCGAGGAAGGCGGTAAAATTGTTGTTAAGCTAAAATATTATCAATATTACCTAAATTGTTCGCATTTGGCAATAATTCAGGCTTCGGTCTTTGCGATGGCTGTTGTTTCTGCTTTAGATTTTGATGTTCATCAAATGACAACAGAAGAAGCCTCTAAAAACCTTATTTCAAGCCTTGAAACTCTCGATTTACAACAGGGCAGGGGCAAATTATCGTGCTTTAGCTATAAAAATAGCAAAATTTACCTTGTCGACGATAGTTATAATGCTAGCCTTAGCTCGATGCAGGCTGGTTTCAATTATATTTCTCAATTGGCTGAAAGGTTAGAAATAAACAATATCACTCTTGCTCTTGGCGAAATGAAAGAGGTTGGTAGTTATAGCGAAGGACTTCATTATCAAGTTTTAGAATCGGCAATTGCCATTAGCCCTAAGAAAATAATTACCGTTGGCGAATCTTTTGCTAAGTTGCAAAGTTCAGCAATATTGTCAAATAATTCCTTGTCGTATAGTCATTCTGATAATTCTGGTGAGGCGGGGCGGGACTTATTTCGCGATATTTCTCGTCAAATAGATGAAATTTATTCGCAAAATCCTCACTTACAACCAAATTTCTTAATCTATCTTAAAGGTTCGCGAGCGGTAAAAATGGAAGAAATTCTTAATATTTTTGCTAAACCTCCGCAACAAAATACCTTCTTTTAATGTTATTTTTTAATAATCGTCCGCAAATTGCCCGTAATTACGACTCGTTAAATAATGGCATTGGCTCTGCGGTTAACTACCCTCAAATCGATAAAGAAAATGTTCATAAGCCTATTTTAGAACAGCATCAGATTATTTATAATTTTATTGCAGTTTTTTCTTCGATATTTCTCTCCTCTTTGGGCTATGGTTTGTTGGTAGTAATGATTTCACTTACCGCAGAGAAGAAAATTGTTAATGAGTTACTTATTTCAATTGCCAGCATTACTCAAATTTTTGCTGGAGTAGTGTTGGCGAGATTTTTGCCAAAAATAACCGAGTTTTTTGGTTCTTTTAAAATGATCTTCATCGCTTCAGTCGTTTCGGCGGTTGGCAGTGTTTTGGCAATATTTTACTTTAGCTATTTCTATTGGTTAGTGATAATTTTTATTCTTGGAGGTTCGTTTTTTATTGCTGGGGTAGTAAGGCAAACAATTATGATAGAAATAGCCCCGGTAAAGGCTCGGGCAATGACTGTTGCTTGTGGCACAATGGTGGTGGCAATGGGTAATGCTCTTGGGCCGTTAATTTTTAACATTCTCCATTATAAGGAAAATTATTGGTTTTTGCATTTAATGGTTGTGGTTTTATATCTATTAGCAATTCTGCCGTTATTAAAGCTTCGTTATCACGAACCAAAAATTGCCAGTGAAAAGAAAATAGGGCTTTGGCCTTATGTTGCAAAATCGCCAAAAATTATGTTTTCTGGCTTTGTTTCAAGTTATTGCCTGTCCTCGGTTAATGCTTTTGTGATTATTTACGGTATAAAAATTGGCCTTGCCGAGACTGATGCGGCAATGCTTTATTCAATATTTCTTTTTGGAACGATTTTCTCTATTCCTGTAGGATTTTTAACCGATTTAGTTAATAAGAGAATAATGATTTTCTTTTCATTGATATTTGCTTGGTTTGTCAGTCTGTTTCTTTTTGTTAATCAATTTACTGTTAGCAGTAACCTGTCTTTTGTGAGTTTAAAAATAATGCTATTTTTGCTTTTTGGATCTTTAGCTGGAGTTAAGTTGCCCGCCATTGTTCTTATTAATGAAAAATATCAACCAACAGAAAGATTGGCGGTAAATAGTGCCTTTGCCCGCTTTGGACTAATTGGCAATATTACGGGCCTAGTAAGTAGTGGGATTTTGATGTATATGGTAGGAAAAAGCGGTTTGTGGCTCTCGATTTTTATGGCTTTATCTTTGTTTTTAACTTTCTTTCTTGCTAATATTTTTATCAAAAAAAGGCAAAAATTATCGCCATTTTCAGGAATTTCTGACGATGAATAATATAAAAGGGGAGCGGGCAGGGTCAATGCCATTTCTATATTTAAAACAAATTCTAATAAGGTCTAAATATGAAATGGCATTGAATCATGGCATTGATCTATTTTTCGCTAAAAGCGGCGGAAATTGCTGCCATATTAAATATTTCATTAATTGAAGATCGCATTGTAACGATTTGCACAGATTTTTCAAAGCCGTCGAGGATTGGGCCTACAACCGTGCAATTGCCTAATTCTTGAAGAAGTTTAGTGGCGATGCTTGCCGAATGTAGCCCCGGACAAATAAGAATATTGGCTGGTGCCGAAAGTCTGCAGAAAGGATATTGCAACATTTTATCTGGATTAAGGGCAACATCTGGAGTCATTTCGCCGTCATATTCAAAATTAAGTGTTACTTTATTTGCTACCATCTGATCGAGAATTTCAACTGCTTTTTTAATTCTGCTTGATTCTGTTTTTAAGGCACTGCCAAAATTAGAAAAAGACAAAAATGCTACTCGCGGTTGATAGCCAATATCTTTAACCTTCTTGGCAGTTTGAATAGCAATATTTGCTAGATGTTCCGAAGATGATATTTCTGAACAGGCACTATCGGCAATAAAAATTGTTTTGCCTTGCCCAATAACCATCGAAATTCCTTGCACAATTTGACCTTCTTTATTTTTAATTACTTGCCAAATATCGGTGAAAGACTTGCGGTAACCACGGGTAAGTCCAGTAACTAAGGCATCGCCATGACCACAAGCAAGCATTGAAGCAGCAAAAACATTGCGATCGTTTTTAATCATTCTGTCGCAGTCGCTTTTTAATACTCCGTTTCTTTGCAGTTTTTGATAGAGGTAATTGCTAAATTTAGCATTTTCATCGGAAATTGCGGCATTATATATTTCAATTCCTTCTTTGCTAATATTGGCCTCAGCCATTTTTTCTGTAATAACCTTTTCTTTGCCAATTAAGATTGGTTTGCCATATCCGCCATCTCGCCACATTGCAGCAACTCTTATCATTTCTATTTGCTCGCCTTCAGCAAGAATGATATCTTTTTTATTTTTTTCGAGTTTCTCAAAAACAAAATTCATTGCATTAACCGTTGGGTCTCTTCTGGCCTTAAGTTCTGTTTTATATGCATCCCAATCTTTAATTGGCTTTCTTGCTACTCCGCTATCAATTGCGGCCTTTGCTACTGCCATTGAAACAATATAAATTAACCTTGGATCGAATGGAGTAGGGATAATATAGCTAGGCCCAAATTTCATATCTCTGCCACCATATGCCTTTATTACTTCGGCAGGAACATGTTCGCGGGCTAGTTCTGCAATGGCTTTGGCAGCAGCGATTTTCATTTCTTCGTTGATTGTTGAAGCTCGAACATCGAGAGCTCCGCGGAAAATATAAGGGAAGCCCATTACATTATTAACCTGATTTTCATAGTCGCTACGACCCGTTGCCACAATTGCATCGTTGCGAACTTTATGGACTTCTTCTGGGGTAATTTCTGGATCGGGGTTGGCCATTGCAAAAATTACAGGGTTTTTCGCCATATCTTTAACCATTTCGGCAGTTACTGCACCTTTAACGGAAAGGCCAAGAAAGACATCTGCTCCTTTCATTGCATCGGAAAGGCTACGAGCTTTTGTTTCAACGGCATGGGCACTTTTCCATTGATTCATCCCATCTGTTCTACCTTTGTAAATAACACCTTTAGTATCGCATAAAATTGCATTTTCATTCGATAAGCCCATTGCCTTAAGTAGTTCTAGGCAAGCAATTCCTGCTGCTCCAGCTCCATTAACAACAACTTTTATTTTTTTAAAATCTTTGCCAGATATATGCAGAGCATTGATTATTCCTGCGGCAGAGATAATTGCCGTGCCGTGTTGATCGTCGTGAAAAACTGGTATATTCATTAATTCTTTTAAGCGACTTTCAATAATAAAACATTCTGGTGCTTTAATATCTTCGAGGTTAATACCGCCCCAACTAGGTCCAAGATAACGAACAGAGTTGATAAATTCTTCGACATCTTTGGTGTCTACTTCGATATCGACAGAATTAATATCGGCGAATCTTTTAAATAAAACCGATTTACCTTCCATAACTGGCTTGCTAGCAATTGCCCCTAGGTCGCCAAGGCCAAGAACCGCTGTACCATTAGAAATTACCGCAACATAATTGCCTTTTGCAGTATATTCATAGGCTAATTCTGGGTCTTTGGCAATTTCTAAACAAGGAATTGCCACACCCGGTGAGTAGGCTAGGGCAAGTTCTCGTTGAGTATTTAGGGGTTTAGTGGCATGCATTGCCACTTTTCCTGCAGGGTAAGAGGAATGAAAATTTAGTGCTTCAGCATCACGGGAATTAAAAGAAGCATTGTTTTTATTTGATTTATTAGGCATAATTATTAATTAATTAGTAATTGATTTAGTGCAACAGAATATTCAACAAAGTTATAAAATCAATATTAAAATACATAAGAAAGTAAAAATATTATAAATTAAGCTATAATGTGGTTTTTAGTTAGTGAATTGTAATATTTTCGGTAAATAACAGCACTTTATTTTGCAAATATTGTAAGTTAAGTTTGGTCGAGATCTGCCAAAAATTCTGTTGACGAATTTATGATAAGATTCTTTTGCTCTTCATCCATTTTTGTTATTTGTTGATAGGCGATAGCTAGGCGGTGATTATTTCTTAAGATTTTTTCATGTTTAATAAGAAAATTCCAATATAAATAATTAAAAGGACAAGCATTTTTATTGGCATTTTTATTGGCATTTTTACTTGTGCCGCCCAGAGTTGTTTCGTTAGTTGTTTCGTTAGTTTTTTCGTTAGTTTTTATTTTAACATCGTAATGACAATTGCCACAAAAATTACTCATTTTATTAATGTAACTACCGCTAGAAATATATGGTTTGCTTGCAAGAGTTCCACCATCGGCAAAAAGAGCCATGCCAAAAACATTTGGTAATTCTACCCATTCGATGGCATCTACATATATTCCTAGATACCAGCTAGCAACTTCTTGCGGTTGTGCCTCGATTAATAAAGCAAAATTTCCGGTTATCATTAGCCGTTGAATATGGTGAGAATAGCCAGAAACAATGCTTTGAGTTACGGTGCTTTTAATGCAGTTCATTTTTGTTGCTTGCGGTTGCCAATAGCATTTAGGTAGCTTTCTTTGAGCATTGAAAAAATTATTTTCGTAATATTTTGGCATAAAATACCAATAAATTCCACGAATATATTCCCGCCAACCAAGAATCTGGCGGATAAAACCCTCTACCGCATTTAAGGGAGCAAGACCTAAATGGTAATATTCTTCGGCTTTATAGCAAATTTCTTTAGGATTTAACAAGCCAATGTTAAGATAAGCACTAATATTGCTATGAAAAAATAAAGATTCTTCTTCGGCCATTACATCTTGCCAATTGCCAAAGAAAGCCAGATAATTGTTAAAAAAATGCTCTAAGGCAAATTTTGCATCTTCTCTCGTGGTGGCATAGTTAAAGTCTTTTAATGTTTGAAGATTGCCCAATGTAGAATTTTTCTTCATAGAATTTGCTTCGCCAGAAGTTGCTTGAGTAAAATTTTGTTCTCGATCTTTATTAAAGTGATTTATCGAACTAGTTTTATTAGATATTTTACTATCACTTCTACTGTTGAAAAATATTGTCTCTATCGCTTTTACTATCTCGATTAAATGATGATTTTCTTTAAAAACAGGTCGAGATTTTTGCGATAATATTTTACTACCTTCTTGTTTAAAATTTTGCCAATTATTGCGGTTTTCCTTATCGAAGTTGTATTTGCCACCAATTGGTTGGATTTTATCATTGCCATTTTCTTCTCCTGTCATTAAAATTTTGGTTTTATTTCGCATTTGGCGATAGAAATTTTCGAGCAATAATTTTTTCTTATCGCGGGCAAAGCTAGCAAATTCTGCTTCCGAACAGAAGAAAGAATCGTCTTCTAGCATTGTTAGACTAAGATTGGTCTTGTTTTTTAACTCTGTCAGATCTGCAATTAAGCGATATTCCCCTGGTTTAACAACAATTAAATTTTTAAAATTAGGCTTCTCATTAAGAAATTGGGCTAATCGTTCAACAATTTTTTCTCCTGAATATTGCGGATTGTCGATTTTAAGATAATGAACTTGGTAGTTTTTGCTAGCTAATTCATCGGCAAAATTTCGCATCGATGCCAAAAATAGAGCGATTTTATTGATGTTGGTAAATGGCAAGGTTGATTCGGCAATTGCCTCGATCATTATTATTGCACTATTTTCTGGTTCGCTGTTATAGTAATTGAGGCTAGGTAAATCGAGCCTCAATTGATTGCCAAAAATTAAGATTAGGTTATTGTTTTTTTGATGATCGGTTGGTAAATTTGCAGGCAAGGAATTGTCGTTATTGGTTTTTGAATTTGCTAACATTAGTTTAGTCAAATAAATATTGCATTTTTGCAATAAATAATAAATATGCTAGACTATATTGCTAATCAGCTGTCAATGTAGCCTAGGCTAATTAACCTCGGCTAATCGCTAAATTTTTTATTAAAAAAAGTCAATGTCAATGAAAATTCAAGAATTAAAAAATCGTGGGCAGAAAATTACTTGCCTAACCGCTTATAGTTTTCCTATTGCCAAAATTATCGACCCCCATTGCGACCTTATTTTAGTTGGCGACTCCTTGGCAATGACAATCTACGGCGAAACCGACACCACCAAAGCAACGGTGGAAATGATGATTGCTCATGCCAAGGCCGTGGTTAAAGCCAGAAAAAATGCTCTTGTAATTGTCGATTTACCTGCAAATAGCTATGAAACATCGCCAAATCAAGCTCTGGCAACGGCAAAATTGGTGCTAGAACAAACAAAATGCGATGCAATTAAAATCGAGACTCCGCCAAATCTAATGCCTATCGTTAAATTTTTGGTGCAAAATAACATTCCCGTCATTGCTCATATTGGCCTCATGCCTCAATATGTCAATGAAATTGGCGGATATAAATACCAAGGAACAAGGCCAGAAGAAGCAGAAAAAATTTTTGCTAATGCAATCGAGCTAGAAAAGGCAGGAGTTTTGGCAATTGTTATCGAGGCTGTGCCAGCAAAATTGGCAACACAAATTACTAAATCCTTAACCATTCCTACAATTGGCATTGGAGCCTCTGCCGATTGCGACGGTCAAGTTTTGGTGATTGACGATCTCATTGGCCTAAATCAAGAATTTACCCCCAGATTTGTCAAAAAATATTGCAATATCGCCACAGAAATCGAGATTGCAGTTAAAAATTTTGCACAAGATGTTGCGAAAGGCACCTTCCCAGCCAAAGAGCATTTATTTGAGAAGGATGGCTAGTATTTAATTAACAGCTAAAAGAAGTAAAAGCACTCCCCACAACCGTCATCTTCGCACAAGTTGCAGGATCCATGATTCCCTCCGTCGTCATCCTGCACGGAGCGAAGCGAAGTTGCAGGATCCATGATTCCCTCCGTCGTCATCCTGCACGGAGCGAAGCAAAGTTGCAGGATCCATAGATTCGTAAATACATTTTAGCGAAGTGCTGTTTAGTGTTGATTTTATTGCCAAGGATCTTCGTGAAGCGAAGTTGCGAAGATGACGGTAGAAGGTGGATCCTGCAACTTCGCTTTCGCTTCGTGCAGGATGACAAATTGTTGAGTTTGCGAGAAAAAGCGGGCTATTTATTGCCGTAAAGCCACCCCACAACCGTCATCTTCGCACAAGTTGCAGGGTTCATAGTTAATAACAGCACTTCCGACAACCGTCATCCTGCACGGAAGCTCGCGGAAAGATAAATGGCTCCCCACAACCGTGTCATCCTGCACGAGCGAAGCGAAGTTGCAGGATCCATAGATTCGTAAATACATATTTTATCGCCATTATATCTTAAAAATTCTCTATGAATTAGAAAGTCTTGCTGAAGATGACTTTAAAAGGCAGTTTGAGTTTTTTAAGAAAATTTTTAATATTAGCAAATAATTTTGCGGTTAGTAGGTTAGTTTTGTAAAAATAAATAATTATAAATTTTCGGTAGTAAATTGGCTATAGCCTTCGTAATAATAGCTAATATCAATGCCTTTCATAAAAATTGTGCGATCGTTGATTTTGCTAGTAAGGGCTTGTTGTAAGAGTTGTTTTATTTCTATGTCCTTAACTACACTTCTTGCCATCGACGAGAGATAATCGTCTTTATCGACCAAATTCCAGTCAATTACTTGCTGTAGCTCTTTTTTTAAGATTAGATCGAGCCATATTCTGGTAGCTCTGCCATTGCCTTCGCGAAATGGATGAGCGATATTCATTTCGACATATTTTTCGATGATTTTGTGAAAATTATTTTGGGGCATTTTATCGATATAGTCGAGAGATTGCGATAAATACATTAGTGGGGCAAAGCGGAAATTGCCTTTAGCAATATTGACATCTCTGGTATTGCCAGCAAATTCGTAAATGTCGCCAAATAAATAGCCGTGGATCTGTGCTAAGCCTCTGAAAGTGCCGATTTCAATTTTGTTAATATCGCCACTTTCAAAAAGTTGTTTAGCTTTTTGTTTGCTAATTTTTTCTTCGGCACGATTAAGTTCGATTTGATTGCTGATATTTAATTTATTTGCTAAAACCATATTGGTGAATTGTTTCTTTGACTATTGCTGCTGTTATAAAATTATTTTATAAAACTGATTATAAAATAATTTAATTATAAATTTTATCAAGAAATTTTGCCAATTATTTTGAGCGATTTTAAATTAACGACCCTGCCATCGCAATTGCAAGTTATAATAATTGTAATAAGATAAATATTATCTAATCATTTTTATTGAAAATATAATATTTTTGCCTAAGTTGAATAATTTTATTTTTCAGGAAATAAAACTTAATATCATTTACTTTTATCAAATGTATAAAACCGAAACATTTAACTTTATTTTACCAGAAGAATTAATTGCTCAGAAACCAAGGCAAGACAAGCAAGAAACCCCAATGTTATATTGGGATAATGGCAAAATTGTCGATAGTAAAATAATAGATTTGCTTGATATTTTGCGGCCAGATGATTTGTTGATTTTTAACAAAGCGAAGGTTATTAATGCTAAATTTGTGGCAAATAACCTTAGTAATAATAAAGAAATTAGCTTTAACCTCGATCAGCCAAAGCAAATTAACGATTTAACGATTTGGCAAGCATTATGCAAGCCAGCTAAAAAGGTCGAAAGTGGAGATATTTTGCAAATTAGCGAAGATTTTTTTGCTAAAATATTGGCAAAAAACCAAAATGGATTTATCGAACTAGAATTTTATTTTGCTAATAATAAGAACAATGCAGATTTTTACCAGTCAAATTATCAGCCAAATAATGTCGATATAATTAATCATCAAATATTGCAGGCAATTGCAAAATTTGGCAATGTCCCTTTGCCTCCTTATATTGCAACTAGCGAAGAGGCGGTTAATAGTTATCAGACTATATTTGCTAAAGATGATTTCTTTAAAGATAATTCGGCACAAAATAGCTTTGTCGATAGTAATTTTGCGGTTGCTGCCCCAACGGCAAGCCTACATTTTACAGCCGAAATAATGGCAAAAATCGAGGCAAAAGGCATTGAAATTGGCTATTTAACCCTTAATGTTGGTGCAGGAACATTCTTGCCAGTAAAGGCTGAAAAAATAGAAGATCACAAGATGCATTACGAATTTTTTGAAATTAGCGAAGATTTAGCAAATAAAATTAATAAAGCAAAAGCCGAAAAAAGACGGATTATTGCCGTTGGCACAACGGTGGTTAGGTCCTTAGAGGCTTCGGCAAATAATTTTAAGAAAAATAGAAAGAATATTGTTAATTCTTTAGATTCTGGCAATTCTGGATGTGGTAAAATAGTAGAATCTTTTGCAGGTAATACCAATATTTTTATTTATCCGGGCTATGATTTTTTAGTTATCGACGGCCTGATAACAAATTTTCATTTGCCGAAATCTACTTTGCTGATGCTAGTTTCTGCTTTTACTGGCATTGATGAAATGCATAAAATCTATACTCATGCCATTGCAAAAAAATATCAATTTTATTCTTTTGGCGATAGCAGTTTGTTATTAAAAAATAGCTAGAAATTTAAGCTAATTCTTAATAACATCTTCAGCAATAATTTGAAGCTTTTCATTGCCTTGCCAGTAGTTCATTTTTAGACTTCCGATGAGGTCGAATTGGCAATTTTTATTATTAATAAAATAGTCGAGAATTTCTTCCGGAACATTGAAATATATTGCACTAATAACACCGCCAAGCCCAATATTGCTTTTCGAGCTAACAATAATACTTAGATGCTGTAACTCTTTGCCAATTGGCATTGCTTTAATTAATGTTAAGTTGCGGAAACGAATTAGCGGATTCTGATTTGCTGTGCCAAATGGCTCTAATGTTGCCAGATCTTCCATTAAGCAATGATTAACAAGGCTTGTTTCGATGGCAAAGCTATATTCTTGATAGTCCTTCGCTCTTGCTTTTATTATGTCTTGTTGCATAATATTGTTAAAAAAATCTTGCAGGGCTGTCATATTTTCTGTTGAGACGGTGTATCCTCCTGCCATTTTATGCCCGCCACCGCTAATAAGAATATCTTGATCTTTTGCCATAATAATTGCCTTGCCAAAATCGACTCCGTCTATTGAGCGACAAGATGCCTTGGCATATTTACCTTCTTCATCTATCGACATTACTGCTGTTGGTTTGTTGTATTTATCTTTAAGGCGAGAAGCGATAATGCCAATAATGCCCTGATGCCAATTTTGCGAAGCAACAAAAATGATGTTATTAGAATTGCTATTATTGAGAAAATCTGTGCTATTTTCTATTATTGCTATTGCTTCTTGTAAAGCGATATTTTCTAGCTCTTTTCGCTGTTGATTATGAGTATCGAGTAGGGTGGCAATTTGCTCGGCTTCTGCGGGCTTTTTACAAGTGAGTAATTTTGCTCCAAGGTTAGAATCGCCAATTCTTCCGCCAGCATTAATTCTGGGGCCGATAATAAAACCAAGGTGATAAGAGGTAATTTTTTCTTGAGCTTTGGCGATTTCGATAAGGCTTTTTATCCCAAGGTTGTTTTTTTGATTGATAATTTTTAAACCGCTTGAAACTATTGCCCTATTTAGCCCCGTTAGTGGCATAACATCGCACACCGTCCCAAGTGCAACTAGGTCGAGCATTGCCATTAAATTTGGCGATTCTAGTTGGTTTTGATTGTAGAAATCGCAGTTTCTTAATTTTTGATTTAGAGCAACTAAAAACAAAAAACAGACTGTGGCGGCGCAAATATTTTTAACCGGAAATGTTTCATCTAGGCGATTGGGGTTAATAACCGCAATAGCATTTGGCTTATTAGTCGCCCCAATATGATGGTCGATAACAATGATATCGAGTCCAGCATCTTTGGCTTTTTGCAATGGCTCAAATGCTGTTGTGCCACAATCTACCGTAATTACCAAATCGACACCCTGATCTTTTAACTTAATTAAGGCTTCGCTATTTGGGCCGTAGCCTTCGCTTATTCTATCTGGGACATAGATAGTAATTTCTGTGTTAATGGCAGTAAAAAATTGATGCATTATTGCCGCGGAGGTTGCCCCATCGACATCGTAATCGGCAAATATGGCAATTTTCTTTTTTTTATTAATGGTTTCGATGGTAAAATTAATCGCCAAATCCATATCGAGTAATAAGAACGGATCTGGTAAAAGATTTTTAATTTTTGGATTAAGAAAATTGGTAATTATCGATTCATCGGCTAGTGCTTCATCTTTATTAATATTTGCACTAAGGAATTTGGCTAAAAATTCTGTAATATTGTGTTGGCGAATAAGGTAATTGGCGAAATCGTAATCTATTAGTTTTTCTTGCCATTTACGACCTTGTAGCGAAATACTTTGCGAGGAAGTCCCTTGTTGGGAAGTCCCTTGTTGGGAAGTCCCTTGCGGGGAAGTGTTTTGCGGGGAAGTGCCCTTAGGTAAAATATTTTGTGGTGAAGATTGCATTATATTGCCTATATTTGGTGATTAAATATGTTGTTAAATGTTTTGATTAGTGCTTAAAATCTATTGCTTTAATGTTTGTAGCAAGTTGAGAATAGTATTTTAAAGCTTTATTACAGCATTCTGCCAAGAATATTTTTTTCTTTAATGTCGAAAAAACGATGTTTTAGAGCAATAAGAATATGGAGAACTGCAACGATAATTAGGGCGAAAGTTGTAAATTCGTGAATCTCAGCAAAAGTTTTTGCTAGGTCAAAATTTGGATTTGGCATTGGTAATTGATAATTGCCGAAAGAAACGGGGTAGCCAGCAAAGCCAGACATTAAATAGCCAGAAATTGGGGCAATTAGCATTAATAAGTAAAGAACGATATGGCCTAATTTAGCAAATATCACTTCGTTCCTTTTAAAAGCATTAGGCAGTGCAGGGGCTTTAAATAATATGCGGTTTAAGATTCTGGGGATGAGTAGCAAGAAAATAATAACACCGGTTATTTTGTGAATTTGATAGAGATTAGCAATATATTTAAAGTTACTATCTTCTAATTCTTCTATGGCTAGGCCTAAAGAGAAAACAGTAATAATTAGTATCGCAATAAGCCAATGCAATATTCTGGCTAAGATATTGTATTTTGGAGCTTGTTTTTGATTATTTTCTAGTGTTTCGTGAGTTTCTAACATATTTTAATTAGGTGTTGTGGCTATTTTGAACTTTGGTAGCTGCTTTAATTAAATTAATGCTTTGACTATATTTTAAAACTTATTTTAAAATGGTGGAGATAAGGAGATTCGAACTCCTGACCCTCTGCTTGCAAAGCAGATGCTCTACCAACTGAGCTATATCCCCTAAAGTTTTTTGACCAGCTACTTAAGTTGATTTAACTTAGTTTTGTGCTGTGCCATTGATTATCTTCTGTCGATTATTTTTATTTAAATCGAGCTATTTATTGAAATGATTATCAATTAAAAAGCAAGATAAAACTAAAAAAACAAATTGTCAATAGCTTTAATTGGTTAAATTAAAAATATTTTCTGCAATTAGTTATATTATTTAATGCCTATAATTCAATTCCTACGATTCAATTCCTACGATTCAATGCCTATGATTCAATGGCGAGTATTTCGCAAAAACCAATCTTTTTAATTTGGTTATTTGGCAGTTGTAATATAAGGTTGAAATCTTGGTCTATTCCTCTAAAAATACCGCGATAAATTTCTTGCTCTAATGAAAGGGTAATTTCTTGGTTAAGATTATGGGCATATTGTAGCCATTGTTGGCGAATTAAGTCTTCGCCAAAATTTTGCCATTTTTGATATGTGGTAAAAAATCGATCAAGAAAAAGCTCTAACAAGGCAATATTATTGGTATTTACCCCAATTTCTTGCAGATTTGTCGCTTTAAAATTGTTAAGGAGTTCATCTGGTGGATGGTTGTTAATATTTACTCCAATGCCAATTATCATAAATTTTTCCTTAGATTTTTCACCACTGTTGTTTTGCGATATTTTTGAAAGAATTCCGCAGATTTTTTTATTGTTAAATAATAAATCATTAGGCCATTTTATTTTTAATGCTAAAAGTTGATCTTTTGTTAGTAATTTAGAAATTGCTAAATGCATCGATAAAATTGCGATAACATTAAATATATAGGCTCGATTGTTGATTTTATTAACTTCTTCGTTGTTAAGATAGATCGAGAAGTATAAATTCCCTAATGGCGAGTGCCAATCTTTATTATTTCTGCCTTTACCTGTGCTTTGTTCGTTGCTAATGATAATGTCGAAATTTTGCAATTGATGTGTTTCTGCCCGTCTTTTGGCTTCTTCATTGGTGCTATCTATTGTTGTAAAATGATAAATCTTACTGGAAAAAAGCCCGTTTTCGCTATAATGTTGGTAAATTTGCATTTTTTAGATTAATTCAAAAATTTTCTCAAAATTTTTCGTAAAAATTTCTAGCCGTGATTGCTCTTGCGACTGTTCATTTGAATTAGCAAAATTAAGCTTTTCTTGCGGGTCCGAGTTAAAAAAGCCTAAGGATTTAATTATATTGCCCTCAAACTTTGTATTAATATTTTGCAAAAATTCTTCCTTTAAAACTTCGCTAGTTTTTTGTAGTAAATGACTGCCTTTTGGCTCGATAAATACTTGCATATTAGCACTTTCGCCATTTTGCAATTTGCTTAAAATAATAAAATCTGGCTCGATTTTCTGCCCGTTTTTGAAAGTATAAATTTCGAAAAATTTTAAATTCCTAATAATCCAAAAATATTCGGTTTTTTCTTTAATATTTTCATATCGATCGTTAACAAAATTTAGGAAAGCCTTTTCTTCTGCGGTGGCATCGATATTTTCTTGAGCAAGAAACTCGTAATTTGCAGTTTTCTTTTGTTCTTGGTTAAAATAAAGAATTTTGTCTGAAACCGAGCTAATAATGGGTTTTTCTCGGCTAAAATCTGCCGTTCCTTCAAATTCGGTATAATTGCCTTCAATGCGGTTTTTTACAATATTTAGAGCATTTTTTAATAAATTGGCAATATTGCCATCGAAATTTACTGCCTGAATTTTGGTATTTCCTAAATATTGCTTAATAAATTCTTTTTTCGATTTTACTTGCGGAAATTTCTTTTTAATATTTTTAAAATGAAAAAAATCATTAAATGCTTTTAGATCCATATAATTTGCCACTTGCCAATCTTTAAAATCGTTAAAAGAGAAATTTTTGGTTTTACCGCCCAATTTCTCTTCATTTTGATCTGGCAAGTTGTTTTTTAGCAAATTTTCGCTTTTTATTGCAAAATCTTCGCAATTAATTTGAATTAATTGGTCTAAATGATAATTGTCGATAATTTTTTCTTGATTGAAAAGCTCATATTCCCGCTTTTTTTGATGATTTAAATAAATGGCAAATTTTTTATAAATAGCGGTTTCTTTAAATTTTTGCTTTACCACAACCTTGGTTTCAAATCTTTTTATATCTTTTAAGCCTTCTTTAATTAATGCTTGGTTAAGTTCGGAAATAAACTTACTTTCATTTTGGCAATGATAATGCATTTGCTCTAATGGGCGAAGAATATTGGCTAAATCTTGGTCGAATTTTCTGGTAAATTTGTCATCAAAGCCCTCCACTTTAAAGGGGCAATATCTGGCACCTCTGCCAATTAATTGAGCCTCTTTCATGGTGGAATTATCTCGAGTTTCGTAAAGCCTAACAATATCGAATAAATTTAGCACATCCCAGCCTTCGGTAAGGCGGTCGACATCGTAAATCATCCTAATTTGGTTGCTTTCCATTGTGTTAAGGATATGGTCTTCCTTGTGGTTATCGGTTGCAATATGCAAAAATTCTTTAGCAAATGACAATTTTAAAATTTCAACCAGCCTATTGCCATCAATTTGCTTTTGCTTAAAAAATTTAATGGCATTTAGCAAAATATTCGAGCTTTCATCTTCGGTCTTAATATTAAAAACCCAGCTAAAAACCCAGTCAATATTTTTAAGGCCTCCCAGTTTTTCCAAAAATTCTGCCATTGCATTTTTGGCATCTTTTTTGAGCTTTAACTTTACCAAAATACAGGGTTTAATCGCTAAGCCATTTTCAAGAGCAAGCATTCGGCGAAATTCGCTAACTACACAAGCCAGCAATGTTCTTTTAAAGAGCCTTTCGCCTTCTTCTCTATCGTCGATTGTCGTTTGTAGTGAAAAAACTTCTTTAGAATAGCCATCATTTCTAAATTCCTTGAGGTTATATTTGTAAATTAGCTTTTCGCGATATTTCTCAAGCAAATCTTGGTTTTCCATATCCATCGTAGCGGTAAAATCAAGCAACAGATTTTCGTAATTAGCATTAAGGATTTTCATTACCGTGCCTTCCCAGCTTTGTTTTTCTTGCTCTTCGCTTTGGCTAAGTTTTTTCTTGGTTTCGCTGTTAATATGATGAGCTTCATCGGCAAGCATAACAATTTTTTTGCCAGCTAAATCTTCGAGCGACAGCATATTTTCTTTTGGATTGCTTAAATCAATATGTAATTTCTGAATTGACTTCAAGCAAATATTAATGGCATCTTCCCGCACGAACTCAAAATTTGCTACCTCTTGCACCGCAATTTTATTGTTAAAAAGGCATTTTTCGCTACCAATAGCCAAAAAGTTTTCTCGGGTTTTTTCCAAAATTGCTGTTGAATTAACAAAAAATAAAAAATTCCTATAACCTTTTTCATATAAATAAAGCATTAGCCCTGCCATTATGTGGGTTTTGCCCGAGCCAGTTGCCATCTGAAAAAGAAGGTGTATCGGCTTTGTTTTCTTGCCTTTTTCAAAATAGTAGCAAAATCTCTTGAAAGCCTCGATTTGATAAGGTCGTGATTGCCTTGTTAGGCCGTCGAAACATTTTGGTAAATTTGGCAAAATACCATCTTCACTATAAAAATTATATTTTTCAAATAGCATATTACTCATAAAAACTGTTCTCGTAAAAATCTTTGTTAAATTCTAGATCTTCTGCCAAAATTTTATAGCTTTCGTCGGCAATTTCGCCAATATTGCAATAGAGGTGATTTTTATTAAGCATTTCCACCATTAACTGCTTTTGCTCCTCTAAATTTAGTGCCGTAAATTCTTTATCGGTTATGCTAAAATCATATCGCCAAAAGGCTTGCTCTTTAATTTCCTCATAGACTTCCGTAAGCTCGTCTTGGTTTTCTGCTCTATCAATTAAATCGGCAAATTTTTTATTCCACTCAAAAAGCTCGAAATAGCAAAAACTGCCTCCGCCTTGCCAGTTTTGGTTTTTGCTAACACCACCCTGTTCGCCATCCAAAACCTTTTTTAGCCTTGTTTTGGTGATGGTTTCAATATAATCCATTTGTTCAATTGCAATCCACCTTCGTCCCATCTTATGGGCAACGGCTGGAGTGGTGCCAGAGCCTGCGAAGAAATCAAGGATGAGGTCGCCGGGCTTGGTGGCGATTTCCATTAAAATAGAAAGAATTTCTTCGGAATTTTGTCGAGAATTAAAGTTTTTAATGCATTCTTGTTTTCTGCCATTTTCCACTAATCTTAAATCAAAAAATTGAGACTTATCAGGCGATCTTTGAATAAAAATTAGCTGAGAAGGAATAAAGTCGTTTAAAAAAATGTTCTCAAAATCAAAATCCATTCTAGGTAGTTTATTTATCTCGTCGTTTGTTAGTAGATTTTTAAATTTATTAATTCTTTTTAAATTATCTCTTAGATAAGAATATCCCCATCCATTAGTGTATTTAAGATGATTTATTTTAGCTTTATGGCTTTTTCGATATAATAAAACATTAGAATGTTTTTTTGGTAAGTATTTATCAGAAACTGATCGAGAATCGTAAAATGGTAAAATTATATCGTTACAAAAATTAGAAATTGAAAAAATTTCATCAATTAAACATTTTAAATAGTGAACATCATCAGAAAAGCAATTAATCATTAAAAATCCATCATCCGCAAGTAAATCATTTGCAACTTCAAGGCGGTTTTTCATAAATACCAACCAAGTGGAATGGTTAAAATTATCATTATATTTAAAGCCGTCGTTGCCTGTGTTATAGGGCGGGTCGATGTAGATAAGCTTCACTTTACCGCGATATTTTGGCAATAGGCTATAAAGTGCCAATAGATTATTGCCTTTGATTAGCATGTTGTCGGTTTCGTGGTTGAATTTAGGGTATTTCTGCTTTAGATCTTGATTAGTTGTTTTCCAACCCTCCCCTTGACGGGGGGAGGGGTCAGGAGTGTTTTCAAAAAAATTAGGGCTTGAGTTGTGGTAAAGATTATTACCCCGCCCCGCATCGCCAACAAGTTGGCTCTGCGACCCCCCGTCAAGGGGAGGGTTGCTAGATCTCGCTGTTTCATTGGCTTCGTTTTTATCCTCAATATTGTTGAGAATATTATTTGCACCCCTCCCCGCATCGCCAACAAGTTGGCTCTGCGACCCCCCGTCAAGGGGAGGGTTGCTAGATCTCGCTGTTTCATTGGCTTCGTCGCTTAGGGCGGAATCGTAATGTTGGGCTAAATAACCCTCCCCCAAGATTTTATTTTCTGGGAGGGTTAAATCTCCAGCGGAGATTTGGGGAGGGGTCTTGTCATTTAAGCAATCAATAATAAACTCTGCACAGCCATCAATATTTTTCATAAATTCATTATTCCAAAAGCGAATGACTTTAAAACCGCAGGAGTTTAAAAATGCAGTTCTTTGTTTATCGTAATCTTCTTGCTCTATATGCTGACCTCCATCTAATTCAATTACCAGCTTTTTCTCTAAACAGCAAAAATCGGTTATAAAATCACCTACAGGATGTTGTCTTCTAAATTTAAAACCCAATTGATTTGACTTTAAAATATTCCATAGTTTAAATTCTTGTTTTGTCATCTCTTTTCGCATTTCTTTTGCGAATTTTAGGTTTGCTGTTTTGTAACCCCTCCCCGAAATTGCAAGCAATTTCGACCCTCCCTCAAGGGGAGGGTTGCTAGATCTCGCTGTTTCATTGGCTGCGTCGCTATCAAGGGGAGGGTTGCTAGATCTCGCTGTTTCATTGGCTTCGTTTTTATCCTCAATATTGTTGAGAATATTATTTGCACCCCTCCCCGCATCGCCAACAAGTTGGCTCTGCGACCCTCCCAGAAAATAAAATCTTGGGGGAGGGTTATTTAATGTTTTGGCACTAATTCTTGTAAAATTTGTTAAAACTTTCGGCTCGGAAAGCCTTGTGATTTCTTCGGGGGCAAGGGTTTGGTTGTAGAATATTTCGCTCCGCTTTTTGTCTTCGGTAGACATTCCGCCTTCTAAAATACATTCCTTAAATGGGAAGTTTAAAACCACTGCACCAAGCCCTGTGGCGATAGATTTTTCGCCAGCCATAAGGGTGATTTTGTTTTTATATTTGGTGTAAGAGGAGGCGAAAACCTCTTTTTGGCGAAGAAAATCGCTAAGTTTTTGGCAATCAAAAACCAATATACCAGCGGTTTCGTAGAAAAAATGGGCTTTTAATTCTGCCACGGAAAGCAGTTTTTCAACAATTTGTGAACGATCTTCTTTGTAAAGCTCTAGCTCTAGCTGTTTGTAATTTTTAAATTCGGGAAATAGTTCTTGCAGTTTTTGCTGAATTGTTGCGATTTGTGTCATTTTTTGGTATTTTAATTTGGTAGTTTATTTTGGTAGTTTGATGATAATTTGTCCGCCCTTGCAATTATTGCCCTTATACAATTATTGCCCTTAGAATCTACTGCTCATAGAAAATAATTGAAACAATAATTAAAAGCAAGTTGCCAATATAGTCAAGCTTGTTTTGTAAAACTTTGCTAAATAATGCTAAAGCTTAGTTAATTAGTTGTAAAAAATATTTAATATGGCTTGATTTTTTATTTCTGCCTCTATAATTGTTGTTTTTAATCAGTTTAATTTATTAAATCTAACCTTATATCATCATGAAAAGAACTTGGCAACCAAGCAAAATCGTTAGAAAAAGAAGGCATGGCTTTCGCTCTAGAATGGCAACCGTTGGTGGCCGTAAAGTTTTAGCTCGCAGAAGAGCTAAAGGCAGAGCTTCTCTTACTGTTTAACCTTAGTCTAGCTCTTGCTAGAATATTGCACTATTAAGAAAAGCAAGGTTTTTGCTATTGCTAAAACCTCTGGTATAAAATTTCATTCTCACAACATTATTGTCTTTAAAACCTCTTTCGACAAAGTTATAGAATCGGACAGATCGCTAAAAAACCACAATAACAGCAAGAAATTATTTCGTGTTGGCTATACTGTTAGCAAAATTGTAGGAAATGCTACTGTCCGCAACCTTTGCAAGAGAAGGCTTCGTGTTGCAGTTAGTGAAATTAATAAATTAAGCGAGGCAAGATTAAGCAAAACTAAATCAAGCCAAGCAAAAGACCAAAATTCTAATAGCACAAAAACTAATAGCGGTTCTCCGTTATTCGAGTCAAATTTCGATTACATCTTTATAGTTAAAAAAACTAATAAAATTCCGTTATTGGCAGACTTTATCACCGATATAAAATTCTTATTAAGAAAAACTGCTAATAAGCAAAATAATCAAATAAAATTATTGCAAACTAATTTATGAAAAAAGAAAATACTGCATTAGTTTTCCCTGGTCAAGGCTCTCAATTTATTGGTATGGGCTACGGACTATATCAAAATTCTGTGGCTGCGAAAGAGGTTTTTCAACTAGTCGACGAAGTTTTAGGCTATAATTTGTCGAATATTATTTTCAATGGCGACATTGCCGAGCTAACCAAAACAGAAAATGCTCAACCAGCTCTTATGGCGGTTTCCTTGGCGGTTATTAGGGTTTTAGAGCAAGATTTCTCTTTACCGGTTCACAATATAGCCTCGTTAGTTGCAGGGCATTCTTTGGGCGAATATTCGGCATTGGCTTCCACTAAATCTATTAGCATCAAAGAGGCTACCAATCTATTAAAAATTCGCGGTAATGCAATGGCAAAATGCGGGCTAGAAAATAATGGTGCCATGGCCGCCGTTATTGGTGCCGAAGTTGAATTAGTGCTAGATCTTACCAAAAAAGCCAGTGTTGCAGATAACGGCATCGTAGAACTTTGCCAAATTGCCAACGATAATTCGAGCGGGCAAATTGTTATTAGCGGTCATCGCAGTGCAATTGAAAGGGCAGTGGCAATTGCTAAAGATTTAGGAATAAGAAAAGTTATTATTTTGCCAGTAAGCGGTGCCTTTCATTCCGAGTTAATGAATAATGCATCTGATATTATGGCAAATGCCTTAAAAGAAGTTAATTTTAATAATCCATCGGTGCCGGTTGTGGCAAATGTTACTGCAAATATTGTCGCAGATAACTTAGCAATCTCACAACTCTTGACTAAACAAGTAACTTCTTCTGTCCGCTGGAGAGAAACGATGATTTTTATGCAAGACAATAATATAGAAAACATTGTAGAAATTGGTGCGGGAAAGGTTTTATGCGGTTTAGCAACCAGAACCAACCCCGATTTCAAAACTTTCCCCTTATTGGAAATGTCTGAAATCGAAAGTTTTTGCAAAAACTTTAATATTATTAGCTAGTTTAGTTGCTAAAATAACAACTATTAACTTTGCAAAACAACTAAGGAAGAATGGCCGAGTGGTTGAAGGCGCACGCCTGGAAAGTGTGTATAGGGTCCAAAGCTTTATCGAGGGTTCGAATCCCTCTTCTTCCGCCAAAATTCTAGTTCAAAAACTATTTTCGCTCAGTTTTTGTAATTTTTTATATCCCCTCCAATCTCTGTATTTGCGGGATCAAGGGGGTTGTATTTTTTGATTTGCCTTAACTGCTTCTTCTCCGCAATTCAGAATTTCCGCCAATTTCTCGGTATTTTTCTCTCCGTTTCTCCGAATATGCTTAACCTTTCTCAAACAGTTTAGCCTCTAAAACAGTGGCTTCACGATGTCTCACCTAAAATTATCAAAGCACTTCTACGAGCAAAATTTTTGTCTCATTTGCAAACTTGTCGCTATCTTGCAGAAAATTAAATGTCGCTTACAGCAACATTTTTATTGACAAAGATTTTATCGTGGTGAAAATAGTGTAAGGTGAAAGGCGGATAACTCTCATGTTTTTTTGAGCATTCATTTGCTCACGAGATGCTGAATAAGTATCTTAACTCCCTTTCTGCGCATAAGACAATGTGTAGGAAATCAGATCTAATTTATATTAGGTTACGCTATCGGTATTATAGTGGTAATGTGAATCTGGGTAAATGGAGTGGAAGCGGCTTTTGTTTTTACCGTCTGATCGTCCTAGAGAGTAACTAAAGGAAATGTCGTTGGTTTTGAGGCGACTGATTCATTTCGTTTAGTCGGGGCGACACACCTTTGTGTCATAATTTTATTTTTAAAATTATGTCAAAAAATAGAAAAAAACAAAAGCCACTAAGGAAGAAATTATTAAACCCAACTACTTTAAAAATCGTTTTTACAGTAGTTGATACGATTAATAAGGTCATCGATTTCTTTAGTTAAAACTTCTACTCCGTTTTTACAATTTTAAGGACATCAACATTGCTAGGATCAATACTAAAACACATCAGAATCTTTAATCATCAAACTCAACTAGAGTTAGCAGAAAATCTTGGCATTTCCCGCTCTTACATTTCAGAAATAGAATCAAATAGCAAAACCCCAACTCTTGAAGTTTTGCAAAAATACTCCGATGTTTTTGACATACCTCTATCGTCTATAATGCTGTTTGCAGAAGAATATAAGGATAAAAAAGGCTTAAGAAAAAAAGCTAAATTATTTTTAGCCAAAACCGCTGTCGATTTTCTAGATTGGATTTGTAAAGAAGATGAAAAAAAGTAATAAAAAATATCCGTTAGAAAAGTCCTGCTTTTACAAGCTTCCGAGCAAAAAGAAGTTATCTGAAATACTTGGAGTGAATGTTTCAACTCTTGAAGAAATCAGCAGCTCCAATGACAAAAATTTCATAGAATCAGCAGTCAAAGATTATCGTTTGGTAAGAGTGAAAGATTATGCCGAACTAAATGATAAAAATATTCGAGAAAAGATAGAGATGCCTAACGGCAAAAAGTTTGCTATCGCCGCAGTAAAAGAAAGATTATGCCAAACTCCAAAGGGAAATAAAAAAGAAGGGTTATATAAAATTCATCAACGCTTATCTTTTTTGCTCTCATCAATCCAAACAAAAGAATATTTATTCTCCGGAACTAAAGGAAGAAGCTGTCTAGATAACGCAAAATTTCACTTAGAAAATAGCGATAAGTATTTAGTTAAGCTTGATCTTAAGGGATTTTTCCCATCAGTTACATTTGAGTCAATATTCAACTTTTTTGAAAAAGATTTAAAATGCCGGACACCTGTAGCCAAGATTTTTGCACAAATATTAACATTTAAAAATCACTTACCTACTGGCTCTCCGGTAAGCATGGTTATGGCATATTATGCCAATAAAAAAATGTTTGATGAGATAGACGAGATTTCCAGTAATTATAGATGTAAAATGTCGCTGTGGGTAGATGATATTATTATATCAGGTGACAATGCCGTAAAAGTGGCGGAGGAAGCAAAAAAAATCATCGTAAAGCATGGGCTAAGCTACAACAAAAAGAAATTCAAAGTTTACCAGCCAAGCGACAATAAAGAAATAACCGGAATTGTCATAACCCCCAAAGGTGAATTAAAACTCAGAAATAGAAGCCATCTCAAGATTCATGATTTAAAAAATAAAAAGAATAAGACCAAAGAAGAAACTGCTAAATTAAACAGTTACCTAAGCGAAGCTAGGCAGATAGAGGTTGGTAAGTTTGCCGCAATACCCAAAAATAATACTAATTAGCTTGCTAGACGCTTTTTTTAAGGTAAAATAAAACCGTGTGAAGCCTTCTATTTACTGGCTCTACACGGTTTTTTATTTTTAATCTTTTGAGGAGTTTTATGTCGAGTGAAAATAAATTTGTATTGATAATTATCGAGACATTGAGCCATTATTTTCAACCCACAGCTGTCAAAATCTCTTTTCAAACTTGTAAATTAAAGGTCAGTGAAGTATTGCTACTTTATAACACTTTCTATCGGCAACAAGGGTTCTAGCCCCCAAATTATATCGGCATAATAAACAGTCGGACTGTTTATGTCATTTTCGTTGCACTTATTTTTACTGCCTTTTTTGTTGCCGATCTCATTTCGTCCGCCTTCGTGACGAGACAAGGGGTTGAAACAGTCTGTTGCCGAATGAATGGGGCTACTTCTATTCCTGCTGCATTCCCCCGTCGTCATCCTGCATGAAGTTGCAGGATCCATAGATAGTAAATACATTTTAGCAGAATGCTGTTTAATATTGATTTCATTACTCTGGATACTCGCGACTTCGCGCAAGGATGACGGTGGAGGAAATTGTTGGCAACAGACTGTTTCAACTGCTAATTTTCTGCCTCTAGATTTCTGCCTCTAGATTTTTGCCTCTAAATTCTTACCTGTCATTTCTTTTGGCTTGGTGATATTTAATAGCGACATTATTGTTGGGGCGATGTCTTGCAACGATCCGTCAATTAGACGGTAGTTTTCAAGATTATTGCCAACTAGAATTAGCGGAACTAGGTTTGTGGTGTGGCAAGTGTGAGGATTATTGTTGTTGTCGGTCATTTGCTCGATATTACCATGGTCGGCGGTAATTAGTAGGTAGTAGTCGTTTTTTATAACTTCATTAACAATTTTTTCGAGTTGTTTGTCGATGCTTTGGCAAGCAAGAATCGAGGCAGAAAGATTTCCGCTATGCCCAACCATATCGGCATTGGCAAAATTAACGGCGATAAAGTCGAAATTATTCGAATTTATTGCCTTGCAAAGCTCTTCTGTAACTTCATTTGCCGACATTTCTGGTTTTAAGTCGTAAGTGGCAACATTTGGCGATGGTATTAAAATTCGCTCTTCGCCAGCAAAACATTCTTCTTTGCCACAAGAAAAAAAGAAGGTTACATGGGCATATTTTTCTGTTTCGGCAATTCTTAGTTGTTTTTTGCCTATTTTCGACAAAATTTCTGCCAATGAATTTTTGATAACTTGAGGTGGGAAAATTTGTTCGCTACATTGATTAAGTTGCCCTGAGTATTCGGTGAAAGATATTTTATAAGAAAAATTAGTTTTTGGCAGAGTTATTTCTTTAAAATTATAGTCAAAAAGAGCATAAGAGATTTGCCTAGCTCTATCCGCTCTAAAATTAACAAAAATTACCCCATCGCCATCTTTCGTGCCTTGATAATTGATATTTGTTGCTGGTTTAAAGAATTCGTCGGTAATGTTGTTGTGGTATTGTTCTGCAATTAGTTCGTTAAAATTACTAAAAACAGGGTTGTGATTATTGTTGCCCTGCAAAATAACTTCTGCCGATAATTTTATTCTGTCCCATTTATTGTCGCGATCCATGGCATAATAACGACCAGAAATTGTGGCAATTGGTAAATCTTTTAGCTTATCAAGATATAATTTAGCACTTTTTTGGGCAACATCTCGACCATCGAGAAAGCAATGAATTTGCACCTTAACATTATTTTTTACCAATAAATTCGCTAAATAGATAAGGTGATCGATGTGTGAATGAACTCCGCCATCGGACACCAAGCCAATAAGATGGCAAGTTTTACTATTATTGGCAAAATCTTTGATTAATTGTTGAATTAAATGATTATTTGCTAGGCTGTTATCTTGTATTGCAAGGTTAATTCTTGGTAAGTCTTGGAAGATAACTCTGCCCGCACCAATTGTTATGTGCCCAACTTCCGAATTGCCAATCTGACCTTCTGGCAAGCCAACTGCAAGGCCAGAAGTGCCGATTCTAGAATTTGGATAATTATTAATTAATTGTGGGTAAAATTTAAGATTTGCCATAGCAATAGCATTATTTGGCGAGTTTTTGTCTGCTATGCCCCAGCCGTCTAATATACATAATACAACCTTTTTGGCTGTTATGTTGTTGTTTGATGGTTGATTTTCTTGGTTTGAATGATGGTTTGTCATATTAATTTAAAATATTAATTTAAAGTGTTTGTTGTTTTGTGTGTTGTTTTGCTAATAAGAGATCGACTATTGATTTTCCAGCCTTTTCTGTTGGTTTTGTCAGAGATTTTAGGCCTAATATTTTTAGCATTTCTTGCGATTCGCTAATTTGTTTTTGTGCCATATTAGGATTTGTCATAAGATTTTCTAGATGATGCAATAAAAATTGTGGGTTGCAATCTTTTTGAATTGCCTCTGGAATAATAATTTTATTAGCAAGAATGTTGATTAGGTTAGCATAACGAATTTTGACAATGGCATTAAAATATAGAAAACTAAGCCAATTAACCTTATAAGCTATTAGCAAAGGTATCTTATGGAGCGATATTTCTAGGTTGTTGGTCCCAGATTTTGCTAAGGCAAAGTCTGCTGTTAGTAGTGCGGTTTGTTGTTGATTTTGTGGGATTAGGTGATAGGCGACATTAAGATTTTTGGCAATATCGCTAACTATCGCTAATGTTTTTGGCAAGACAAATATTGCTAATCTGATTTTAAAACCTTTTTGAGCTAAAAGATTGATTGTCTCCACAAAAATTGGAAATATTTTCTGAACCTCGCTAATTCTACTACCGGGAGTTATGATTATTAATTTTTCCAAATTGAAACTTTCTAAATCGGAATCGCTAATTTGAAATTGTTTAGCAAAATTTTTTTTGGCAATAATTTTATGGTTTTCTTCTGTTCCTAATGCTTCTTCCTTAAGGTTTTTTGTAATATTTTCAACAATAGGATGCCCGATGAAAGTAGTTTTTAAGCCGTATTTAGTGAAATATGGCGGTTCGAATGGCAATATTGCTAATAACAAGTTGTAAATTTTGGCAATTTTTTCTGCTCTTTTTGCACCATATGCCCATACTGAAGGGGCAATTAAGTGAATTTTTTTAATAGTAGTTGATTGATTTTTTTGTTCTAATTCCATTACCTTTTTTGCCACTCGAAAAGAAAATGCTGGTGCATCGATGGTAATTAGTAGATCGGGCTTCTGAGCAACTATTTCCGAGGCGGTGTAGTTAATAAGCCTAATAATGCGGAATAGATGCGGTAATATTTCGATAAAACCCATTATAGAAAGCTGATCGATGCCAAAAATTTGTTTTTGACCCTGATTTTTCATTAATTCTCCGCCTATGCCAGTGAATTCTATGCCAGTGAATTCTATGCCAGTGAATTCAGCATTGTCATTGCTTAATCTTGCCGTTAGTTCATTTTTTATGGCAATGATGATTTTCTCTCCTAATAAGTCGCCAGAAGCCTCGCCCGCAATTATAAAAACCCTATATTTCATAAATTATTGTCGTTAATATCTGTTGATTTGTTGGTGGTTGTTTTTTGATAGTATTTTGCGATTGTAATGCAATCTGTTATGGCAAGATTCTGGGGCCTAAGGTTGGTGTTTAAATCTGGTATTAGCTGTTGCATTATGTTAATGTAATCATTGCCGAACATTTTCTTTAAAGGAGATTTTAGCATCTTTCGTGGTTGGTTAAATAAAATCGCAGTCGCTTTTTCTAATATTTCTAAACTTAATTGTGGTTGCAAAATATTGCAAGATTTTTTTGGTATTAGCTCGACGATTGCCGAATCGACTTTTGGTTGCGGAGTAAAGACAGTTGGCGGAACAGTCATCAGAATTTTTGTATCGCATAGATAATTGGCAATTACCGCAAGGCGACCGTAGCAAGAATCGCCAACTTTTGCCACTATTCGACGAGCAACTTCCTTTTGGAGCATAATGTGGATTGAATCGATTTTGCTAAGGTTTTTTAGCCATTTTATTAGTAGTGCGGTGCCAATATTATAGGGCAGGTTAGCGATAATTTTAAATCTATCTTCGGTTAAGGTTTCTAGGTCTAGCGACAAGGCATCTTGGTTAATAATTTCGAGTTGCTGAGGTGGAAAATGATTCGCTAGATCTTTTAATATTTCTACTGCTATTCTGTCTTTTTCAATTGCAATTAGTTTTTTTGGATTTGCTGTAAGGATTGATAGAGTAAGCCCTCCGGGGCCGGGGCCTATCTCGATAACGGTTTTATTTGTTATGTCTCCGGCTATTTTAACAATTTTATTAGTAAAATTCTGATCGAAGATAAAATTCTGCCCTAGTGATTTTTTTGCAACGAGCTGGTATTTTTTAGCCAAATCCTTAGCTGTGATTAAGATTTGTTGTGGCATTTTTAATTTCTGGAATTTTTAATTTCGTTCTTTTGTCGCTAAAAAATTGACTTAAAAGTTTGATTGAATGCTCTTCGGCAATGTTGCCATATACTTCTGGCTTGTAATAGCTATAGTTTTTTTGCCAAAAAATATTATTACTTTCTAATGCTCCAAATTTGGCATCTTTGGCTCCGTAATATATTCTCTTGATTCTTGAAAGCGATATTGCCCCCATGCACATCATACAAGGCTCTAGGGTGATATATATATCGCAATTTGTCAGATATTTACTGTTAAGGATTGTTGTTGCCTGAGAAATTGCTAAGATTTCGGCATGAGCTAAAGGGCTATTGTTGGTGTTGTTAAGATTATGGGCTGTGGCAATGATTTTGTCTTGATAGCAAATTACGGCACCAACCGGAACTTCGTTAATTAATAGGGCTTTTTTCGCTTCTGCTAAAGCCATTTCCATAAACTTGTTACTTTGCATCGTGCATTAAAGGTCGAGAGCTTTTTTTGATGGTAATTTACTAAGAAATATTCCTGTAAGAGATGGCGGTAATATTGCCATTAGCCAAACCGCAAAATATAGTGGGTAAGGAAAAGATATTCTGGCTTTGTTTTTTCTGAGGTTATCGATGATGATTTGTGAAGCTTTTTCGGCACTGATAATAAACGGCATATAGAAACTATTAATTGCAGTCATTGGGGTTTTAACATAGCCAGGGCAAATGACATTTACTTTAACAGAAAATTTTGCTAAATTGTCTCGCAGGGCTTCGCCATAAACCCTAATGGCCGCCTTACTTGCTGAATATGCTGGCGAACTTGCGAGCCCACGAAAACCAGCCAAAGAGGAAATTATTGCAATTTGCCCAGATTTACGAGCGATCATTTTGGGAATAAGAGGCTGAATCGTGTTTAAAACACCGTTGATATTGGTGTGGAAAATTTGATTGATTTGCCGTTCGGATTCTGTATTTGCCGATGTTCCGCCAGAAATTCCAGCATTAGCAATTATAAGATCTACGGGGCATTTTGAGTCGATGTAATTTAAAAATTCGGCAAGATTTTGCGATTGATTGACATCGATTGTAGCAATTTCGATTTCTAGCCTTGCTTCATTAGTAACTTCGTCTTGTAAATGGTGGTTATTTTGGCTATTGGTGGGGCTATTGTCGGGACTGTAAATAATGGTTTGTGAAGAATATTTGCTGTTATTTACTGTAAGATCTTGCCATATTTTTGTGCAAATTGTTGCGGTTTCTTTTAGCCTGTCAAAGTTTCTGCCAGTAAGGCTTAATAAGAATTTTGTATTACCATTTGCACTATTTTTGGCAAGATTTTTGATAAAATCTGCAGTATAAGCAACAGCTAATGACCTCCCAAGACCACTACTAGCGCCAGTAATAACGATATGTTTGTAGTTTAATTTATAATTTGTTGCCAATTCTGAATCGTTCGAATTATTGATTTTGTAAGAAATTTTTATATTCCTCTTCGTTCATTGCCGAATTTAGAGGCGAATCGTTAGTTATTTCGACTTTTGCAATCCAGCCGTCTTGTAAAGGAGAATTGTTGATAAGCTCTGGAGTGTTATTTAATGAAGAATTAACTTCGACAATTTTGCCAGATATTGGCATATATACATCGCTTGCCGATTTAGAAGATTCTACCACGGCAAATGGCTTTCCTACTTCGTAAGCATTGCCAATATTTGGTAATTCTACATAAACTAACTCGCCCAATGCATCTGCGGCATATTGAGTTATACCAATGGTGGCAATATTGCCATTAACAAGAACCCATTCGTGATCTTTAGTAAATTTCATTTTTAGTTATTTTAGATTGTTATTTTACTTGTTGCATGTTTTTATCTTGATTGCAATATTTGAACCAGAATAAATTTACCTTGCAACAACTCTGTTAATTTATAGATTTATAATCAAAATATTGGCTATTTTTTACTTTGCAAGTAGGTTTTAAAAAACTAATTGATAAATTAAAATAAAATATCTGGCTGTTCTAGCTATTATTCTTGCTTTTTTTTGGTATTTTGTCGAGATCGATCATTTGATAATTTTCGCTATTATGCATCCAGTCATTTTCTACTTTAACAAATAGATATAAATGAACCTTCGTTCCTGCTAGTTTTGCTATTTCTTCCCTTGCCTTGGTGCCAATTTCTTTAATAGATCTGCCGGCTCGTCCTAAGATGATTTTTTTCTGACTTTCTTTTTCTACTAAAATAACTTGTTTAATTTTTATCTCTTTGTTGTCGAGTATTTGATACATTTCGTTCTTGACTGTTAACGAATAAGGAAGCTCTTGTTCCAGTGCAATAAATAGCTGTTCCCGTGTAATTTCTGTAGCCAAAAATTGCATCGAAGCATTGGTTAAATCTTCTGGGTCAAAAGGCCAGCCTCGTTCTGTTGCCTTTTCAGTTAAAGAAGATTTTAATTCTTCAATTCCAAGATTTTCTTTTGCCGAGATCATTCTTATGTCTTCAAAGCCACAGCTAGCAAATTTTTCGATAACCAATAATAGTTTGGTTTTTTTAAGAAGATCGATCTTGTTTAAAACAATAGTAATTGGCTTTTCTTCTTTTTTGAGATCTGTTAAAAGATTGATAGTTTTTTCCGAGACAGGGCTTGATGCATCGAAAATAAAAAGAATATATTCGGCATCTCTTAAGCCTTGCCAAGCAGATTTAACAATAATTCTTTCCAGTAGCCTGTCTTGCTTAGGAATAAAAAGCCCTGGGGTATCGATAAGAATTAGCTGAGTATTGTGGTGAATTGCTATTGCCTTGATACTGTTGCGAGTTGTTTGGGGCTTTGGCGAAACTATTAAGACTTTTTCGCCAATTAAAGCATTGGCAAGTGTTGATTTTCCTGCATTAGGTGCGCCAACTAAAGCAATAGTTAGATGTTTTTTATTGCCTTCAGGAGGTATTTGATTTAAATTAACAGTATTTTGTTGAATTTGGTTTTCGTTATTTAGCATTTTATTATTTGGCAAGAATTTCGGCGATTGCAAAAGCAAGCTCAACACTTTGGGAAGAGTTAAGCCGTGGATCGCAGTGAGTATGGTAGCGATCGTGAAGATTTAGCTCTGATATTTTCTGATTACCGCCTAGGCATTCGGTTACATCTTGCCCCGTCATTTCAAAATGAACTCCGCCTGCATAAGTGCCTATTTCGCGATGAATGCGGAAGAATTCGCTTATTTCTTTTAAAATATCGTCGAATTTACGGGTTTTGAAACCATTAGAACTTTTTATGGTGTTGCCGTGCATTGGGTCACAAATCCAGATGACAGATTTATTTTTTGTTGCTTTTACTAAAGGAGGCAATATTTTGGCAATTTGTTCGGCTCCCATCCTTGATATTAAGGTAATTTTACCAGGGATATTATTGGGGTTAAGGATATCTATTAGCGCTACTAATTCTTCGACTTTAATTGATGGACCAACCTTAAAGCCAATAGGGTTTGCAATGCCTCGCATATATTCAATATGAGCTTCGTTAATATTCCTTGTGCGATCGCCTATCCATAAGAAGTGAGCGGAAGTGTTGTAGTATTCTTGATTATCGGCCGAGATTTTGGTAAAGCTTTGTTCATAGTTCAGCAACAATGCTTCGTGAGAAGTAAAAAAATTTGCAGTTGTGATTTGCGGAATATTATTAAAATCGATTCCGCAAGCATTCATAAATTGCAGAAAGTCGTTAATATTTTCAACAACCATTTCTGCCGATTTACGACTGGTTAAACTATGAGCAAAATCCTTGTTCCATTCGTTAACTTTAATAAGATTGCCATAACCTCCTAAAGCAAGAGATCGTAAGTAATTTAGCGATGCAGAAGAGTAAAAATATGAATCTATTAGCCTCTTAGGATTAGCAGTTCTCGATTCTTCGTTAAAATCTATCGAATTAATAATATCGCCTCTGTAACTAGGTAATTCTAGGTTGTCGATGGTTTCAGAATCTTGTGATCTGGGTTTGGCATATTGCCCGGCAACACGGCCAATTTTTACCACAGGTTTTTTTATACCATACATTAGGGCTACAGTCATCTGCATTATGGTGCGGAAGAAGTTTTTTAAATTACCGTGAGAGAATTCGGAAAAGCTTTCGGCACAATCTCCTCCTTGTAAAAGAAAAGCTTGACCGTTGGCAACCATTGCTAATTCTTTTTTTAGATTTTCAATTTCGTCGCAAGAAACAAGCGGAGGAAAATTTTGTAACTGATTTTCGACCTCTTGCAGGTGTTTTTGGTCTGGATATTGAGGTTGTTGCTTTGCGGTAAAATTTCGCCAAGAAGAAGGTGTCCAGTTTTTTTGATTGTTTTGTTGCATATTTTTATTAGAACTTTTAATTAATTTGTTGAATGCTATTGCTTTTTTAAAATTTGTGAAAAATATTACCAAACACCGCCATTGTTATTGTCAATATTATTATTTTCAGTTTCTGCTGGCTCATCTTTGTGGATGGTGTTGTCATTGTTATTTTGCTGAACCTCTTCGCTGTCGACATTTTCAGACTCTTCTTCTTCGTTGTTTTCTAAGATTTCCTCGTCTATTTTTAGAGCTTCCAGAAATATCGCTTCTTTTGGAGTGTCTGGAGTAGAATATTTACCAGTTTTACGATTAATTTTTACCATTTTTACACTATTTGGCACCCTAAAAGGCTTATTTGGCTGATCTTTTAATGCTTCCTTCATAAAATTAACAAATATTGGTAAGGCAATAGATGCCCCAGTTTCTTCTTTTCCTAGGCTTTTTGGGTTATCAAAACCAATATAAACTCCGGCTACTAAATCTGGCGAAAAGCCAACAAACCAAGAATCGTAAGAATTATTGGTTGTTCCTGTTTTTCCAGCAACTATTTTACCAATAGCTTTAGCACTTGCCGCCGTGCCTCTTTCGGTTACTCCTTGAAGCATCGAGGTAATTTGATATGCGGTGGCAGAATCTGTAACTTGTTCGTTATTAGAGGCTAATTCCGGAGGTTTTGCATTGCTACTAAGCTTAGAATCTTCGGCGGTTAATAAGCAAGAATTGCAAATTCTTTGATCTCTTTTATATATTGTTTTGCCGTCGCGATCTTGTATCTTTTCTATCAATGCGGGTGTAATTTTATTACCGCCATTTGCCATTATTGCATAAGCGGTAACCATTTTTATTAGGCTGGTTTCAACCGAGCCTAATGCTAAAGAATAAACTGCCTGAGGATTTTCACTAACCCCAAATCTTTTAACAACATCTACCACTTTGTCGATTCCTATTTGCGATACCATTTTGACAGTAGAAACATTTCGCGATTGCTCCAGTGCCGTTCTGATTGTATTTGGTCCGTAGAATTCGTGAGAATAGTTAGTTGGGCTGTAGGGAGGCATGCCATAACCCTGATCTATTGCTATTGGCTCATCAACAATTATTGTTGTAGGATTCATTCCGTTTTCTAATGCCGCAATATAAGCAAAGGTTTTCATAGTAGAGCCCGGTTGCCTCATTGCTTGTGTTGCTCTGTTGAATTGATTAGGGTTGTCGACATAGCCACCCATCATTGCTAGAACTTTACCGCTATGTGGATCGATGGCAATAAATGCACCGTTAACTTCGGGTAATTGTTTTAAATAATATTTATTTTCGTTTTTTTCTGCAAATATGACATCGCCAACATTTAGAACATCGCTCACTTTCTTAACTGCATAGCCGATGCGATTTTCGCCAATCTGCTTCCTTGCCCATTTTAATGATGGAAAGTCAATATTTCCTAGTTCGCCATTTTCTAAGCCAATCGTTGCAAAATCTTTAGCCACCGCAACAACAACGGCTTTTTTCCAAGTCTTTTTATAGGGTTTTTCGATGATAATTTTAGCTAAATTCTCGTTCCAATTCTGCATCGAATCAATTTTTGCTATTGGCCCGCGATAACCATGTTTCTGGTCGTAGGTTTCGATGCCAATATTAAAGAACTTTTCTGCCATTTCTTGTAATTTTGGGTTGAGAGTGGTGTTAACAACAATACCATCTTCAAAAACTTTATCGGAACCATATAATTCGTTTAGTTCTTTCTTTACACTGTCGGCAAAGAAATCTGCTTTAGTCAATTCTTCTTCTGACTTTATTTGGAGATTAATTGGCTTTTCGGTTGCAATTAAGGCTTCTTGCTCGGTAATAAAACCTTCTTTTAACATTCTGCTAATTACCCAATCTCGCCTTTCTTTGGCTTTTTCAATATTTTTACGAGGGTCTAGCTTTGATGGAGCTTTGGGAAGGGTTGCAAGTAGAGCATTTTCCTCAATCGTAAGCTCGTCTATTGATTTGTTGAAATAATTTTGTGAGGCCGCCGCAACACCATAAACACCTGATCCTAGATATATTTGATTGAGATATAATTCTAGAATTTTGTCTTTATCGATAGCCTGACTAATTTTATAGGCAAGTATCGCTTCTTTTATTTTTCGCTGAAAAGTTCTTTCATTGGTTAATAAAAAATTTTTTACTACTTGCTGAGTAATGGTTGAAGCCCCAAAAACACGGTCTTTTCCGCGAAAAGAAGAAAGAATATTGTTAGTAGCGGCACGAAATATTGCCATTACATTAATTCCAGAATGTCGATAGAAATCTGCATCTTCTGCGGCCAAAAAGGCATTTTTAAGATTATTTGGAATTTTGTCGACGGCAACAAAGATTCTTTTTTCTTTAGAGAATTCTGTTATGATTGTGCCGTCCGATGCATAGATTCTGGTGCTCATCATTGGATGATAATCTTTGAGCTGCTGATAATCTGGCAGGTCTTTGCCGTAATGATAAAACATTGCAAAGACTATTGTTGAAACTAAAGTTAAGGCAATAACTGTAAAGATTGAAAATAACTTAAAAAATTTGTTCATTAAGAAGTAAAATAATTAATTGGCTTTTAGCGGTTTTTTGTTAGAATTTATTGTATCAAGATTTATTCTAACTAAGATTTGTCTGCTTTAGTGGTTATATTGAAAAATTCGGCAAAATTTCTTTGCATTGCGGAAAAAGAATAGTGTTTTTCTAGCTTAATAGAGCCATTGTTAATGATTTTGCTAGTAAATTCTGCGTTTTCAACAATTTTAATAACCGCTTCTTTGATACCGTCGGTAATATAATCTTCGCTAGATTTATTGTCAACTAAAATCCCGTTTATGTTGTTGGTAATAACTTCTCTTGGTCCTTCGCAATTGGTTGAAATAATTGGTTTACGAAATTTCATTGCTTCTAGCAATACAATTCCAAAAGGCTCGGTTCTAGATGGTAAAACAAAAATATCTATTGAATTAAAGAAATCTGCTTTATTTTCGATCCAGCCAAGAAATTGAATCGAATTTGCTTTTTGGCTGTTAAGCCTCTTTGCCATCGATTGAAGTTTGGTTAATTCTGGCCCGTCCCCGGCAATTTTTAACACAAAACTATGGGCATTATATTCGTTAGAAATTTTGATAAAACTATCGATTAGTAAGTCAAAACCTTTGCTAAAGTGAAGCCTGCCAATTGTTCCAATTGTGATAATATGATTATTAGCTATATTACTAACGGGGCTAGTGCTGTTGTTATTTTGTGCGATGTCGGAAGTATTGATTGCATTAGGAATAACAAAACTTCTACTTTCTGGCTGTCCGGCATCGATAGTTTGAAAAAATATCTCTTTGTTGACAGAAAAAATCATATCGCAACCGATGGATCTTTTAACATTTTTGCTATGATTTACTGCGATTTGAAATATTTTGCGATGCTTAATTTTTTTAATTGCCTTTTTTGCCAAAAATGTTGATCGCCCAGCATGGGATATTATGGCATCGGCATCAAAATTTGCAATAATGTTTTTAATCTGATTAACTGCAAAAAAATCGTAATAACCAAATTTATTTTCAATGGTTAAGAAATTTATAGCAATTTCTTGAAGTTGATTTTGATATGGAGCATCGGCAAGAACTATTGCTAATACCTCGTGTCCCATAGCTTTTAAATTATAAGAGTAGTCGCAAAAAGCCTGCTCGAGACCGCCACTTCTGTTAGTAAGAACGATATTAATTATTTTCATTGATTATTTGGTGCTTGTAATATATATATTCTCAATTAAAATCTAATCATAAAGCTTAGCTAAAATTGAGCTGTTGTAAATTCTGCCAGTTTATCGCAAGTCACTTATCGTCGAACTCGATAATAAAAAGTGCCGTTATTATAAATGACCGCATAATTGCATTATAAGTACTGTAAATATTTATTTTCGTAATAAATTATTTTACAAATAAATTATTTTACAACATTGTCAAAATATATCGATTAAATACTGAAAAACTTAATAAAGCCAATTTAACAAAGGTTAAAAGATTTTTCAAGATATATTTTAAAAATATAACCAAATAATTACAAATGAATAATTCTAAACATCTTAATTTTCGCTTTGTTGTTGGCGAGGAAAACCTAGGAATCAGAATAGACAAATACCTAGCTCAAGAATTTGCTAAAATCAAGCCAGAAATAACCAGAAGCCAAATCCAGCAACTTGCGGCCAATAGCTTAATTATCAATTCTCAGGGTCAGCCAATTGAAAATTTGGCACATAAAACGGCAGTTAATCAGGTTATTATCGTTAATTATCAAGAAAAAGCGGTAGAAAACCTTGTTGCCACCGATGTAAAATTTGCAGTAGTTTATCAGGATGAAGACCTAATGGTAATAAACAAACCCCATGGTTTAACGGTTCACCCGGGTATTGGCAATTCTAGTAATACATTAGTAAATGGTCTAATTTTTAATTTCCAAAATCAACTTTCCGATATTAGTGGCGAATTTCGCCCCGGAATAGTTCATCGACTAGACAAAGACACTAGTGGATTGATGCTCGTTGCAAAGAATAATTTTACTCATTTGGCTTTAAGTCAAGATCTTGAACAGCGAACTATCGATCGCCGATATCTAGCTTTTATCTATGGCTCTATTACCCCCGCTGTTGGTAAGATAGACACCCACATCACCAGAGACCACAGCAACAGGCTAAGAATGATAGCCAGTAAAACAATAGGCAAAAGAGCGGTTACCAATTACAAAACAATTAAAATATTTGCTAATAATTTTGCTTCACTTATTGAATGCAAGCTTGATACAGGAAGAACTCACCAAATCCGCACCCATCTAGAGTTTTTAAAACATTCGATTATTGGCGATCAGTCATATAACAGATGCAAGAAAAATCTCCATCAAGATCAACTAATAACTCAAGAAGGGAAAAACCTCGAAGAGTGGCTAAAAACCTTTACAAGACAGGCTCTTCATTCTTATAAAATAAGCTTCATACACCCCAGAAGTAAAGAAGAGATGAATTTTGAGGTTGATTTGCCACAAGATTTACAAGAACTAGAATCTTTACTTAAACTTTTGCAATAATTAGCTTTATTTGGCAATTTTAACAATATTTTTAGCAATAAATTATTAATTATTTATTAAAATTATCTTGACTTAAAAAACTTTCTGTTGCATTTTATTAAAAATTTGTTGACACATTTAGACTTAATAAGCAACTTATCTACTTTCTACTAAATAATAAACTAGTATTTAGCCTTTGTTTTAGCTATTTTGTAGCATTGTCAATTTTAAAATAAATAAAATTATCATTCTACAAATTATTATTTTCTAAATCTAATTATTTACTATGTCGCAAAAAATCGCTACCAAAAATCAAAGTAAAAATTATGCTAAAGCTTTGCTAGATCTTTCTTTT
The DNA here is from genome assembly GCA_945862535.1 of Rickettsia typhi. GTDB lineage: Bacteria > Pseudomonadota > Alphaproteobacteria > Rickettsiales > UBA1997 > JAJTDS01. Next base: position 25,992 of record CAMAYG010000006.1, on the reverse strand, counting down.
AAAGAACAAAATCAGCAAAAAGTTATCGAAGATCTTGCTCTATTATCAAATAACTTCTTGCAAGATTCTTTTAGAAAAATCAGCAATCCGCTAGTGAGCAGAAACCAAGCAAATAAAATACTAGAAACGGCTATGGTTAATTTGCCGATTAATGATTTAGTAAAAAAACTACTAGTTTTGTTAAATAAAAAATCGCAAATAACTCTTATTTCTACAATTTTAGCAGATTTTACAAATCTTTATAATCAACAGCAAAATATTATCGTGGCAAATCTTAAGGTTGCCGAAATAATCGATGAAACAAAAATATCTCTAATTAATTCAATTTTAGCTAATATTTACCCAAATAAGCAAATAAAAATTTCCCAAGAAGTTAAGAAAAACATTACTGCTGGCTTTATCCTAGAAATAGAAGGAAAAACTATCGATGCGAGCCTTAAATCTCAGCTCAAAATACTGCAAAATTCTCTTATTAATAACCTTAACTAAAAACTAATAAATATGTCGTTCTCAATCGAAGAATTTTCTAATATAATCAGTCAGAATCTCGACAAAGCTAATCTAAACATCGATCTTAGTGAAAGGGGTAGGGTGGTCAAAATTGGCGATGGTATTGCAACAATATATGGCATCGAAAATGCCAAAATCGGCGAAATGCTAGATTTCGAAGTTATCAATGAAGGAGGTTTTAATCTACCAGTAAAGGGTATGGTTTTAAACCTCGACAACGATAATGTTGGTGCGGTAATTTTTGGTGATTATCAGCAAATACAGGAAGGATCTAGTGTTACTAGAACTAATAAAATTTTTGAAGTTCCTGTTGGCGAAGCTCTCCTTGGCCGTGTTGTTGATGGAATTGGCAACCCTATAGACGGAAAGGGGCCACTTAAAACCACCGAAACAAGATTGCTCGAAATAAAAGCTCCGGGTATTATTCAAAGAAAATCTGTTAGCGAGCCAGTTCAAACTGGAATTAAGGCAATAGATGCCCTAATTCCAATTGGTCGCGGACAAAGAGAATTAATTATCGGCGATCGCCAAACTGGCAAAACCGCCATAATTATAGACACCTTCATCAATCAGGCAAAAATTAACGAAACAGTAGAAGAATCTAAAAGGCTTTATTGTATCTATGTAGCAATTGGCCAAAAAAGGTCTACCGTTGCACAAATTGTTAAAACCCTAGAAGATAACGATGCTCTAAAATACACAATAGTCGTTGCGGCCACGGCCTCAGAATCTGCGGCATTGCAATGTTTTGCACCTTATACCGCTTGTTCTATGGGCGAATTCTTCCGCGACAATAAAATGCATGCCCTAATTGCATATGACGATCTTAGTAAACATGCTGTTGCTTATCGAGAAATGTCTTTATTACTCAGAAGGCCACCGGGTCGCGAAGCTTATCCGGGCGATGTTTTCTATCTACATTCTCGCCTTCTAGAAAGGGCCGCAAAAATGTCCGATGCTTTTGGTGGAGGCTCTTTAACTGCACTTCCTGTAATTGAAACTCAGGCAGGAGATGTTTCTGCTTATATCCCTACGAATGTTATTTCTATTACCGACGGTCAAATCTTTCTCGAAACAGAGTTATTTTACAAAGGAATAAAGCCCGCAGTTAATGTTGGTCTATCTGTTTCTAGGGTTGGTTCTGCGGCTCAAATTAAAGCGATGAAGCAAGTTGCAGGAACTATCAAGCTCGATCTTGCTCAATTTCGTGAACTAGAAGCTTTTTCTCAATTTGGTTCCGATCTCGACACAACAACACAAAAACTACTAGATAAAGGTAAAAAACTTACCGAGCTATTAAAGCAAAATCAATACAGCCCAATGCTGGTTGAAGAGCAAGTTGTTGTGATTTATGTTGGAGTCAACGGCTATCTCGATAAAGTTCCTAGTGCCGATGTTAATAATTTTGAAAAAGAATTTTTGCGGAAAATTAAAATTTCCGAACCAGATTTACTAATTAAAATTCGTAACGAACAAAAAATTAGCGAAGAAACCGAATCTAGGCTAAAGAAATTTATTGAAAATTTCTTAGAAAACTTTCTTAATCGTTAATTGTTAAAACCACTACTGCCAAAAACTTAATTAGCAGTAGTGGTTCATTAAAATACCAAATAATTACTAACCTAGATATGGCAAATTTAAAAGCACTAAAAATTCGCATCAAATCTGTAAAATCTACCCAAAAAATTACCAAAGCAATGAAGACAGTTGCAAGTGCTAGGTTGAAAAAAGCAAAAAATGCTGTCGAAAATTGTCGCCCTTATCAACAAAAAATTGGCAAAATAGCCTCTAGTATTGTTTCGGATATTAGCGATCTCGATATAGAAATGTCTCAATTTTCGTTGTTAGTTGGTAATGAAAAACAAGAAAAACATTTGCTGATTGTTATTTCTGCCGATCGTGGTCTTTGTGGCGGTCTTAATAGCTCTACTGTTAAGCTTGCTCGCAACCATATTGCTAAGTTGCTTAATTCTGGTAAAGAGGTGCAAATTATTTGTCTAGGTAAAAAATCTTACGAATTGCTAAAAACTCAATATTCCCAACAAATAGTTCAAAAATATCAAAGTATTTTTCAAAAAGCTGTAGATTATGCCGATGCTTGCAATATTGCTAATGAAATAACTTTAATGTTTAACAATCAACAATTCGATGTTGCAGAAGTAATTTATAGCAAGTTTAAAAGTGCAATATCACAAGAACAGGTTGTCGAAACAATTATTCCTTTAAATGAGCAAATGGCGAGCAATCCGCAAGATCGCCACATCGATAACAATAATTTATACCAGCCAAGTCAAGTCGAAATATTAAAATCACTATTATCAGAGGCTTTGGCAGTAACAATTTATAGTAAAATGCTAGAAAATTTTGCATCGGAACAAGGAGCAAGAATGTCTGCGATGGAATCGGCATCTAGCAATGCTGGAAAAATGGTAAAAAATCTTACCTTAGTCTATAATAGAACTCGTCAAGCAAATATTACCAGAGACCTTATCGATATTGTTTCTGGTGCCAATAGTGTTTAATTTGTAATCTATATGATTCTGCTAATAGATAACTACGATAGCTTTACCTTTAATCTTTATCATTATATTATTGAAAGTGGTATCGAACAGTCGCAAATTATTGTTCGCAGAAACGATCAAATTACAATAGAAGAAATCGCTAATTTATCACCTAAGGCAATAATTATCTCGCCCGGGCCCTGTAGCCCAAATGAAGCAGGAATATGCCTCGAAACAATTAATCAATTTAAAGGCAAAATACCAATTTTTGGAGTTTGCTTAGGGCATCAGGCAATAGGGCAGGCTTTTGGCGGTAACATAATAAGAAATCACCCAGTTCACGGTAAAGTTAGCAAAATCTTTCATCGTAACGGCATTCTCTTTAAAGATATCCCAAGCCCATTTAATGCCACTCGCTACCATTCGCTAATTATCGAAAAAGCAACACTTCCTGTAAATTTAAAAATTACCGCCGAAACCGAAGATGGCACAATTATGGCGGTAGAAGATAGTCATTTAAAGGTTTTTGGAGTGCAATTTCATCCAGAATCTATCGCTTCAGAATATGGGCACAAAATTATTGCTAATTTTTTACAAGTAATTTAGCTTTATAGGTTCGATTATTATATCTAAATATGCCGGAAATGGTTAAAAAGCATTGCCACAACTCTAAAAACAACATTAAAAAACATTATGAACGACATAATTTGCCCAAATTGTCACAAGGCATTTAAAGTGGATGAAACAGGTTTTGCCGAAATTATTAAACAGGTTCATAACGATCAATTCGAGAAAGAATTAAAAAGCAAGCTAGATAGTGAAATTAAGCTAGCAGAAGCAAAGACCAGAGAAGTTTTGCAAAAAGAATTAGTGCGGAAGGATACAGAAATTGCAAAAAACTCTTCCGAAGCAGAAAAATTATTATCCAATAAAGAGTTGGAAATTAATAAATTAAGATCGGATGTTACCAACCTCCAAGAGCAAAAAAAACGAGACATAGAACTAACCGAAGCAAATGTTAAAAATTCTTTACAAACGGCATTATCGGAAAAAGATCTGGAAATTAATAAACTAAAATTAGATCTTAATTACCTAGAAAAGCAAAAAGAACAAGAAATTGAGTTGATAAAATCACAGGTTACGGGCAATCTTGAGAAAGAAAAAAGCTCGCTAGAATTAAAAATTGCACAATCGGAAAAGCAGTTTCAGCTAGATAAACAAAAGATCGCTATTGAATATGATGCAGAATTAAAAAATAAGGATTACATTATCAAGAGCCAAAATGAAGAAATTGAAAGGCAAAAAGATTTAAAGCTAAAACTTTCAACAAAAATGCTCGGAGAGTCTTTGGAACAGCATTGCGAAAACGAATTTAGTAAGATTCGGCCAACTTCATTCCCAAGATGCTACTTCGAAAAAGATAACGATTCTAAAGGAGGCACTAAGGGCGACTACATTTTCCGCGATTATGACGAATTGGGAAACGAATTAATTTCGATAATGTTCGAAATGAAAAATGAAGCAGATGACACAATAGTAAAAAAGAAAAATACCGATTTTCTGCAAAAGCTCGACAAAGATCGCAACGAAAAACAATGCGAATATGCAATTTTAGTGTCTTTGCTAGAAACTGATAACGAATTTTACAATACCGGAATTGTCGATCTGTCTTATAAATATCCAAAAATGTATGTCATTAGACCGCAATATTTTATTCAAATCATTGGTCTGCTTCGAAATGCTGGGCTAAATGCTGTTAAATACAAACAAGAACTGTTGTTGATAAAAAATCAAGATATCGACATCACCAATTTTCAAGATAAAATTGATACATTTAAGGAAGGATTTTTTAGGAATAACGACCTTGCAAGCAAGCATTTTACAACCGCAATTGATAGTATCGATAAAGCAATAAAACAGCTAAATAATGTTAAAGATTCTTTAAATTCTTCGCAAGATAACCTTCGCCGTGCCGGTGAAAAATTAGATGATTTAACCATTAAAAAGCTAATCCGTAATAATCCAACGATGAAAGAAAAATTTAGCAAATTAGAGCAAGATAAAGAAGAAATCAGCTAAGAATGACTTTGTTAAATTAGCCTAAATCAATAATTATCCTATGTCAAAAAAAATTGCATATTGCTGTAACTCCTGCGGAGCTGTTCATTTTAAATGGTCGGGCAAATGTTCCGATTGTGGCGAATGGAATAGCTTGGTAGAAGAATTTGCCGAAGGCGGTGCGAGTTATTTTTCAAAAATTACCGAGGAAAAACCGGGTAAAAAAGGCAAGAGTCAGGGCGATCAGCAAATTAACCAAGTCAATCTTGTTGATTTAAACGGCGATACCGCAGATTTCCCAAGAATCAAAACAAATATATCTGAACTCGATCGTGTTTTAGGTGGCGGTTTGGTTAAGGCTTCTGTCGTTTTAATTGGTGGCGATCCGGGTATTGGCAAATCTACTTTGTTACTGCAAACGGCACAAAGCCTAGCAAAAAACGATTGTCAAATATTTTATATTTCTGGTGAAGAATCGGTAGATCAGGTAAGGTTAAGAGCAAAAAGACTCGGCCTGATTCAAGAGAAAATAAGGCTTGCCGCCACAACTAATGTCAATGAAATTGTCTCTGGCCTTAATATTGTTGGCGATAAGCCTGCGGTTGTAGTCATTGATTCGATCCAAACGATGTTTGTCGAGGGTCTTTCTTCGGCACCGGGCACGGTTTCGCAAGTTCGGGCTTCGGCATTTGAACTAACGATTTTTGCTAAAAAATACGGGGTAACTTTATTGATCGTTAGTCATGTGACTAAAGACGGGCAATTGGCAGGGCCTAAAGTTTTAGAACATATGGTAGATACTGTCCTTTATTTTGAAGGAGAAAAAGACCTTAACTTCCGTATTTTACGATCGATTAAAAATCGTTTTGGAGCCGCTAATGAAATTGGTATTTTCGAAATGAACGAAAGCGGTCTTGCCGAAGTTACTAATCCTAGCGAATTATTCTTAAATAATTACGAAAGCGAAACTAGTGGAACGGCTATTTTTGCTGGTATGGAAGGCAGTAGAACGATATTAGCCGAGGTTCAGGCTCTTGTCGCTCCTTCTTTTATTCCTAACCCTCGCAGAGCAGTAGTTGGCTGGGATTCTAATCGTTTGGCAATGCTAGTTGCGGTATTAAACAACCGCTTTGGCTTAAATTTATTCGATAAGGAAATTTACTTAAATGTTGTCGGTGGTCTAAAAATTATCGAAACTTCGGCAGATTTGGCGGTGGCTTGTGCCCTAATTTCGGCATCAAGAGACATTAATTTTCAAATTCCAGATGCAAAAACCCCTGTTGTTAAGACTGCATCTAGCTATCAGGCAAAGATTGTTGCTATTGGCGAAATTGGCTTAACAGGTGAAATTAGGATGATAGGCAACCTAGAATCGCGGTTAAAAGAAGCCCAAAAACTTGGCTTTACCGATTGTATCATTCCTAAAGCAAATCAAAAAAATAAGAATTTTGCTAATATTAGTAAATCTTTGTCGAAAATTAACATCCATCCAGTAGAGCATATTCGCGATCTAGCAAAGTTTTTCCGTAAGAAATAAAATATTTTTAGTTAGAGTTAAAAAATACTAGACAACTAAAAACTATTATTTATCTTACAACATATACGGTATTTTAAAAATAAATCCACAATATATTGATTAATGCTAATTAATTAAAGCATCAATATAATTGCTTTATCTAGGCCATTTAACAAATTTCTAACAAAATATGCACGATACTAATTCTAATAATCTTAGCAACATCAGCAATCAAGATTCAACTAAGAGCTTTACTGGCAAATCTACCACTGGTCAGATTTATCAAATTGCCATCGACAAAAATAACGAGAAAGGGCTAAGTTCTTTTGGTTTGGCGGTATTAAAAGATCGCTACCTTTTACCAAATGAATCTAGTCAAGAATTATTTGCTCGTGTCGCTTGTTACTATGCCGACAACAAAGATCATGCTCAAAGATTATATCAATATATTGCTAATTTGTGGTTTATGCCTGCAACACCAATTCTTAGCAATGGCGGAACAGATCGCGGTTTGCCAATTTCTTGCTTCTTAAATGAATGTGGCGATTCGCTCGAAGGAATTGTTAATTTGTGGAATGAAAATGTTTGGCTGGCATCAAAAGGAGGGGGCATTGGTAGTTATTGGGGCAACATTCGCTCAATTGGCGAAACCGTTCGTGGCAATGGCAAAACTTCGGGCATTGTGCCATTTATTAAAGTAATGGATTCGCAAACCTTGGCAATTTCGCAAGGAAGCCTAAGAAGGGGCAGTGCCGCAGTCTATTTGCCAATTCATCACCCGGAAATCGAGGAATTTATCGATATTCGTCGCCCAATAGGAGGAGACCCTAACCGTCGTTCTCTAAACTTGCATCACGGAGTTTTAGTAACAGACGATTTTATGCGGGCAGTAGAAAAAGACGAAGATTTTGCTCTAATTAGCCCTCATAACCAAAAAGTTGTCGAGAAAATCAAGGCAAGAGCATTGTGGGTCAAGCTTATCACCGCCAGAATTGAAACCGGCGAACCTTATATAATGTTTATCGATGCTGTTAATCGCAATATTCCAGAGCATCACAAAAAACTTAATTTGCAGGTTAAAACCTCGAATCTTTGTTGTGAAATAACTCTGCCAACTGGCATCGATCACCTGCAAAAGGACCGCACCGCCGTGTGTTGTCTGTCTTCGTTAAATCTCGAATTTTACGATCAATGGAAAGATAATAGCTTGATTGTTGAAGATATTATGCGGTTTCTCGATAATGTCTTGCAAGATTTTATTGAAAAAGCCCCAGATTCTATGTCAAAAGCCAAATATTCTGCCACCAGAGAAAGAAGTGTTGGTTTGGGTGTTATGGGTTTTCATTCTTTTTTACAAAGCAAGTCGGTGTCAATGGAATCGGCGATGAGCAAGGTTTGGAATAAGAAAATCTTTCAAAATATTAGAAAACAAGCAGATTCCGCTTCGCAGAAACTTGCCAATGAAAGAGGGGCATGCCCCGATGCAATAGATGGCGGTTGCAACGAAAGATTTTCTAATAAATTAGCCATTGCTCCTACGGCATCAATTTCGATTATCGCCAATAATTCTTCGCCAGGAATCGAGCCATTTGCCGCCAATTCCTTCACTCAAAAAACCCTAACCGGCTCTTTTAATGTTCGCAATAAAAATCTGGTTAATTTACTAGAAACCAAAGGCAGAAATACCGAAGATATCTGGTCTTCTATTACTATCAACGAAGGCTCGGTGCAACATCTAGACTTCCTCGACGAACACGAAAAATTGGTCTTCCGCACCGCTCAAGAAATCGACCAAAGATGGATAATCGACCTCGCTTCCGACCGCCAAGAATATATCTGTCAGGCACAAAGCATTAATATCTTCCTACCGGGCAATGTTAGCAAAAAAGAACTGCACGAAATCCACTTCCGCGCTTGGCAAAAAAACCTCAAAAGCCTTTATTACTGCCGTTCCACCTCAATCCAACGAGCCGATAAAGTTTCCGACAAATCCAAAACCAACAACATGTTTGGCGATGCAGAACTGCAACCAGTCGAAGCAAATCAAGATTCTAGCGGTAGTCAATACGAAGAATGCTTGGCCTGTCAGTAGAAATTTAAATTATTAAGAAATGGAAAGAAATTTAATAAAACATAATCCAAAACAGAAAGCTTTTATTGCAGAGCTTTGCAAGAAATATTATAAAACTATTGCACTATATGGTGGAGGTAGGTCTGGTAAAACATTTATTATTTGTGAACAAATCTTAAAATCTTGTTATTTTTTTCCGGGTATTAAAGTGTTAATTCTTAGGGAGAGTTTAGCTTCTGGGAAAAATACTATTATGGATACTCTATTTAAAATTCTTACTGACTATTACCCTTATAATAATCCTGTTTATTTAGATTATGGCAAGACTAGTGGCAAGAAAGATAAATTTGGCAATAAAGGTAGTGCCAATAGAAAAGAAGGGACGATAAGCTTTAAAAATGGTAGTAGAATACAAATAGGTGGAGTGCAAAATATAGATAAGTATTTAGGTGGAGAATATCAAATAATATATTTGAATGATGCTTCTCAATTGCCTGAAAGTGTTTTTTTTGGTATTCATTCTATTGCAAGTTGTTTAACTGGCTTTGTTCCTATACCAGAACAGCTACATCATAGATTTGAATTTGAGTGTGGTAGTCCTGCAAGTCCGTCAATGTCAAGTGAAGAGTATCTGGCTAAAAAGAAGTTATTTGTTCCATTTTATTTAAAAAACCATAACTCTGATGATGGAAATAAATATGCCCCTTTGCAATTATATGTAGATTTTAGCCCTACTTATAAAACACATTGGACTTATAATCTATTTGTTAAGAAATTAGACAATAAGGGTAATACTTATCACGATGCTCACAGGATGTTAGTGTATAAGATTAATCCTGCAGATAATTTGCAAATGCCACAGGATCAATATATGGCAAACTTTGCAGATGAGGATTCAAGAAAAAGGTTTGTGGAAGGTGAGTTCTTAGATTAAGAAGATATTGTGTGCGAAGGTGGCGAAGAGGTGAGTGCAGTCGGAAATAGACTTAGCCCCCCTTCTATCGGCAACAAGGGGTTTCAACCCCTTGTCGTGTCACGAAGGTGAGCGAAATGAGATCAACAACAAAAAGGTGGTGTAAATTAATTGTAATGAAACTGACATAAACAGTCCGATTTTGTATCACGACAAGGGGCTAGACCCCTTGTTGCCGATAGAAAGGAAGACGAAGCTAATAAAACCGCGAGATCTAACAACCCTCCCCTTGAGGGAGGGTCGCAGAGCCAATAAATTGGCGATGCGGGGCGGGGTAAATAATATTTTCAACAAAACTAGGGCTAAGGTTGTGATGAGTTTTCCGACCCCTCCTTCGAAATTGCTAGCAATTTCGACCCTCCCCAGAAAATAAAATTTTGGGGGAGGGTTATTCAACTCTGCTATTTCATTGGCTTCGTCGCTTGGACGAGACAAGTGGTTAAAACCCCTTGTTGCCAATAGAATTTGGGGGTTAAAACAGTCTGTTGCCAAAAAAAGAGAGTTCGATTCGTTCTTTCTAATTTGGTTTTAATTAAAATAATAATTTAATGAAAATGATAAAGATGAAAATGATAAAAATTTTCTGCTTTTTACTAACTGCCTTAACGGTAGTTTTTTGCAATATGAACTGTCCTCATCAAGACGAAATTGCAAAAAATTACCATCATGAAATTAGCGGAATCTTACGGAAAATACTTGATGATTATTTCGCTACACCGTGCCACCTATCTACCAATCCAGCAATTACAAAACTCTTTAACCATCGACAATATTCGATGACCGGACAGAAAATTCTAGTTTTATCTATCGAAAAAAACGATTTTTATGAATATGTTGTTGATATCGCTATTACCCCAAGAGATAGTCAAGAACAAATGAAGATCTGGCGATTCATATTACAAAAAGGTTTAAATAAGGCAGGTGAATATGGGATTTTAGAATTTAAAGAACATAATCTTCTTAGTGATAAAAGCAAAAAATCGCTATTTGAAAAATATAATAAATATTGGATTTGGTAAATTTTTGTAGAAAATTGGCTAATCTATTAATTTAATTAATTTAGAAACCGCAATGACAAAAACAGATAATAATCAATTAGACAATAAATCAAATGTCGATCAATGGATTAAAAGAAGAACTTCTACACAAGTTAAGGCTTTAGAAAAAGCCTCAAAAGTTTTCGATGATAATGATAATTTGACTGTTAATAGCCTAGAGGCAATATATGGAAAAGAATCTAGTTTTGGTAGTTTGGAATATTTACAAAAGTCTTATAAAGGTTTAAGTGGTCCAGCGGGGCATTTTCAGCAAAAGAAAGAGGCTGCAACTGAAAGAGGATTGATTACTAAAGCAACAAACGATCAAAGATTTGATATCGACGAATCTTCAATTAGTGCGGCACAGCAATTAAAATCACTCGACAATTATTTTCGCAAAAAAACCAATTTAGGTAGTGAAATTTTTACAATCCCAATAGCCAATAAAGTTACAAGGGAAATTTTTGTAATTGCAGCTTACAATATCGGGCAGGGTCGTATCGCAAAGGCTCAAGCTTTAGCAAAATCATCGGGGAAAAGTCCAAGTAAATGGGTAGAGGTTGCAGAATTTTTAATTGTTGCTGGTGCAAAAGAAAAACAGGTTGAGGAAGTGTTAAATTATGTTGAAAAAGTTTTAGAATATAAAGGAGAATTTGCAGAAAAATCTCAAGCAAATAAAACATTGAAAGATAAAAATTTAAAGGAAAGCAGTTTAAAAAAAGAAGGGCGATGGGTAACAATCGAAAATAATCGAGTTTTAATCACCAATAATAAATTTTCATGAAAATAATAAAATTTTTTTACCATTTCTTGCTTATATTAACAATAACTTCCTGCGATGTTAAGTTTTTTTACAAGAATAAATTTGAAGCAAATCGTCACCATAAAATGAGCAAAGTTTTACGAGAAATTTTTGATTTTTACAGTAAGATTAACTGTCGTTCTGGTGCTACAGTTGGTGCTAGAGAATTTGATAATCGCCAATTTGCAATGATAAAAGAAAAATTTCTAGTTCTGCATATTGAAAAAGAATATTTTTCGGAATCTCTTTTATATATTGCCATTGCTCCAAAAGGTAAACCAGAACAAATCAAAATTTGGCGATTATCATTGCAAGAAGATCGATACGAAAAAATTGGATATTCAATTGATAAATTTGACGAATATGATTTCGTGAGCAAAGATGGCATAAAATGGCCATTTGAAGAATATGCCGAATATTGGATGTAGCTTGATTTGCCTTCATTAGGCAACAATGGCCTACCCCCAATAATAAAGGGAGCTTCACTAAATATAATGAGAACAGCAACCGCTCCTAGCATGGCTTGAATTTACAAGTAATATTGATATAATCAATATTGCAACTAAAGAGATTATGTAATTCATTATTTAACTGCCGTTAAATTTCTTTTTTGTATTTAAGAGTTTTGTTAATAATTGATATTGTTCGCCCGATATTTTATTCAATTTTCTTTAAAACCAATATCTCTGAATTTCCACCAAATACTTTTGTAAATTGCTCTCTTCCAATGATGGCAAAATATTTACCCTTCAAAATTGATTGATCGATATAAATCTCGTTGGGTTCCTTTACTACAGCTATCTGGACCAAATCATAATTCCTAAATGTTTGAAAAATAACATATTTATCAATTATATTACCAACCTTAAAATTATCGTTTGAGGTTTTTCTTATTAAGAGTTTCGCTGCACTTTGAAGATTAGATTTACCAGAGGTTATTTTTCCTACCATAGATATTATGCCGTCGCTTATTCCGCCATCATATCCCAGTGATTTTGCATAATTATTAAATCCCTTATCATATTCTTTTAGACCATTATAGGCAATACCAATATTATAATAATTATCCGCAAGATTAGAGCTGTTTGGGGCTTTATCTACTTGGATTTTTATTGCTTTTTCAAAATAATTAATTGCCTGCTTATATTCTTTTAGACCATTATAGGCAAGACCAATATTACTATAAGAACTCGCAAGATCAAGGCTGTTTGGGGCTTTATCTTCTTTGATTTTTATTACTTTTTCATAATAATTAATTGCCTGCTTATATTCTTTTAGATCATAATAGGCAATAACAATATCATTATAAGAACTCGCAAGATCAAGGCTGTTTGGGGCTTGCTTTTCTTTGATTGTTACTGCTTTTTCAAAATAATTGATTGCCTGCTTATATTCTTTTAGACCATTATAGGCAAGACCAATATTATTATAAGAACTCGCAAGATCAAGGCTGTTTGGGGCTTTATCTACTCGGATTTTTATTTCTTTTTCAAAATAATTAATTGCCTGCTTATATTCTTTTAGATCATTATAGGCAGCACCAATACCACGATAAGATCTTGCTTCATCAAGGCTGTTTGGGGCTTGTTCTTGTTGTATATTAAGGGCCTTTAGGTGTAGTTCTAGTGATTCTTGATATTTTGCTTGATTGTAATAGAGATCTTCTGCTTTATCATTTAGGTCGCTAGCTTGCCGTAAAGACTCTGTTTTTAGATTATTATATGATTTATTATACTTAAATTTAATGCCAAAGGCGATAATTATCGCGAAAAATGCAAAAAATATATAGGGTATTTTAGATTTTTTCATTAATTAATTACTTTATTTTTGTTGAATTTTAAGGCTTCTCTGGCGAGTTTGTCTGCTTCTTCCTTTAATTTGGATGCTTTCATTCATTTCTTTCGAACTAATTTGCCTAAAATAAAAATGAATATCACTACCATCATTATTTTTATTGGAAAATAAATATTTTTTCATATTTTATATAATTGAATTAAAAACTAAGTTCAAAAAATCTTATTTTTACAGCTTAATTTGTCAAAGTTTTTTTAAGTCTTTTATAAATTTTGATTGTGGTTTTTTTCAATATGAACTGTTATCATAAAGGCGAAGTTTGCGAAGATCTATAGCAATATAATCAACACTAAACAGCACTTCGCTAAAATGTATCATTAATCTCTGGATCCTGCGACTTCGCGCAGGATGACAGCGGAGGGAACTATGGACTTTCGCAAGCTTCGTGCAAGAATGACAGCGGAGGTGGATCCTGCGACTTCGCGCAGGATGACAGCGGAGGTGGATCCTGCGACTTCGCGCAGGATGACAGCGGAGGGAAACCGTGGATCTTCGCAAGCTTCGCGCAGGATGACAGCGGAGGTGGATCTTCGCGACTTCGTGCAGGATGACGACGGAGGGAAACCGTGGATCTTCGCAAGCTTCGCGCAGGATGACAGCGGAGGTGGATCCTGCGACTTCGCGAAAGGATGACGACGGAGGGAACCATGGATCTTTACTACTTCGCGAAAGGATGACAAAGTGGGGATTTTCCGCAAAAGGATAACGGTGGGATAGAATGCACTCATTAATTTATATAATAAGTAAGAACCCTAGATTTTATTACCTCGCACAAAGATTTTCGTAACTTTCCATGATTTTATTCTTAAAATAATATTTGACGAAAAAGAATAAAGGGTTAAATTACCTAATTCAAATTATCAATCGCTAATTCACAGAAATTGCAATAATAAAACAACACCAATAAAAAATTAAAACCATGACCAGCAACAAAATTAAACCAAAATCTTTAGAAAATTCTTTCACCGAATTCTTGTTATACAAAGCCCCAAGCGGTGCGGTGAAGGTTGAAATATTTTTGAAAAACGAAAATATTTGGCTCACTCAAGAAAAAATCGCCATGCTTTTTGGAGTAGATCGCTCGGTAATTACCAAGCATTTAAAAAATATTTTTGAAAGTGGGGAATTAAATGAAGATTCAGTATGTGCAAAATTTGCACATACTGCTTTTGACGGCAAAAATTATCAAACCAAATTCTACAATCTCGATGCCATTATTTCGGTGGGATATCGTGTTAATTCAAAGCAAGCGACCTATTTCCGTATTTGGGCGACTGATAGGTTGAAGGAATATATTATCAAAGGTTTTACGATGGATGATGAAAGATTGAAAGATCCAAGAAAAATTTTTGGTAAAGATTATTTCGATGAACAACTTGCTCGGATCCGCGATATTAGAAGTTCGGAACGGAGATTTTACCAAAAAATTACCGATATTTATTCGCAGTGCAGTGTCGATTACGACCCGCAGAACCTAGAAACGAAGAGCTTCTTTGCTACCGTGCAAAACAAATTACATTTTGCAATTACTGGCAAAACTGCATCGGAAATAATTTATTCTAGAGCAAGTAGTGCTAAACCAAATATGGGCTTGACTAATTGGCAAAATTCTCCTTTGGGCAAAATTAGAAAAAATGATGTGGCAATTGCTAAAAATTTTTTAAATAAAGATGAGCTTGATGGCTTGAATCGCATAGTTTCGATGTATTTGGATTATGCAGAAAATCAGGCAAAAAAACATCGGGCAATGACGATGAAAGATTGGAAAATAAAGCTCGATGCCTTTTTGCAATTTAATGAACAAGAAATTTTAACCAATGCTGGCAAGGTTTCCGCTGAAATTGCTAAAAGTTTTGCGGAAAGTGAATTTGTCAAATTCGATGCCATTCAAGATAAAAATTTTGAAAGCGATTTTGACCGTGAAATAAAGAAATTAAACGAAAAACAACACGACTAACCTATTCGCAGACTGTCGCCAACCGAAGACAGTTCGATTTTTATTCTATCTAATTTGGTTTTAATGAAAATGATAAAGATGAAAATGATAAAAATTTTCTGCTTTTTGCTAGTTGCCTTAACGGTAGTTTTTTGCAATATGAACTGCTGTCATTAAGACGAAGTTTGCGAAGATCTTTAGCAATAAAATCAACACTAAACGGCACTTCGCTAAAATGTATCGTTAATCTATGGATCTTCGCGACTTCGTGCAGGATGACGACGGAGGGAACCATGGAATTTCGTGACTTCGCTTCGCTTGTGCGGAGGTGATGTTACCCTAAATAGCTATTTCATTGGCTATTCTACCATTTAGGGATGGGATTATTAAGTTTTTCCTTAAATACAGAATTTACCTTATCTTGCTATCTTTTGATATTACTTTAAGTAAAGAGTAAAAATTAGTTTCTTTGGAAAAATCAGTTTCTTCTTTTAGTTCGTTTGGTACGTTTTTTTTTGTGCTGTATTGATTTTTTGGATATAGTTGAAAAGAAGGTTTAATGTTAATATTACTAGGCTTAGGTGCGCCATTTAAAGCCGTGGTATTATTAGTGTTAATATTACTAGGCTTAGGTGCGCCATTTAAAGCCGTGGTATTAGGTGCGCCATTTAAAATCGGGGTAAACTTATTAATATGACTAGGTTTTAAATTGGGAAATATTGTGCTGGCTTTGACATTTGAAACACAAGTCTTAGGTTTACAAGCCATAGAGGATTTTGTAAGATCTATTGCATCAGAAACATTGTTGCTGGTTACTTTGTTATCATTAGGTGATTTTTCAGACATTAACTTTGCAACCCTTAAAGATTGCTCTAAGCATGTTGCAGTACCTTTTGATAAAAAATCTTTATTTTTATGCATTTCATATGCCATTAAATAACAACTAAGAGCATTTTCTAAGGTAGTTTCTTTGCTATCTTCGTAACTCCCGCCTTCCTTACCAAAATTTGCAGTGACAATATCTAGATAATTTTCGGTTGTATTGTTATCAGTGTTTTGTGTTAAGTTAAATCTAGGGAGGATTTGGTCTAATGTTGCTTGTTCTATAGATTCAGTAATTATTCCTTTTCTTAGAAGGTAAGAAGTTAGGTTGTGGTAAATATGAGTTAGGCTTGGCTTAATATTACTATCGTCACCATTATATTTAGGCTGATAACTTGGGACAGTATAAGTTTCAGCTGAAGAAAGACCCGGGTAAAGAAGTTTTATAATACCGCTAATAATGGCTTTATTTTTACTTTCTTGAAAGTTAGTGTGAATTTTCTTTAGATCTTCTTTCGATAAATCTTTATTAAGTAATCCATTGTCTTTTTTAGCTTCAGAAGGCTGATTATTAGCAACTTCTTCTAGGGTTTTAATAAATTCTTTTTTGTCTATTGGGCTAAAGTTAGTATCCTCAAGTTCTTCTTTAAAATCATTAATATTTTTAATCAATTGTGTTTTATTACTCTCTGTTACAGGAACAAAAAATAACGCCATATCAAATTTTATATTTTCAATATTTTTAAAAATATCTTTACTGTCACAATAGATTATATTTTCTTGAATGTATAACATTGTTTATATGTTTATTTATTTTGTTAATGTATTAGAATTATATTAAATAATATACATCTAATCCTGATTAGTTAAATTTAAAATACAACAAGTTTTATATTATTTTTGCTGTGCTAATAATAAATATTAATCATAAGAGTAAAAGATTGTTTTAACCATTTGCGGTGAATGCGATGGTGGCGGTTGTTGCGATCATAGACCATGCAACTTCGGTTTAGGAAAGATGTAATAAGTGTTGATAATATGTAACTCGCAGTTACATTTAATAGCAAGTAATAATTTTTGAGGTATTTATGAATCTTGTAGAAAAAAGTTGCACACCTTGTAGTAATAAGAATCGTGCTCTAGAGACTAATCGTGCAAAGGAGTTGTTAGAATATTTGGGGAATAAATGGGAGTTTAATGCGGATGGGCATCTTGAAAAGACTTTTATTTTTAAGGATTTTGTCGAATCAATGGCTTTTGCCAATAGCATTACTTTAATTGCAGAAAAAGAGAAGCATCACCCAAATCTTTATATTAGCTGGGGTAAATGTGTAGTAGAAATCTGGACTCATAACATAAATGGCTTGTCTGAAAACGATTTCTATTTGGCCGCAAAAATTGAAAATATCGCTAAAAATCATCATGATATTTAGCGAGCACAATCCCAATGAATCAAGAATCAAGCAAACAAAATATGTTAGATATCGCGAAATCGCAAACCGTCAATAAACAAGACATCAATAATCAAGGCATCAATGGCCAAGCTATAAATAAGGTGGGCGATGCTGGATGGCATTTTGACAATAGTTATTCACGACTACCAGAGTTGTTTTATGCTCGGCTTAACCCTACACTCGTAAGCTCGCCGTCTATTGCAGTTTTTAACAATGCACTTGCGACATCTTTAGGATTAAATGCCGAGGCTTTATCGAGCGATAGCGGAGTAGCCTTTCTTGCTGGTAATGCAATTCCTAAAGGAGCCGAGCCAATTGCTCAGGCTTATGCCGGACATCAATTCGGTCACTTCAATATGCTTGGCGATGGTCGGGCGATACTGCTGGGCGAGCACATAACGCCAAAAGGAGATCGTTTCGACATTCAGCTAAAAGGCTCTGGTCAAACACCGTTTTCACGAAGGGGTGACGGTCGGGCGACTTTGGGCCCTATGCTTCGTGAATATATCATAAGCGAGGCACTGCATGCTCTAAACATCGCCACTACCCGCAGTTTGGCTGTGGTAACTACTGGCGAGCCAGTGTTCCGAGGAATGGTGTTGCAGGGTGCGATTCTTACCCGTGTAGCCACTAGCCATATTCGTGTTGGCACCATTGAATATATTATGGCACAACATAGCTTTAATAGCTTTAAAAGTGGCCTTAAAACAGGTTTTGAAGGTGGCCTTAAAAGAGGTTTTGAAAGTGGCCTTAAAAGAGGTTTTGAAGGCGGTTTCGAAGCTATAAAAATACTTGCTGATTATACCATTAACCGTCACTATCCCAACCTTATTCAGGCAGATAACCCTTATCTAGCCTTGCTTTATGCAGTTATGGAAAGGCAAGCATCATTGGTAGCAAAGTGGCTAATGGTTGGTTTCGTTCATGGGGTAATGAATACAGACAATATGGCACTTTCAGGTGAAACAATCGACTACGGCCCTTGTGCTTTTATCGATACTTACAATCCTGCCACCGTATTTAGCTCGATTGACTACAACGGTCGTTATGCCTATGACAAACAGGCTAACATCTCTAAGTGGAATATCGCAAGATTTGCCGAAACCTTACTTCCGCTATTAAATAAAGATCAAGAGCGAGCATTAATAATGGCACAGGAGGCAATAAAAACCTTCGACACCACTTTCCACCATCACTGGCTTGCTGGAATGCGGGCAAAAATAGGATTATTTAACGAAGAAGTCGAGGATCTTGCCTTAATTGAAAGCTTGTTAGAATTGATGCATCGTCACTATGCCGATTATACCAACACTTTTCGAGCTCTTGCTTTGGAAAAATTGCCAGATGAACCATTATTTCGCCAACCGACCTTTATTAATTGGCATCAACATTGGCAAAAAAGACTGCAAAGTCAATCTGAGCCAAAAAATTTGTCGCTAGCTTTGATGAATTCTTGTAACCCCGCCGTTATCCCTCGTAATCACCTTGTTGAAGAAGCTCTTACGGCCGCCGTGGAATTTTCGGATTTTACAGTGATGCAAAAATTGTTGGCCGAACTGCAAAACCCTTATGATAATTATTCTGGTGATAATTCTGCGGGCGGGGCAAAATATCGTTCGCCACCATTACCTAATGGGAGAATTTACCAAACATTTTGCGGGACATAATTTGCGGAACTTGATTTAGATAATTGCAAATCTCGAACCAAATCTGTAATGAATTGTGCTAAAAAGCTTAATTAACCTAATAAAATCAATATATTTATGAATAATTTAACAACAGAAGAAAAGAAAGTTATCTTAGAAAAAGGAACGGAAGCCCCGTTTATTGGCAAATATGTTAATAACAAAGCGGTTGGTATCTATATTTGCAAACAATGCGATGCACCTCTCTACGATTCACGGCACAAGTTTGAATCTGCTTGTGGCTGGCCAAGTTTTGACGATGAAATAGCTGGAGCGATAAAAAAGACACCAGATGCCGATCGTTTCCGCACCGAGATAACATGTGCCAAATGTGATGGGCATTTAGGTCATATCTTTTTTGGCGAAGGTTTTACTAGTAAAGATATTAGGCATTGTGTTAATTCTATATCGATGAAGTTTATTCCTGAAGTTTATTCCTGAAGTTTATTCCTGAAGTTTATTCTTAGTGAATCAAAGTAGCAATGAAGCAAAACTTCATCTTGTTTTAACTCTATCTCAATCAAGGAAAATATGCTTAAAAAAATTGTATTAGGTGGCGGATGTTTTTGGGGGCTACAGGACCTAATTCGCAAGCAAAAAGGTGTTATGTTAACACGGGTTGGCTATGCTGGTGGAACTACACCAAATCCAACCTATGAAAACCACAAAGGTTATGCAGAGTCGGTTGAAATTACATATGACACAGAAAAAACTTCGCTTAAAAACATTCTCGATTTCTTCTTTCGAATTCATAATCCAACAACATTAAACCAACAAGGCAACGATCGTGGCAGTTCTTATCGTTCTGTTATCTTTTACCGCAATGAAGAAGAGAGGGAGGAAGGTCGGGCTTTTATTGCCATTGTCAATAATTCAAAAAGATGGAAAGATCTTGTAGTCACAACATTAGAGCCACTCGAAGAATTTTACAGAGAATTCTACTTGGCAGAAGAATATCATCAGGACTATCTAGTAAAAAATCCTACAGGCTACACTTGTCATGCTATCTGGTTTGATAGTTATTTAGGACGGAATTAAACTTCATCTTGTTTTGATATCTTGCTTTGATTGTAGTGCAACATTAAACATAACTTCGCGAAAATCTAAAAATCTAAATTTCTTATTTTAACATTTGCATTTTCCCGATGTTTCAACTAATTTTCTTCATTATTCTCTTTTATCATAATAAAAATTTAAAATAACATGACAAGCACTCAAGAGCGAGCCTCCTTGCAAAGCCAAATCTGGAAAATTGCCAATGAAGTTCGAGGTGCAGTCGACGGCTGGGATTTTAAGCAATATGTATTAGGCACACTTTTTTATCGTTTTATCAGCGAAAACTTTGCCACTTATATCGAGGCGGGCGACGAGGCTATTAATTATGCAGATCTCCCTGATAAAGTAATAAATCTAGCCATTAAAGACGATGCGATAAAAACCAAAGGCTATTTTATTTATCCTAGTCAGCTTTTTGTTAATGTCGTTAAAAATGCCAACAATAATGACAGCTTAAACACCGACTT
Organism: Rickettsia typhi; assembly: GCA_945862535.1. Lineage (GTDB taxonomy): Bacteria > Pseudomonadota > Alphaproteobacteria > Rickettsiales > UBA1997 > JAJTDS01. The sequence goes on along the minus strand of CAMAYG010000006.1, from coordinate 5,250 downwards.
AGCCAAAATTTTCTCCGAAATTGAAAAATCCGCTATCGGCTACTCATCAGAAAAGGATATTAAAGGGCTATTTGCCGACTTCGACACCACTAGCAACCGCCTTGGCAATACGGTGAAAGATAAAAATACTCGCCTATCCGCAGTGCTTAAAGGTGTAGCTGGGCTAGAATTTGGCGATTTCGACACTAGTCAAATTGATTTATTTGGCGATGCCTACGAATTCCTTATCTCTAATTATGCCGCCAATGCTGGCAAATCTGGCGGTGAGTTCTTTACCCCGCAACATGTTTCTAAGCTGATTGCACAGCTTGCTATGCATAAACAAAGCCGTGTTAATAAAATCTACGACCCCGCTTGTGGCTCTGGCTCTTTGCTTTTGCAAGCTAAAAAGCATTTTGATGCCCATATTATTGAAGAAGGTTTTTTTGGTCAGGAGCTTAACCACACCACTTACAACCTTGCTCGCATGAATATGTTTTTGCACAACATTAACTACAATAAGTTTAATATTCAGCTAGGCGATACCCTGTGCAATCCGCATTTTCGTGATGCCAAAAAATTTGATGCCATTGTTTCTAATCCGCCTTATTCGATGAAGTGGATTGGTTCTGATGACCCAACATTGATTAATGACGATCGCTTTGCCCCCGCAGGAATGCTTGCACCAAAATCAAAAGCAGATTTTGCCTTTGTGCTTCATGCACTTAGCTATCTTTCCAGCAAAGGTCGCGCGGCGATTGTATGTTTTCCCGGAATTTTTTATCGTGGCGGGGCGGAAGCACGAATAAGACAATATTTGGTCGATAATAATTATATAGAAACCATTATTTCGCTAGCTCCTAACTTGTTTTACGGCACTTCAATTGCTGTCACAATTCTGGTTCTTGCCAAGAATAAAAAAGACAACAACACTCAGTTTATCGATGCTAGTGCCCTGTTTAAAAAAGAAACCAATAACAATATTTTAACCGAAGATCACATTAGCAAGATTATGCAAGTGTTTGATAGCAAAGAAAATGTTGCACATTTTGCCAGATCGGTCGTTTACGAAGAAATCGTTGCCAAAGATTACAACTTATCAGTTAGTAGCTATGTCGAAGCCAAAGACAATCGCGAGGTTGTAGATATTGCCCAGCTTAATGCCGAAATTGAAAGCACCGTTGGAAAAATTACCAAATTACGAACCGAAATTGATTTAATCGTTGCCAAAATTGAAGGAGGCTCTTAATTATGAAAAAAGACCATAATTTGATAATTCAACCACCACAAGGCTATATTGATTGGCTATCAGAGTTAAAAATAAAAATTCATAATGCTCAGCAACGCGCAACTTTAGCGGTAAATAATGAATTGGTGCTTTTATATTGGCAAATTGGCAATGAGATTTTAACTAGACAAGAAAAGCAAGGCTGGGGGGCGAAAGTTATTGAAAAAATTGCTTTTGATTTAAAAAATTCGTTTCCTCAAATGAAGGGCTTTTCTCCTCGTAATTTAAAATATATGCGAAGTTTTGCTAATACTTGGAGAGATCAAGAATTTGTGCAAGAGGTACTTGCACAATTGCCTTGGTATCATCAAATTACTTTATTAGATAAATTAGAAACGAACGAAGATCGCATTTGGTATGCCAAAAAAACCATACAAAACAACTGGTCGCGTAATGTTTTGGTGATGCAAATCGAAAGTAAGCTTATCGAAAGACAAGGCAAGGCGATAACTAGTTTTGAATCATGTTTGCCAAAACCGCAATCCGATTTGGCAATTGAATGTCTCAAAGACCCTTATCGTTTTGATTTTTTGAGCTTGGGCGAAGTTTATACTGTCATCCTGCGCGAAGTTTATACTGTCATCCTGCGCGAAGTCGCAGGATCCAGAAGAAACAACAATAAGACCCTGCGACTTCGCGCAGGGTGACGAAAGTGGAAAAGTGTAGGGTGACGAAAGTGGAAAAGTGTAGGGTGACGAAAGTGGAAAAGTGCAGGGTGACGAAAGTGGAAAAGTGCAGGGTGACGTAGTCAAAGCTTGGTTTGTCCAGAATAATAAGGAGATAAAACAATGGAAAAGCAAGCTTTTGTTTATATTTCGGCAAATAAAAAACACGGAACAATTTATACGGGGGCGACCATTAATCTTGATAAAATGATTAAGATCACAAAAAAAGGAACAAATGAATAACACAAATTTTTTAGCAAAATTATTAGATGGCGAGAGGGTAGAGTGGGTAAGGCTGGGGGAGGTAATATGAATAAAGGTAATATGAATAATAAGCCATTTAGTCTAACCCAACCGCCAAAAGGCTATTTTAATTGGCTATCAGAGTTAAAAATAAAAATTCATAAAAACATTTTTAATCCAAAACACTTTTAACCCATGAAAACAAAAGAAATAGCTAATAAAAACCTAATTTCAAAGCCTCAAGATTTTTTGCTTTACAAAACCTCGGATGGCGAGATTAAAATTAGTGTTTTGCTTAAAAGTGAAACGATTTGGCTTTCGCAAAAAGCGATGGCGAATTTGTTTGATTGTAGTTCTGACAATATCGGTCTGCATTTGAAAAATATTTTTAATAGCGGTGAATTAGAGCAAAATACAGTTACCGAGGATTTCTCGGTAACTGCTGATGATGGGAAGAATTATCGGGTAAAACATTACAATTTAGATGCAATTATTTGTGTTGGTTATCGAGTCAATTCCTTACGCGGAACCCATTTTAGAATGTGGGCAACTAAGCAATTAAAAGAATATATTATCAAAGGCTTTGTGCTTGATGATGATCGTTTGAAAAATCCCCATAATCCGTTTGGGCAGGATTATTTTGAAAGGCTTGAAGAGAGAATAAGAGATATTCGCTCTAGTGAGCGAAGATTTTATCAAAAAATTACTGATATTTATGCAACCAGTATTGACTACGATAAAAGTGCCGATTTAACCAAAGAATTTTTTGCTACTGTTCAAAACAAGATGCATTATGGCATTCATGGCAAAACCGCCGCAGAAATTATTGCCAGCCGTGCAGATTCTAAAAAAGCCAATATGGGAATCAACTGCATTTCGCAAAATAATTTGAAAAAGCCCGATATTTTTATTGCCAAAAACTATTTAAACAAAAAAGAAATTTTTGAACTGAATTTAATTGTTGAGCAATATTTAGCCTTTGCCACCTTGCAGGCTCAAAACAAAAGAGCGATGACGATGCAAGATTGGATTTTAAAATTAGATGATTTTTTGCGATTAAACGAAAAAGAAATTTTACAGCATAAAGGCAAAATATCCAAGGATTTGGCGGATAAAATGGCAGAAGATCAATATAAAATCTTCAAACAACAACAATTAGAAAATTATGAATCAGATTTTGATAAAATGATTAAGATCACAAAAAAAGGAACAAATGAATAACACAAATTTTTTAGCAAAATTATTAGATGGTGCAAAGATTGAGGGAGATAAAAATGAGTAAAAATAAATCAACAACGCCAACTATTCGTTCATCTACGGCGGAATATTTAACATTTATTGCTTCAACTGGCGATAAGCAAACCAGCGTGGAAATGCGTTACGAAAATGAAAATATTTGGCTAACTCAAAAAATGATGGCAACTTTATATGATGTCACGGTTTCGACCATTAACCAACATCTTAAGCGAATTTATATTGACAACGAACTTACCCGCGAGGCAACTATTAAGAATTTCTTAACAGTTCAAATTGAAGGCAATAGAGAAGTTAAGCGAGAGTTGGAACATTACAGCTTGCAAGCCGTTATCTCCGTTGGCTTCAAGATTGAAAATGAGTGTGCTGTGCAGTTTCGCAAGTGGGCAAATAAAATTGTGAAGGATTACACTATTCAGGGCTGGGCTATGGATGCAGAACGACTAAAACACGGAGGTAGCATTCTAAACGATGAATTTTTTGAGCGCCAACTGGAAAAAATTCGCGAGATTCGAATTTCTGAACGAAAATTTTATCAAAAAATCACCGATATTTACTCAACAGCAATTGACTATGACATAACCGCTACCGCAACAAAACGCTTTTTTGCTACTGTTCAAAATAAATTACATTGGGCAATTCATGGGCAGACCGCCTCCGAAGTGGTTTTTAATCGTGCCAATTCTACAAAACCAAATATGGGATTAACTTCTTGGAAAGATGCTCCCGATGGTAAAATTCAACAATTTGATGTTGGCATTGCCAAAAATTATTTAAATGATGTTGAAATAGCTAGCTTGCAAAGGCTGGTTAGTGCCTATTTAGACATTGCCGAAGATATGGCGCAAAGACAAATTCCAATGACGATGAGTGATTGGGAAGAGCGCTTAAATCGTTTCATTTCCGCCACTGACCGTGAAATTTTGCAAGATGCTGGCAAGGTAAGTGCTGAAATTGCTAAGGCTCACGCCTTAAGTGAATTTGAAAAATACCGCATTGTGCAAGATCGGCTTTATGAATCAGATTTTGATAAAATGTTGAAGGCACTTGAAACAAAAGGAGAAAAGAAATGAAAGAAGCGAGTTTTTTAGAAAAATTATTGGATGGCGAGAGGGTAGAGTGGAAGAGGCTGGGGGAGGTAGTGGCAGTTAAAACAGGTCAGTCAGTAAATAAAGAAATGATTTCGGCTAATCTTGGAGAATATCCTGTAATTAATAGTGGACGAGAACCTCTTGGTTTCATTAACGAATGGAATACTGACAACGACCCAATTGGCATCACGACAAGAGGTGCTGGCGTTGGTTCTATTACTTGGCAAGAAGGTAAATATTTTAGAGGAAACCTTAATTATTCTGTCACCGTAAAGAGTGAGGCAAATATTAAAATTAGATACCTTTATCACCTACTGCTTCAAATGCAGAAAGAAATTCAGGCTTTATGTACATTTGATGGAATTCCAGCCTTAAATGCAGGAAATTTAAGGGAACTCCAAATCCCAATCCCATGCCCGGAAAATCCTAAAAAGTCGCTTGAAATTCAGGCGGAAATTGTCCGCATTTTGGATCAATTAACCGAGCTCACCGCCGAGCTCACCGCCGAGCTTACCGCCCGCAAAAAACAATATGCCTATTATCGCGATGAGTTATTGAGTTTTAAAGAAGGGGAAGTTGAGTGGAAGAGGCTGGGGGATGAAAACTTTTTTGAAGTAGGCTCTGGGGGAACGCCGTCAACATCAAAACCAGAATACTGGAGCGATGGCAACATTCCTTGGCTTAAATCAGAGTCGTGCAATAATGACCCTGTTTATTCGGCTAATAATTT
>CAMAYG010000005.1 GCA_945862535.1 Rickettsia typhi | reverse complement strand
TTGCAGGATCCAGGGCAATGAAATCAATATTAAAGTGAACTCCGCTAAGTGTATTATAAATCCATGGATCCTGCAACTTCGTGCAGGATGACAAGGGAGCGAGTGCAGGATGACAAGGGAGCGAGTGCAGGATGACAAGGGAGCGAGTGCAGGATGACAAGGGAGCGAGTGCCGTTATTAACTATGGATATTTGCAACTTCGTGCAGAATCCATAGCAGAAAAGTCGAACAACTTAACAATCCACAGCCTCCACCACTGCAATTTCCTCTTCACTCAAGCCATATAAAACATAAACCATTTTGTCGATTTCTGTGTCTGTTTGAGTGATTTTAGATTGAATTGCAAGGGCTTTTGGTTTTTCGGCTTCGAAATGCTCTAGCCACGAAGATTTTTGTGTAAGAGATAAGGTTTTATTCTGCTTGCCAACTTCGGCAAAAAACTCGCTCGCCTCTAAATTATGCCATTTTTCGAGCTTTTTGGTTATTTTTACAACCGCTAAATCTGCAGAAAGTAGTTTTGTGAATTTATTTGAAACTTCATTAAATTGTTTGTTTAGATCGAGCATTATTTGGGAAAGGGAGATGAGAGGTTGTTGATTTTCCGTATATACTAATGGAAATTGCTCCATATTGCCAGCATTGATAGCTAAATATCCACCAGCAAGATGTTTATTTTTAAATTTTTCCGTAATATAATAGGTCATAAACTTACTATTAAACAAAGCTAATAAAAACAATGGATGAAAATTTTGATAATCAGATATTGCATAACATCCGACACCTAACCCCAATAGGTTCTTTGAAATAAGTCGCCTCAACTCTTTTTGTCATTCCTGCAATTATGATTTTTTCATTCATCCAAAGTTTTTTACGATTTTCACTAACACAATTTATATTAACAAAGGCATTCCGATAATTTTTTTTCATATATTGCACATTGCAATAATCAATACAATAAGGGTCTATAGATCCGCTAACAACAAAAGGTATATAATTTTCTTGTCTTGTCTCTAAAATATTTTGTGCAATATTTCCCGCCTCAAAGCCAGCCGCTCCACATTCAATTTTAATATTAAAATCTTTGAATGTTTTGTATTCTTGCAATGTATTTATCTCCTCTTGTAATTGAAATGGTTCAAAATTTAAAATATTATATTTTTTCAAACCCTTGCCTGTGTGTCCACAAAAAATAATTGGATAAACCGATACACCTTCAAATATATTTAATGATGAAACATTATATGAGTTACATAAATTGTTATTTGTTAAATACTCTAATGCTTTTTGTGAGTAATTTGATTGCAATAATTTGTTTGGTATAATCCAGCCAAATTTTCCATTATCGTTTAATATTTTTTTAGCTTGCAGTAAAAATAATAAATACAAATCAAAAGCACCTTCTACATATTGAAAACGATTGATGTAATAATTTCTAGCTTCTTGTGATAATTTCATTGTAACCGCACTAACATAAGGCGGATTGCCCACCACTACATCGAAACCCTTTCTGTCGGCAACAAGGGGTTTTAACCCCTTGTCGGGTCTAGTAAGCGGACTTATTCTGCCGTCTGTAATTTTGTTTTCGATCTCATTCGGTCCGACAGTGAGGCTAGACAAGGGGTTAAAACCCCTTGTTGCCGAATGAAGAGAGTCCGATCTATCTTCTGATTGGTAAAGATTTATCGAATTTGTTTCTGGTTTAAACACCCTAGGAAACTCCTCTTCCCACTTAAAAGCGAGGGATTTTTTGAAATAATAATCGATATCTTGTTTATCTTTTTTAAATTCATCTTGACCTTCATTAAGCAATTCGCCTTGTCTTTGAATAATTTCCGACACAATTTTCCCTTCGAATTCGCTGTAATAGCCTGCAATATCGGGGTTGTCAATTAGGCTGTTGCCAATTTTGATGTTATAGTCGAGGGTTGTGAGTGGTTCGCGGTAATGTGCAGTTTTAAGCCATAGGGAAAGTTTGGTAATGCCAACGGAAGCAGGGTTTATGTCGACTCCGTAGATGTTGTGGGTGAGAATGTCTTGATAAGTCCAGTCGGTTTTGATGTGCCAAATTTGTAAATTCTTTTCAACCTCTTGCCACTCCTTTTGTAAATAGTCGAAAACCTTAACAAGAAAAGCCCCAGAGCCACAAGCAGGGTCGAGGATTTTGATTGATTTTAGGCTTTCGGCATAAGCTTGCCATTTCTCTTTTTCACCCTTTTCTTTTTTACACAGGGCCCGAGACTTCGCCTCGCCCTCTCCCACTCTGGGGCAGGTAAAACCAATTTCAGCCTTTCTATCTGCAAGCCAGCCACCAATTGCCTCTTTTACAATATATTCAGTAATATAAGCAGGGGTGTAAAAAACACCGTCTTTCTTCCGTTTTTTTTCGTTATCGCCGGTTAGGTTTTCGAGGTCGGAAATTGACTGCTCAAAAATATGCCCGAGGATATTAACATCGAGGTCGGAGCCAAAATTATAAGAATATAAAATAACAATTTTATCAATTATTTCGTCGGAAATTTCTAAAGAATCAAGGTCTTTATCTTCAGCAAAAAGCCCGCCATTGAATTTGGCAATGCCAATTTCGGGGTTGCCCTCGTCAATTGCCGTAAACAGAGCCTTCATTCTGCTGTATTTGCCTTTAATATATTTGTTATTTAGGGCTTCAAGCACGGCATCGTTGTCTAGGGCACCGTTTTCCTTGCAAAAACGAATAAAAACTATGCGGTCGATTAGCTTCTGGGCTTTATAAAGGTAGAAATTTCTGCCGTAGTGCTTTCCCATGTTTAGCTCTAGCAAATTATGCCAAATCTCTTCGCGAAGGGTAGAATAATGTTTGTAAAACTTTTTTTCAATTTCCTCACCTTTTTCGGCTGTGTTAAGCGAATGCACGGGCGATTGATTGGGAGTTTTAGTAAATAGACGGTTTTTGGCAAGTAAGAAGTGAAATTCCTTAATTTTGTTATTATCATTTGCTAGCTCCTCAATAGTAAAAGAGTGGTATTTGCCAGCATAATTGGCTTTATAGAGGCGAATTTCCTTGAAATTGCTAGCAATTACCCATTCTATCCCTTGATATTTAGCAACATAGCCAAAAGCTTGTTCTATTGGCGATCTTTTATCGGTTGCCCTATTTTGGCTTTTATCAAGGTTGGTTTTTTGGTCTTTTAACTCGATAATTACACGAACATCTTTGGCTTTTCCACTAAAGAATCCTAAAATACCATCGGGTTTTTGCCCATCAAGCTCTGTCTTTTCTTCTTTTTCAAGGTTAGATTCCGCTTCTCCTCTTTTGTAAATATAACCTAAAACCTCGCCAAAAATATCGTTAAGAAAGTCTGTTTGTAGCTGTTCTTCTTTCTTAAATGAATTTTGTAATAAATTATTCCAACGAGTGAAGATTTGAGTGTGCAAATTCTTGCTTTCAAATTTATATTCTTTGATGCCAAGACCAAGGCTGTGTTGGTTAAAAAGCTCTTTCATATTTGGTTACTAAATTGCTGTTTTATTTCTTGTTATTTGATATGAATAGATTGCGATAATTGTTATAGCTTTATTTTGTCGATAATGCTTTTTAGACCGCGGTGATGTTGATGGCAGAGAGCTATTGCTAGGGCATCGGCTTCGTCTTCGGTGTTGATTTTAGCTTTAGGAATTAGCATTTGAATCATTTTCTGTATTTGCAATTTGTCGGCACGGCCAGAGCCTGTTGTGGCTTTTTTTATCGCAGTTGTTGAATATTCTGTTATTGGTATCTGATTAATTGCGGCGGTAAGCATTATCGCCCCACGAGCATGGCCAAGTTTTAGCGATGAAATGGGGTTTTTATTAACAAAAGTCTCTTCGAGCGAGATTTCTTGAGGTTGAAACTTTTTAAAAATAATAGAAAATTCTTGATAAAAGTGATAGAGGCGATCTGCCATTGGCTGTTCCGATTTCGAATATATTGTGCCACAATCAATAAAATGTAAGATATTATTTTTGTTGCTAGTTTCAATTATTCCCCAGCCACTTTTAGTAAGGCCGGGGTCGATGCCAATAATAAGCACTAATTACGATATTTGCGATTAATTATTGATTGTTGAATAATCGATAAAACATTGCTCCAGCTCCAGTAAATTACTAGTCCAGCAGGGAAATTGGCAAGAACAACAGTAAGAACCCAAGGCATAAATTTAAATATTTTTGCCTGAATTGGGTCGGTAACTGCGGGGTTAAATTTTTGCTGAATAACCATTGTTATGCCCATAATAATTGGCCAAGCACCAATGTGCCATATTGGTTGCAACGGTAAGAAGCCAAATAAATTGAAAATTGAAGTTGGATCGGGGGCAGATAAATCGCTGATCCAGCCGTAGAAAGGGGCATGTCGCATATCGATCGTTACAAAAAGCACCTTGTAAAGAGCAAAGAAAACCGGTATTTGGATTAATATTGGCAAGCAACCAGATGCAGGATTAACTTTTTGTTTTTTGTATAATTCAATTAATTCGCGGTTCAAAGCAATTTTATCGTGCTTGTATTGCTTCTTAATTTCCTCGATTTGAGGATGAATTTTTCGCATTTTGGCAATGGTTGCAAAAGATTTATTTGCCATAGGAAATAATAAGGTCTTAATAATTACCGTCATTGCAAGAATTGCCAAGCCAAAATTGCCAATTAAAGAATAAAGCAACTGAATAATAAAAAAGAAAGGCTTGGTGAGGAAGTAAAACCAGCCAAAATCGATAGTGCGATCGAATAATTTTGCATCGAGCTGATTTTTATATTGATTTAGAGTTTTGACCTCTTTAGCTCCAACAAAAAGATGGTGTTTTATTGATTTGCTAGTGCTTGTTGGTATTAGTATTGGCTCTTTGCTTGTTATTTCTGTGGAAAACATTTGCCAATTATCTGCAGTAGGCTCGGATTTTACTGTTGCCTGATAAGAATAAGAGTGATCGGCAATAATTGAGCTTAGCCAATATTTATCGCTAATACCAATCCAGAGGTTATTTTTCGCTTCGAAGTTTTCTTTCTTATTTTTTGCTATTTTTTCATAAGTGAATTCTTTGATTATACCATCTACACCAGCAATTGGCCCTTCGTGCAAAATGTAAGTTCCCGGAACAATATTTGGCATATTGCGGGTAATTCTGCCGTAATTTGCTAATATTATTGGTGAGCCCGATTTATTATTTACCTGCTGTTCGATGCTGATTAAATATTGCTCGTCAATGCTGATTTTGATGATAAATTCTATTTTTTGTTGGTTTGTCCAGCTAAGAATTACGGGGTTTTTATTGGTTAGTCGAGAATTTGTGCTTTGCCATTTGGTATAAGGATTTGGCATTTCTATTTCTTGGCGATCGAGGTTGATCCAGCCGAAATCTGCTAAGTATTTGTCGTGAGTATTGGCGGGGGAAAACATATTAACTAGGTTCTCTGCAAGGTTGTTGCCATTGTTAGAGTTAGATTTTTCTTTATCTTCGAGGCTTTGGAAATGTTTTTTAAGAACTATGTCGTCGAATTTTGCTCCGATAAGGTTAATTGAGCCAGAAATATTGGGGTTGTCTATTGTTATTCTTTGATTTTCGCTTTGGGCTATTGCCAATTTACGATTGATTTTACCATTGTTATTTTGCTGAATTTCATTAACCAATTTGCCATCGACATTTTGTTGCTGTGGGGCTAAATCTTTACTATCTGCATTGGTGGTGCTGTTTTGACGATTTTTAGCCAGATTTTCTTCGGCTATTTGCTGTTGAATGGCTATTTCTGCAGATTCTTGCTCTAGTTTTGGTTTTTCGTAAAACCAATGCCAAGCAAATAATATTGTTGCTGAAAGAATGGTAGCTATGATAATATTGGTTTCGTTTCGCATTAGGAAGATTTTTTTGAAATATTGGTTGAGACTGCTATGTCAATAAGTTTTTTTAAATTACCGCTAGCCACTTTATTTGCCACTTCTGGTTTTAGATTATCCAAAAGAGGTAAATATTTTTTAACATCGGCAAAATCTTTATAACTGCCTAAATCGTCTGTGCCGAAAATAAATCTATCTGGGTTTTTTGATATTAGCTCGACCCATTTTTTACTAGGTGTTCCTTCGGCCATAATGTAATTTTCAAGCAAAACAAAAGAGATGTCGATATATAAGTTAGAATGTTCGTTTAGCATTTGCTGAACTATTGCGGTTAGGTCTTCAACGACAATATTTCGCATTATGCCTGAATGAGCCCAAATAAAGGTAGTGTTTTGGTGTTTATTTAATATTTCTTTAATTTTTGGCAAATATATTGGTTGAGTAGAGCCTTTAAAAGAGCGGTTTGCGATGTTGTTATGAAATAGCACGAACCAATGTTTTTCTGCTGCCAATTGATAGATTTCATCTAGGGCTTTAGAATTGATTTTTGATGGCGGATTCATTTGGTCGCTCATAATGTCGTGGTCGCCAAATACTTCGCCAAAACCAACAATAGGCAATTCTTTATAGGATTCTATTGTGTTGAGAACCGCTTCCTTGGCTCCTCGGTCGAAATGAAGAAAGCCGTTGATGAGGAAATAAAATTTTTCTTTATCTTGCTTCGGTAAAGACTTATATTCGTTAAATGTAGGAATGTCGGAGATGGAGTTCCAATAAAATTTTGATTTATCGTCGGTGTAGTAGCTTGGCCTAGTTTCGGTTTCGTCGCTCCAATGGTTAATTAGCGGTAAAGAATTGACCAATATTTTGTCGACACAATTTTGCGAAGTTTCTTTGGCAATTTCTTGCAAAGAAGAGCCTTGCATAATAAAGTCTCTGGGGTGAAAATGACCATCGGCAAAAAGATATTTGCAAGTACCGCTCTTGTTTTTGAGGGCAAAATCTTTGCTGTTAATGTCGAATTGAGCCTTGCCAATATAGCCGTGGTTAAAAACTTTTGCATATCCAAAATTTGGCAATGACACAAAAACAAGTGTTAAGCAGACTGTAATTGCTAAGCCGATGGCAGTAATAAGTTTTTTAATTTTGCTAATCATTGTTAAAAATAATAAAATACTTCGATTTAGTTTAATTATAGAAATATCTTGGGTAAAATTTGTAGTTATGCTATCAATTTTCGTGTTTAAAGATAGAAATGACACTAGAAACCTAATAACCAAAACAACTTTATTTTATTGCCAAAAACCTTTTTGAATATCGAGAATTAACTCTGTTGTCCAGTCTTGATTTAAATATTCTTTGATTTTGCCGTTCTCTTTGTTGACAATAACAAGGTATCTGCTGTAATTTTCTTCTTTGATACTACGATTTGGAGCTGGTCTTTCTTCGACCATTAGGCAAAATTCTTGATGCTTTAAACCAAAATCATCAATAATTTTGTTAAAAATTTCGAGTTGTTCATGGCAAATTTTTAAATTACAAACTTCGCCGTCTATTGCAATAGCTGGCGAAATGCCCCTTTGTTCTAAATCTGACACTAATTCCTGAACCAAAATCTTGTTGCTTTCTTTCATTCCGGCTTCTGCCTTCTTGATTATTTCGCTATTAGACATCGATCTGACTCCATAAATTTTGGTTAATTATAGTAAATTTATTTTCCATCTTCTTGGCGATTTCTATAAGCTCTAATCCGCTAGCCTCATATATTAATGCGGTATCGACTATTGCTAAATAGTCTTTTAAGTTTTCTACCCCACGGGCAAAACGACGAATAATTGTTGAGCTATCTACATTGTGACCACCCTTGCTAACCCTAGTTGCAACACGATTAATTGCTAAATCTGGGCTTTCTAATTTAAGAAAAATTAGGTTTACATCGTAGTTTTGCTCTTTTGCTTCATAAATTAGTTTTATGTAGGTTTTTGCAGAAAGTGTTGTTTCAAATGCAAAGCCCTGCCCCTCTTCCATGAGGTAGCGAATTCTTTTAATCATTAACCTTCCAGCCTTAGAGGTTACTTTGTTAACATTGTCGGGGGAGAGCATTTTAGCAATTTCGTCGGCATTGATAAATTCGTTACTCTTAAGAAATTGCGGTAATAGGCTTACTCTGGCATGAGAACTTTTCCCTGCTCCGTTAGGCCCGGCAATAATGTGAATTTGTTTCTGCATAATATAAAGTTGTTGCTAAAATTAGCAAGTAGTTTTCTGTAAAATTTTGCCTAAACGAATTAGTACTTACGAATTAGTACTTTTATTTAGCAATCTTAGAGTTAAAAAGCAAATTAGCTATTTAACTCTTTTTGTTCTTGTGATTTGTTTTTCTTCCTCTTTATCAAACTTTGGGTCAAATTTCCCGAGTTTCCCCGAGTTTCCCCCGGGTTTCCCCCGAGTTTCCCCGAGGTTTTTCTCTGATCCAAATTTACTAAAAGGCTTTACCAAGGCTAAATTTAATGCCTCTGTGATATAAGAAATAGGGATGATTTCTAATTTTTCAGTAATTTCTTTTGGCATTTCGACCAAATCTTTTTTATTATCACTTGGAATAAGAACGGTTTTTATTCTTCCACGGCTGGCGGCCAGTAACTTTTCTTTCAATCCTCCTATCGCCAAGATTTTACCGCTAAGGGTTATTTCTCCTGTCATGGCAACATCTTTTCGGACTTTGTTGCCAGTAATTACCGAAACCAAAGATACACAAAGAGCGACCCCAGCAGAAGGTCCGTCTTTTGGTGTTGCCCCCTCGGGGACATGAATATGAAAATCGTAGTTTTTAAATTTCTTTAAGTCTATTTTCAGATCGCTACCGATTGACCTAGTGTAACTAAGGGCCGCTTGTGCCGATTCCTTCATTACATCGCCTAATTTTCCTGTTATTTGGATCTTGCCATTGCCATCAAATTTTAATGCTTCTATGTCGAGCAAATCTCCGCCATATTCTGTATAGGCTAGCCCTGTTGTTACCCCGATTAGATCTTGCTCTTTAATGACCCCGTATTGGTATTTTGTTTGGCCGGCAAATTTTTCGAGATTGCCTTCGTCGATAATAATTTTTTTATCTTTATTTTCTATTAAGAGTTTTACCGCTTTCCGCGACAAATTGGCAATTTCACGATTTAAATTCCTAACCCCAGATTCAAAAGTGTAGGAGCGAATTAGTTTTATGATTGCACTTTCTTTAATTTCTAGCTCTGTTTTTTCTAGGCTATGATCGCGATTCTGAGTTGGTATGAGGTGGTTTTGTGCAATGTGCATTTTTTCATTTTCGGTATAGCCACTAATTCTAATAATTTCCATCCGATCTTTTAATGGGGCAGGAATATTGCTAGTGCTATTAGCGGTTGCCACAAACATTACTTTTGATAAATCGTAATCTACTTCTAGGTAATGGTCGGAGAAATTTTGATTTTGCTCCGGGTCTAAGACTTCTAGCAAAGCAGAAGAAGGGTCGCCACGAAAATCCGAGGACATTTTGTCGATTTCGTCGAGCAAAATTAGCGGATTCACCGCCCCCGCTTTCTTCATTGATTGAATAATTTTACCCGGCATCGAACCAATATAGGTTCTGCGATGACCTCTTATTTCTGCTTCATCTCGCAGGCCCGCTAAAGAAATTTTGATATATTTGCGGTTTAAGGATTCGGCAATAGATTTAGCAAGCGAGGTTTTACCAACTCCGGGGGCTCCAACTAAACATAAAATTGGCCCCTTAAGAGATTGAGATTTGATTTGCACGGCAATAAATTCGAGAATTCTTTCTTTAATTTTTTCTAGGCCGTAATGATGCAGATCGAGCAATTTTTTTGCATCTGTAATATTGATTTTGCTAGCTGTGGCATTGCCCCATGGCAAAGACATTAGCCATTCAATATAGCTTCTTATTATGCCAGATTCCGAAGAAAAGGGATTCATTTTTTCTAGCTTAACAACTTCCGATTTAATCTTGTCTTTTGCTTCCTGAGAGATGTTGATTTTTTTTAATTGATTTAAAAATTGCTGTCCTTCGTCCTTTTCTTCTTGACCCAATTCTTCTTTCATTATTTTAATTTGCTGATCGAGATAGAGTTTCTTTTGGTGTTTGTTGATATTGTCTTGGATTTTTTTATGAATTTTTTCTTCGGTTTTGCGGATCTCTATTTGCGACCTTAAGATTTCGATGATTTTGAAAAGCCTTGAAGGTGCATCGTTGCAAGATAGGACCTCTTGTTTCTGCTGATTTCCTAGGGTAATATTGGCGGAAATTATGAAGGCAAGCTGATTTGCAGACTTTATCTTAGAAATTGCAACAAGCTTTTCTTTAAATGGCTTTTTCTCAATTTCGCAATACTCAACAAAGCTACTAATAGCATTTTTCATTAATGCGGCCGTGTTAGTGCTAATATTGCCGTTATGATCGATGGTTTCGTCTTTATTTTCTAGTAATTCTATCGTGCTATATAATAGGCCGTTTTCTATTGAGCAATCAAGAATTTTGCCAATGGCACTGGCGGTAATAATTGCTTTAACATTGTTGTCGTTAGTTTTTATCGACTCAATAATATTGCTGATGCAACCAAATTCTAACAGGTTTTTTTTGCTAAATTCATCGCTTTCGGAATTTGCCTGAGTGGCAACAAATATTTTGCTATCAATGCCTTTGGCAACCTCAACTGAAATAATAGAATTTTGCCTTCCTACAAGAATTGTATTGGTTTCAAAGGGAACAAAACCGCTATCTCGTAAAGGCAAAGTGAGTATTTTGATGATATTTTTTGGGTCAGTTGCCGATTTTTGTTTTTTTGTGGGTTTTTTAACTTCTTTGCTTGTGTCGACAACAGCCTTTTGTTTTATAGCTTTGGCAGGCTTTTTTGTTGCGGTTTCCGAAGGGCTTTTGCTGTTTTTTGAGATTTTCTTAAGTAGCATTTCTGTGGCATTGCTCAGAATTTCAACTGACTTGATGTTTTTTTGATTTTTTTTACTCATTTAATTAGGTAAATTAAAAAGGATTATAGCTAAAAGCCAAAATTAGATGCATCAATATATTATTTTCAAAAATAACAACACTTTATGCAAGATATTCTTTGCTTGGAGTGCAAGCAAGAAGAAACTTACTTTAGCTAAAAATGGGGCTTAAGCGAAGTTTGCAACCAGTTCGTTAGTTTTTAGAAAAGATAAACATTTTTTATAATAAAGCAATAGCAGAGTAAGGCAATATTTTATTAATGCTAGAAATTTTATAATAAATTTGTCTAATGTTATAGCGATATAACACTGATATAACATTAGATTTAAAACTTATTAGCTATTCTCAGACAAATTTTCAGGCAAATTCTCAGGCAAATTCTCAGGCAAATTCTCAGGCAAATTCTCAGGCAAAAACACCGAGGAATGAACTGTAGCCTCGCCCCAGCTAAATTTTCTTTTGATACTGCTAAGTAGTTGAAATTTAGGATTTTTAAGGGATCGGATTATTGTGGCAATTTTGCAACCAGGTTTAAGCTGTGCGATTATTTTCTCTTCTAGTTCCAGAAACTTTTCTTCGCCCTTAAAAGGATGGTTCATCAAGATAAAATCTGCATCAGAAAAATTACTATCAAAGAAGCTTTCGCAACGAAACTCGGCGGGGCTTTCGGTGATTTTATTGGTAATTTCCAGATATTTTTCTCCGGTTTTTCTGAGTTTATTCTGAGATTCTAGTGCTTGCAAATACAAGCTTTCGATTAATTCTATCCCGACAACCTTGCTAAAATCGTAAAGCAATTGTAGTTGCATTACCGCTCTGCCAGTGCCAGAGCCCAAATCGTAGCAAACACCGCTAAGATTTGGCTGAATTTCTTCGACAATTTCCTGAAGAGTTTTGAAGGGAATTTCTCCGTAAAGCAAACTAGCCTCGGTTAGGTTTTGTTTTTCTCGACCGTTTTTAGAGATTTCGTAGCCATCTATCTCTTGGTAGATGTTGTTATAAACATTGTGAACAAATGTTTTGCTAAGGGTTTTTTTAATGTTTTTCATTTGACAAAATTTATAAAAATTAATATCTCGAGGAAAATAATATTAAAAACAAAACTAAACAAATCAACAAAAATATATCGCTATAATTTTTTTTAAACCTCGCTAGAAACATCGTGCGAATTTATTGGCAATAGTATTAGATAAATTTCCTTGACATTTTACTTTGTTTGCAAATAATTTGTGCCAATCTTTAAATTAAACTTATAAATATATGTCAATTTTTCGTAATGTTGCAATCATCGCCCATGTTGACCATGGTAAAACTACTTTAATCGATGCAATGCTACATCAGAGCGGCACCTTTCGTGCTAATCAACAGGTGGAAACAAGAGTAATGGATAGTAACGATCTAGAAAAAGAGCGGGGCATTACCATTCTTGCAAAATGCACTTCGGTTGAGTGGAAAGAAAATAAAATCAATATTATCGACACTCCTGGTCATGCCGATTTTGGTGGCGAAGTAGAAAGAGTTTTATCGATGACCGATAGTGCTTTATTGCTTGTCGATTCTGCTGAAGGTGTAATGCCACAAACCAAATTTGTTCTTGCTAAAGCCTTGGCTTTAGGCTTGCAACCTATTGTTATCATTAATAAAGTCGATCGTTCCGATGCTCGTCCAGACGATGTATTAAACGAAATATTCGATCTTTTCGTTTCTCTAAATGCTAATGAAAAACAGCTAGACTTCCCCGTGCTTTATGCCGTTGGTCGTGATGGCTGGTGTGTTACAGACCTCGATAAAGACGAAAAAAAAGACTTATCTCCGTTATTCGATCTGATAGTTTCTCATGTTAATCCTCCGCAATTTAACCAAGATGCCCCATTTTCAATGCTTTCAACCTTATTAAGCCATAGTTCTTATTTTGGTCGAATGCTTACAGGCAGAATTTATAGCGGAAAAGCTAAAGCATTAATGAATTTCAAAGCAATTAATCTTCGCGGAGAAGTTGTCGAGCAAGGCAGATTAACCAAGCTTCATGTTTTTCGTGGTGTAGAAAAAGTGGCGGTAGAAGAGGCGATTGCAGGCGATATTGTTTGTATCGCGGGGCTTGAAAAAGCTTCGGTATCCGACACCTTATGCGAAATTTCGGTTACTCAACCAATAAAATCAACCCCAATAGATCCGCCAACTATGGCGATTACTATCGGAGTTAACGATTCTCCTTTGGCTGGTAGCGAAGGCTCTAAAGTTACTTCTAGGATGATACGAGACCGTCTTTTTGCCGAGGCGGAAACCAATGTGGCAATTAAAGTTAAAGAAAGCGACGGCAAAGATAGCTACGAAGTGGGAGGTCGTGGAGAATTACAACTTGGTGTGTTAATCGAAAATATGAGACGGGAAGGTTTCGAGCTTTCTGTTTCAAGACCTCGTGTTTTATTTAAAAAAGATGAAAAAGGCAATATTCTCGAGCCAATAGAAGAAGTTGTTGTCGATGTTGACGAAGATTTTAGCGGTGTCGTGGTAGAAAAACTTTCTATTCGTAAAGGCGAATTGGTTGAAATGAGACCTTCTACTGGTGGCAAAACCAGAATCGTCTTTTATGTTCCTTCTCGTGGGCTAATTGGTTATCAGGGCGAGTTCTTAACCGACACCAAAGGTAGTGGGGTATTAAATCGTATTTTCCATAATTATGCTCCTTACAAGGGCGAGATTAGTTTCAAGAAAAATGGTGCTTTAATTGCTACCGAATCTGGCGAGGCTGTTGCATATGCTTTGTGGGGCATTCAGGAGCGAGGTGTTTTATTTATCAAGCCTCAACAAAAGGTTTATAGCGGTATGATTATTGGCGAAAATGCCAAACAGGGCGATCTAGAAGTTAATGTTCTTAAAAGTAAGCAATTAACTAATGTTAGAGCCTCTGGTACCGATGAAGCAATAAGGCTTACTCCGCCAAGACAGCTAACCTTAGAAGACCTTATTACCTACATTAGCGACGACGAATTAGTTGAAGTTACTCCTAAATCACTCAGATTAAGAAAAAAACTACTTGAACCTAACGATCGCAAGAGAATGGGTCGTAGCAAAGAAGCACGATTCGATTTTGTCGATTAATATTTATCGAAATATTAATCATAACCAGATTGTTTCTAATAAAATTTAAAATCTTTTGATATTTAACAACTGTCTATTTTGCATTAGATTAATAAATAAACCTATTTTTTAATGCAAAATAAGGCTTAAAACCATCTATTAATTGTTAATAGTGTCTCACACAAAATGAAAAAGGACATAAAACTTACCATCACAATTGAAAATAAACAAGACATAGAGTTATTTGAATTTGCTAATGCAATGTCTGCATTAAACAATCAATATTATAGCTTTTTAAGCGAAAAAAATAGCAAAAAAAATCGGCAAGATCAAAAATTATTAATTAAAAAAATCTCTCACGGAAGTGTGATAATGGATTTGGTAGAGCAAGCCGCGCCTCTATTGCCAACAATAACTCCAACAATTTTTGCCTTTACCGATTATTTATGCAACACTATAAGTTATTTTACCGGCGAGGTCAGGGAAAAGCCCTATAAATACGGCATATTTGACCTAAAAAACTTTAGAAATTTATTGGAATTAACCTCAAATTGTTCTGGCAATAAAATTAACTTTAATATTAATTTTGGCAATCAGGTTATTAACAAAACCTTTGACTCTAAAGATGCATCATCCGCCCAAAACAAGATAAATAAAGAAATAAGAAAGTTGCAAGAAATTGGAGATGGAACAATTAAGGAGAATGTCGAATTAAATCTTTACCAAGCTCGTAATAGTAATTTCTCTAACTCTAATGTTGGTAATATGGGGGTGATTGCAGAAATTTCTAGCAGGCCAAAAGTTTTATCTTTTGCAAGCGACAAAATAAAATATGCCATAACTAAGCAAGAAGACAATCCTTTTAATTTTGCTTATAATGTTGACATTGAAATTAAGCTCAAAGACGAAACCAAAGACTATTCTGACGATAAAAATATTAAGGAATATCATATTTTGAAACATCATGGTGTGATAAATATTGAAGATTTATTTGATAAAAAGAGTTAATATTTATTGAAACTAAAAACCATGTTATTCTTGCTAAGTAATTTCTAATTTTAATGTCAAGATTAATTAAAAAAATAACGAGAAAGAAGCGAGTCAACGGTCTTTGGGCAGGAAAACCAGAAATAAAAATCAGAAATAAAAAACCAATAATAGCAATTACAGGCTCTATTGCTTCTGGGAAAGACTTCATCGCCAAGATTTTTGCTAAAAATGGTTTTGTTGTTTTCGATGCCGACCAAGAAGTTCGCAAAATGATTAGCCACAACATAGAGATAATAGAAAAAATCGCTCAAGCATTCCCAAATGCAGTAAATGATGGCAAAATAAGCCGTCGAGAGCTTGGAAACATCGTATTTAAAGGCAATTCCACCGAGGTTCAGCAAAAAACTCAACTCTTAGAACAGATAATTTATCCGGAATTACAAAAATTTTATCGGGAATTTTTAAATAAATATCGAGATCGGCCAATAATTTTAAACATCCCGCTATTTTTTGAAAAAGCCAATTTTACCGCCGATATTGTTATTAGCACCATTGCTCCGCTAAAAGTTCGTCGCAAAAGATTTTTCTTGCGGGAAGTCTTAAAAAACGGCAATTTATCTTCGCCTAGCCTAGAAAATATTAGCTTCAGACAAAATGCCAAAGGGCAAAAAATGCCATTAATTAATATTAACAGCCATAATAGAAGAGTTCTTAATGCTAAGTTTTCTGCTATCGATGCTACTCAAATCAACAATCTAGCAAGAAAAAAATTATATAAAGATGGGTTGATTAACTATTTTATTAATACCAATTGCAGTAAAAAGGCAGTAAAAACACAAATCTTAGAAATAATGCCAGATCTGATGAAGAATAAACTTAACTGCTAATTTAGCGATTATTTAGCTATAATTTTGCCTTGGGCGGTTTTTGGATTGAATTCGCCAAAGAAGTTATATTCTCCAAGCTTTAGTGCCTGAATTTTGATGGTAATAGTTTTGTTTCCGCTAATAATTTTTTCTTTTCTAAGGGCATCGCTTTCGAATTCTTCAACGGTTTTATCGCGGTTTGTAATAACTAATTCGAATGGCTTATTTGCTTCTACCTCGATTATTTCTGGTTTAAAGCGATGATTTTCTATTGCTAAGTTATATTGTTTTATTGCTGGCGAATTTGCTTTGACAGCGGTAATTTGGGCAATATTTAACAAGAAAAAGGTTGTAAAAATTGTCAATAAACAGATAAATTTTGTTGTCATTTTGGCGATAATGGTTTTGATTGTTTTCCCGATTTTTATATTTAAACACGAAATAGTATTATTTAACACTAATAAAGAAATTAATAAGTTTCAATTAAAAATATTAAAATATTTTTAAAAAAAATCTTGATTATTTGAAAAATTAAAAACAATATTTAGTTAGTTTTTTTGACAACATTACAATTTGTAGTGTGCGACACTATTTTAACTCGTAAAAATGAAGTTAAAATAGTTATAACCTAAATATTTGCTAAGCGATAGCGATTTAGCAATTTAACAACAACAGTATTTTATGTCCTTACTAGATGCAAAGCCAATTTATAAGCCTTTTAATTACCCTTGGGCTTATGATGCATGGCTAAAACAACAGCAAATACATTGGTTGCCAGAAGAGGTTCCTTTGGCAGACGATGTGCGAGACTGGAAACACAATCTTACAGCAAGTGAAAAAAGTTTGTTAACCCAAATATTCCGTTTCTTTACCCAGGCCGATATCGAGGTTAATAATTGCTACATGAAGCATTATGCTAAAATATTTCAGCCCACAGAAGTGCAAATGATGCTTGCTGCCTTTTCCAATATGGAAACAATTCATATTGCGGCATATTCCCATCTTCTCGACACCATAGGAATACCCGAAACAGAATATCAGGCTTTCATGAAATATAAGGAGATGAAAGATAAATATGACTATATGCAACAATTTGGAGTTGGCACCAAAAAAGATATTGCAACAACCATGGCGGTTTTTGGTGGTTTTACCGAAGGCCTACAGCTTTTTGCTTCATTTGCTATTTTATTAAATTTCCAAAGATTTGGTAAAATGAAAGGAATGGGTCAAATTATTGCTTGGTCGGTTAGAGACGAAACCTTGCATACCAACTCAATCATTAAGCTATTTCGCACCTTTATTCAGGAAAATCCAGAAGTTTGGGACGAAGAGCTAAAAAGCAGGCTTTACAAAGCTTGCGCTACTATTGTTCATTTTGAAGATGCCTTTATTGATTTAGCTTTTGAAACGGGTAATATAGAAGGCTTAACCGCCCGCGAAGTAAAAAGATATATTCGTTATATTGCCGATCGTCGTCTTAATCAGCTTGGCCTAAAAGATATTTATATGATTGACGATAATCCTTTGCCATGGCTAGACGAAATACTCAATGGCGTTGAGCATACGAACTTTTTTGAAAATCGAGTAACTGAATATAGTAAAGCCTCGACAACCGGAACTTGGGAAGATGTTTTTTTTGATATAGATCAACAAAGAAGGGAAATGTTGCCAATTTAATTAAGAAAGTTTTTATTTGGCACTTAAGCAACTTTCTTCAAACCAATCTTTGCTTGGTGCTTTTTATTTTCAGATGATGCTGGCTAAAATGTCTACTAAAAAATTAGCACAAAATTAAAAAACTGAAAATTTAATAGTTCTTAAATTTTCCTTGACTATAAAAAACTCAGTTTTATTATTTGTGCCATTAATTCTATAATATGATTTATAATATTGGGATGTAGCCAAGTGGTAAGGCAGCGGGTTTTGGTCCCGCCATCGTGGGTTCGAATCCTCCCATCCCAACCAACTATATTATTTAATTCTTCGCTTTGCCTAAAAAATTGTTAAATCGCTAATAAATCTTGCTAATTTTGTATTTTTAAGCTTCTTTAATTATTGACTTAAATAATTGGCTTGAAATTTGACTTGATAATTTGTTTATAAAAAATTGCTTGCAAGTTGAAAAATAATATATATTTTTTTAAAAACCTTTATTGATAAATTCAAATAATCTTAACAGAAAATTCAGACTAATTTGACCTAAAATATTTGGTACTTTGCTTAAAATGGTTAAAAAACATAACTTATTGTTAGTTTTATCTGTATTTATTATCGATTAGCCTGCGTGATGGAATGGTAGACATAACGGACTTAAAATCCGTGGGGCTTTTGCCCTTGCCGGTTCAAGTCCGGCCGCAGGTACCATCTAAAAATCAAAATTATCTCTATTTTAAATTGCACATAATAAAAAATTACACATCTGCATTAAAATACCTCCTCCCATCAACAATTTTACTGTGTTTATTTGGCTATATAGCCTTTTTCTTTCGAAAGTTTCATAATATCTCAAAAATTGTTCTTCTGTTGTCAATATTATTTTTGGCTTCTTGCGGTACTTCAGACGAAGAGTATTGTGTTAAGCCAACTGATTTTGATCAAGACAGTGTTTTTCTTCCTGCTGGACCCAGTTCCAAAAGTGTTATTCAAGGAGAATACGACCCACAAAGCGGCGGTCAGATTCGCGACTGGATTAACAGTGGCTAT
Organism: Rickettsia typhi; assembly: GCA_945862535.1. Lineage (GTDB taxonomy): Bacteria > Pseudomonadota > Alphaproteobacteria > Rickettsiales > UBA1997 > JAJTDS01. Next base: position 79,869 of record CAMAYG010000005.1, on the reverse strand, counting down.
GTTTCCGATGGCAGTGCTTTTTCTATTAGAATTAGCGGAAGTTGGAATCCTTGGTCGACCTTAGTAAATGCCCCTCCTTGTAAAATGGTTGCTCGCTACGACAATGCTTTTACCCATTATTGTTATCGCAATTCTCATGATAATGGAGACAAGGTTGCCGATATTAACAATCTTAATAATACAAACGACAATTGCATTAATCTTGGTTCGTTAAATAATGCTAAATACGGCATTTATCACATCGATCGCTGTTCTTTAAGCCTTAACGAGAAAACAAAAAACCCAGCCGATCAGAATGAGGGTGTTTATACTAAAGGTATTGGTGCTTATATAGGTTTATTTGGCAAAAATGGCTATGAAACACCGTTGCGGGCTTATCATCTTTTTACCGAAAAAGAATTGTGCGATGTTGTCCGCAATGCCACATCGTCACTTTGCCTAGACAAAAAGGGTAACGACATTACTACATATGTATTTGAAAGTGTTAATAATAAAATTTTTGTTAAAGATGATCTTGGGGCAAATGACGGATTAGACAAAACATCTTCCGACGACATCTATCACAAGGCTAGAGAAGCTGTTAAGCTAACTATTCACGACACCTACTACAGCGACAACAGTGGTGGTTATTATATTATTTTTGATAAAGGTGTTATTAAGGCAGGAGATAAAGGGGTCTTCGAATATGTAGTAAGTTTGTTTGAAGATTATTTATTCGGCGATGCTGATGTTAATACTCAAGAAAGAGATGGCGGGTTAATTAAAGAGTTTTATAGTAAAATTGTAGCTAATAGTACTTTTATTGACATTGTGCAGCTCCTGATTGCTTTTTATATTATAATCTTTGGTGTAGCAATTATTATGGGCGTTGCCCAAGTTTCTGGCAATGATGCACTTGCTAGGATTGTTAAACTCGGACTAATAATGTTCTTCATTTCCCCTACTAGCTGGTATTTTTACAATGAATATGTTGTTGGGTTATTTAAAAACGGCATGGACTCCCTAATCAAGCTATTTGGCGATATTGCAGACAAAGTATACGACGAAAGCTCGTTGATTCATGTTGCTAAAGCAAATAGAGAAGTTGCTTCTAGTAATTCGACCAGATTCTCCTTTGTTGACTATTTAATTAGCAAATTATTCTCTGAATCTGTTGCTAGAAAAATTGGTGGATTATTTTTTGGATATTCTTTGGGGTTCTTGTGGGTTCTTATGATTGGTTTTGCTATTATTGCATTTTTTCTAGTTATGATGCTCGCCGCTTTTGCTTATATTGACAATTTAATTAGGATGTCAATTCTTCTTGCTGTTGGTCCAATGTTATTTCCTTTTTGGCTTTTTTCAAAAACTAGCGGGATTTTTACTAAATGGGCCGGAACCCTTGCTAGCTCATCTGTGTCTATCTTACTACTTTTTATTTCTCTTTACAATATGCTCATCATTTTAGATGTAAAGTTTACAGAGCTTTTTGCTTTTAGGGTGTGTCTTAAATATGTTTATCTAGGTTATCTTATTCCTATTCGTGTATTCGTTGCCGATCCTGGTCTAAGTGGATTTGCTGTTAATTTAGTTGAAATATTTGGTTTAATTTATATCACAAAAGTTGTTATTGAAAAAATACCAGAGGTCTCTAGTGGTATTATTAAAATTGCTGGAGTATCGCCGCCTGACTTTGGTGGTGTTGCTGGTGCTGTTTCTAAAGGTTTTGGCGAAATGGCTGATGCAGCCAAGGCTCCGGCATTGGCTGGTCTGCAGGCTTCTGGGGCCGCCCTAAGAGAAGGCGGCAAAGCACTTGGTGGCCTTGCAAAAATAGGTTATTTTAAAGCTACAGGCCAGAAAGACGAGTTAAAAAGAGTTAAAAAAGAAATGTCTAGTGGTCTGGCATCTTTTGCTTCTAGTGGCAGTTCAACAACTAGTAAAGACATTGTTAATGCTGCTGCAAATGAGGCCAGTAAAAAGGGGTTGACCGGTGCTAGTGCGGCAAACTTTATTAGAAAACAAGCTTTTGCTAAGGCAAGAGCAAGTGGCGGATCTGTTAATTTTAAATCTTTGCAACATGAGTTAAAATTGCACGAAAAGTCTGAATTAAAAAACAGAATTAAATCTTTAGATAAATCAGTTTCTGGCAACCCAGATGCTTTCTCTCGCCGTATGCAAATTCGTTCGATGCTACAAAAAGAAGGATATGCAATGGGAATTAAAGATTCTAGACTAGATAAAATGCTGAAATCTCGTGAATTTATCGGAGAGTTGAATCGTGCCGGGGTAAGTAATGCAAAAGATGTTATGCAAAAACAAGACTCTGACTCTTTGGTAAAATATATGCGATCTCTTGAAACCGAAAGATTGCTTGGGGCTGGAAGGTCTGATTCTGGCGATAAGTTTAAGTCGTTTTTTGGTGCAGGTGAAGATGCTCTTAATCCTCGACAAAACCTACGAAAACTCGGTCGTTTTGCCGATGAGCAAGATTATTATCGAGACAAACAAGATAGGGAGTCTGACCACTCAGACAAGACAAAAGATTTACTTAAGCAAGGTAGGTGGTTTGTTGCTGACTTAAAAGAGATTGGCTTTGATACTAAAGACACTGCCAAAGAATTTGCAAATGATGCTTCTGGAAAGTTTAAGGATGTTGGCAATGCCTTAACTTTCCGCAAGGATGATGCCCTAAAGTCTGGTGCAGAGTTTTTTGGCAAATTATACGACCGCAGTGATGACAATTCTTTAAACAGAGATAGCTATATTAAAAAGATGATGCAGGAAACAGGCACAGCAGTTAAGCAAGATTTACTAGACCGTTCTCGTTACCATGTCAGCATGCTTAGTGGGAACAAAAGCGATGTAAATGATTTAGCACTGCAGAAAGAAATAAATGCAATTAATGATGCCTTAAAAAAAGTTGAAAGTGAATATGGAAAATATGGCACATTAGAAGACCGGCCAGAAGGAGATTATCATTGGGTTACTGGAGTTAAATTTGACAAAGATGGAAATCCAGTAGTTGAAACTATTGAAACTATGGTTATTGGTGAAAATGTTGATATCAGACCTAGCGAAGATGTTACTATCGACAATTTTACTGGCTTTAGAGATGTTAATGGTGTTATTACTCCTAATATTGATTTTGCAAAAGAGGTTGCTGGCATAAAAGATTCAATTAAAAACAGCGATCAAAATATTGCCGTAATTCAAGATTTACAACAAAAAGTTACAATTCTAGAATTGAAGCAAAAAACCTCGGCATTTAAAGTTAAAACCATAGAATATGAGATTCTGAAATTACAAATGAAAGCCAAAGGTGACTTTGCAAAAGAAATACAACGGTTGCAAAACGAAATAGTCGAAATTAACGATAATGATTATCTTGAGCATCAAATTCAAACTCTTGAACAACAGATCTTAACACTAAGCAACCAATAATTTTTTGATGAGTAATAAAATGCATAATTACAGTAACAATAGCCAAGAAGAAGATTTTGTGTATTTTTACGATTCAACATTGCGGGACGGTTCACAAACTAGCACGGTTAATTTTACCATCGATGACAAAATTAAAATTGCTAAAGCCCTCGATAATTTTGGCATTGATTATATCGAAGGGGGCTGGCCCGGTGCCAATCCTATCGACGATCAATTTTTTGCCAATTTGCCAGAAGTTCAGCAAAGTAGTTTTGTTGCTTTTGGCATGACCAGAAGAAAAGAAGTTTCCGCAGCTAACGATTCTGGACTTAATCAGCTTCTACAAAATAATGCATCTGCAACCTGTATTGTTGGCAAAAGTTGGCACTATCATTTAGCCAATGCCCTAAATATTAGCGAAGAAGAGAATTTGTTAATGATTAGCGATTCTTTGCTTTATTTGGGCAAGAATGGCCGTGAAACAATGTTTGATGCCGAACATTTTTTCGACGGCTATAAGGCAAATAAAGAATTTGCCATGAATGTTATTAGAAAAGCTTTTAATAGCGGTGCTCGTTGGATTATTCTATGCGACACCAATGGCGGAAGCTTGCCACACGAAGTTTTTAATATCGTTTCCGAGGTGGCGAAGGAAATACCGGGCAGTCATTTGGGGATTCACTGCCATAACGATACTGGCAATGCAGTTGCTAATTCTATTATGGCAACCTTGGCTGGAGTTAGGCAAATACAGGGAACAATTAACGGTATTGGCGAAAGATGTGGCAATGCTAATCTAATTAGCATTATCCCTATTTTATTGCTTAAAATGGGCTTGAAAAGTTGCAAAATCGATCAAAATAAATTAAAACAACTTCCCGCAATATCGCACCTGCTAGACGATATTCTTAATCAGGAGCCAAATAATTTTGCCCCTTTCGTTGGTAAATTTGCTTTTGCTCATAAGGGTGGGCTTCATGTTTCGGCAGTGGCTAAAGATGCTAGCTGTTACGAACATATTAATCCAGAATTAGTAGGCAATGCCCGGCAGATTCTAATATCAGACCAATCGGGCAGAGCAAATATTATCAGCCGTCTTAAAAAAATCGGCCTAGACCCAGATTTACATTTTAAATTTAGCCAAATTTCAGATTTAGTAAATAAAGTTAAAGATCTAGAATCTTGCGGTTATGCCTTTGATAATGCCGATGCAAGTTTCGAATTAATGGTAAAAAGAACCTTGGGAGTTGTCCCAAATTTCTTTAGAATTATTAGCTTTAGAGTGCTAAATGAAAAAATTTTTGGCAAAGAGATTACTGAAAACATTACGGCAGAAGCAATAATTAAGCTAGAAATTGATGGCAAAACCACAATGTGTGTTGCCGAAGGCAATGGGCCAGTCAATGCCCTCGATCTTGCCTTGCGGAAGGCCTTAATCGACCATTACCCAGTGTTAAAAGATTTACAGCTAATAGATTATAAAGTTCGTATTCTTGGTGGCAATAAAGATAGCGGAACCAAAGCAATAACAAGGGTTCAGGTAATTTCAAGCGATAATAATGCTAGCTGGACAACAATCGGAGTCTCAGAAAATGTAATAGAAGCATCGTTTCATGCGATTCTTGATGCGATAATTTTTAAGCTACTAAAAGCGATTGATTTATAAAATAATATCTAAATATCAATCTAATAATGACAAAGAATAGGGCAGAACATCGGGCAATCTTAATTATTGCTGGTTCCGATAGCGGTGGAGGTGCGGGCATTCAGGCAGACATTAAAACGGCAACCGCCCATAAAACATTTGCCACTACCGCCATTACCTGCATTACCGCCCAAAATACTGTTGGTGTTAAAGCGGTGCTTCCTCTTGGTCTTGATATTATAAAAAAGCAAATCGAGGCGGTGCTGGACGATTTCCCAATCAAAGTAATAAAAACCGGAATGCTTTTTAGTGCCGAAATTATTGATTTAGTTATTGCCATTCTGCAAGAAAGAGATTTTTGCAACATTAGGCAAGAAAAAATTCTGCTATTGGTCGACCCAGTAATGGTTGCAACATCTGGAGATTTACTTATCGACAACAATGCCCTTAAATCTTTACATAAACTAATTTCCTTGGCAGATGTGGTAACTCCAAATATCGATGAAGCCAGAATTATTGCCAATTGTCAAATTGACAACCTAGAAGATATGCAAGAATCGGCAAAAATAATTGCCAAAATAGGTGCTAAAAATATTTTAATAAAAGGCGGTCATCTTGCTTTTTACAAAACTAACGGCAAAGATAGTGGCAAGATAACTAATTTGTTGTTGCAAAACGACGGTCGCTTTTTTAATATTGTTAATAAGAGGCTGAATCTAAAGGCAGAAGCAACGAAAATTCAATCGCAATTTCATGGCACTGGTTGCAGTTTAGCAACGGCAATCGCTTGTAATTTGGCAAATGGCTATAACTTAGAAGATGCAGTTGTTAGGGCAAATAATTACATTGCAAAAGCCGTAGCAAATTATTTAAATTTAGGTAATGGTAGCAAGTTACTTAATCACTTTTTAGCTAAAATTTAGCATTTATTATATTAAATATTTAATTATGAAAATAGTATTTCTTGAAAATATCGATTCAATTGCTCTTGAAAGCTTTAGAAATGCAGGCTTTACCAATTTGTCGAGCTTTAAAGAGAATATCGATTCGCCAGCTGTTGCCAATATTTTAGCCGAAGCTAATGTTTTGTGTATCAGATCTCGTAGCAATATTAACAAAAACATCCTCGCTAATTGCAAGAATTTATTAGCGATTGGTTGTTTTTGCATTGGCACAAATCAGGTAGATCTATCCGAGGCTCAAATTAGCGGAGTGCCGGTTTTTAATGCTCCTTTTTCCAATACCAGAAGTGTTGCCGAATTAGTAATTGGCGAAATTATCATGTTGTTCCGCGACATAATCTATAAAAATGCCCAATTGCATCGCGGAAATTGGCTAAAAACCAGCGATAATTGTCATGAAATTAGGGGTAAAACCTTAGGAATTATTGGCTATGGCAGAATTGGTTCGCAATTGAGCATTTTGGCGGAGGCCCTTGGTATGAAGGTTTATTACTACGATATCGAGTCAAAATTACCCCTAGGCAACGCCGTTGCTTGTAGCGATATTAATCAATTATTAGCAATTGCCGATGTGGTAACCTTACATATTCCTAGCACTAGCCAAACAAAAAACCTGATTGATTTCGCAAAATTAACAAAGATGAAAAAGGGATCGAAGCTTATCAATGCTTCTCGTGGCGATGTTGTGGTAATTGACGATTTAGTTCAGATGATTGAAAATAAGCATTTAAGCGGTGCCGCTATCGATGTTTTTCCGCAAGAGCCCCAAGACAATTCGATGCCTTTTAATTCTAAATTAATGGAATTCGACAATGTTTTACTTACTCCCCATATTGGCGGAAGCACCAAAGAAGCTCAACACAATATTGCTATCGAGGTTTCAAGCAAAATAGTCGACTATTTAAAATTTGGCATCACTCAGGGGGCGGTTAATTTTCCTAATGTTAATTTGGCAAAACAGCATAATCGCATTAGAATTTCGCATATTCATCACAATGTTCCCGGAATGTTAGAGAAAATCAACTTTGTTATTGCCAAATATTCGCTAAATGTTGCAAGTCAAATGCTTCAAACCGAGGGCAAAATTGGCTTTGTATTGCTAGATCTAGACCTCTTAGAAATAGACCAGTCAATAATTAATGAATTGCAAGAAATTAATCACACGATAGCAGTTAGAATTTGCAATGCTTAGATCTTTACTGATTCTCTTAGCCCTGTTATTTGGCACGGTTTTTTCTAGCTATATCGCTGTTTTTTCTTATCTTAGCCCCTATTTAATTGCCTTGATGCTCTTTTTGCCGTCACTTAAGGCGGTAACAAATGTTAGTGCAAAAATTAACTGGCAAGATTTATTGCAATTTTTTACTATTATTTTGCTACCAACTTGCTTTGGAGTCTTGATTTATCTGGGGTTGCACCTTGTTTTTAAGCAAGAAGATTGGCTAATGTCGCAAATATTAATGTCGACCTCGCCAGTTGCTAGCGGTAGCACGGTGATGATAGAAATTATCGGCGGTAGAGTAATGTTTTCATTGCTTACGGCTATTGCTTCGAATTTGTCGATAGTATTATTCTGGCCAATAATTTTTAAGGTTTTCTTGGGCCTAAAATTAAGTTTGGCTAGTATTTTTGTTAAAATTGCCGCCGTTTCATTATTGCCATTTGTTTTAGCAAAAATTATTAGTCTTAACAAAAAGGCCACAAAAATATTTGCATTATTGCTTAAGTTCCGTTTCTTTGCTTTTTATTTGTGGATGCTGGTGGTGCTTATCAATATTGCTTCCGTTGCCGATTTCCTAAAAAATAATCAGCAAAATGACTGGAACCAAATATCAATAATGATTGCACTAGCAACAATATTTTGCTTTATCAATTTTTGGATGGGCGGTGTTATTGGCAAGAAATTTGGCCATGCCAAAGAAACCTCGCAATTATTTGGGCAAAAAAACACCACAATTGCCATTTGGGTTGCCAATCAATTCTTTAATCCATTGGTTGCAATATGCCCCATTGCCTATTTGGTTATTCAAAATTTTTATAATTCTTGGCAATTATATTTGCTACACCGCAAAAAACAAATCTAATATAACGGCACATTAATCAGATAATTATGACCAGTTTATTTAATAAAAAGGCACTTGCAGAGCATATTTCTAAATATGACAAACTGTCGGATAAAGATATTGCAACAATTAAGAATGATATTCTGTCAAGATGGAGCAAGGCAAAAGGTCTTGAAAATGAAATTCAACATCAACACAACTTCTTGCAAGATTTTTTCTGTAAAATATTAGGCTATATTGGAGAAACTGGCAACGAAGAAAATAACCTGTGGTGGGAATCTGGAACTAATGACGGCAGAAGACCTGATGGAATTATTGGATTTAATCTAAAAGGATACAAAGACAAAGACATAACCAAAGGAGACAACATCAATGCAGGTGATATTCGTGTTGTTATTGAGCTTAAGGGTGCAGATGTTAGTCTTGATAGAAATCAAAATAGAAAAGGCTTAACAATTACACCTGTTGAGCAGGGTTTTTTATATGCACCAAAAGTTGGTGGCAAATGCGAATTTGTTATTGTTAGTAATTTTAAAGAAATAAGATTATATAAATCAACAGATGCAAATAAATACCACTCTTTTACTATTGAGGAGCTAGCAAGCGACGATAACAAAATTAAGGAATTTCACCTACTGCTTGCTAATGGAAATTTATTTACGGTTCAGTATTTAAAATCATCCGTTCATAATATTATCCTTGATAGAGAGGAGAATAAAGAAAAAATTCAAGAAGAGTTTTACAGTCTCTACAAAACAAATAGAACCTTACTAAAGGAGCATTTAATTAGCACTAATCATTTACAAGAACGAAAAGGTTTTTGCCTGTATGCTTCAGATAAACTGCTTAGAAGGATAATTTTTATTGTATTTTGCCAAGAAAGAGGCTTGATGCCTTACGACACCTTGGATAATGATGTTAAAAAACAAAGACATGGAAGCAAATATAAACACTTAAAAGATGTCTTTCATTCAATAAATATCGGTAATAACAAAATCAATCCACAAATACCAGCATTTAATGGAGGTTTGTTTAAGGAAGATAAATTTATTGATGAGCTTCACATTGAAGATGATGAAATTGACAGATTGCTATTTGTTCTTGATTATGCTTTTAGAAGTGAGCTTGATGTTGAAATTTTAGGGCATATTTTTGAAAAATCTATATCAGATTTGCAAAACGAAGCCGAAGAGGATAAAGATAATATAGTAAAAGAAAAGAACGAACAAGAAAAATTTGGAGTTTATTACACACCTTCTTATGTTACAAAATATATAGTAAGCGAGGCAATTGGCAAATGGTTTAATGATAAAAAGATACAAATTACAAAAACTTATGAGGAGGGTTCAGATGAGTTTTTAGAGGAGTGTAAAAAATCTTTGTCATCAATAAAAGTTCTTGACCCAGCTTGTGGAAGTGGTGCATTTTTGGTTGAAGTTTTAGATTTTTTACTGCACGAATGGAAAAAGCTAGGCATTGATAATAATTACAAGTTTATTCTACAAAACAATATTTACGGGGTTGATATAAACCCAAACTCCGCCGAAATCACAAAGCTTTCATTATGGCTAAAAACAGCATATAACAAAGAAAAGCTCTTAAGTCTGGATGGAAATATAAAAATTGGCAATAGCCTTATTGAAGATGAAAATATCGCAGGAAGATATGATGAATATGAAGGTAAAGTTGTTTACGAACTAATAGCAAATGCCAACGATATGCTAGGTGATTTAGACAAAGAAAAACAAGTAAATCTATTTAGTAAATCACTCGCATTTGATTGGCAAAAGGAATTTGGCTTCAAGTTTGATGTTATTGTTGGCAATCCTCCTTATATTAAAGAAGATAAACACAGAGAGATTTTTGAGCCACTAAACCCTAATAATTCTAGATATAAAATTCATAAAAACACTTCGGCACAAAATAAACCGCCGTTTATTTCGCAATATTATCAAGGCAAAATGGACTTTTGGCAGTTTTTTGCTTGTTTGGGTTTGGATTTGCTAAATGATGATGGGTATTTATCTTACATTGCACCAAGTAGCTGGGTTACCAACCACGGAGCTTCAAAAACAAGAAACAAGATAATACAAAGCTCACAGCTTATAAGATATATAGACTTTAGTGATAACAAGGTTTTTAAAGCCGCCGATATTCAAACAATGATATTTTTCTTGCATAAAACACCAACAGAAAGACACGAAGTTGAGCATTGCAAGCTTAGCAACGCAGAAGGTAAGTTATTCACACACAAGCAAGTTGCAATTGCTGACAGCCTTCAAAAAACCACATTTGAAACAATAGAGCTTGAAAGTGCAAGCTTAATTGATAATACAATTCACTTTGTAAAACAAGAATTTACCCCAATTATAAACAAAATTGAAAAGATTGGTATTTATAAGCTGAAGGAAAATGATGTCGCTCAAGGCATAGTATTTCCACAAGATGCGGTTAACAAGAAAAGCCAAGAAACCCTCGGCAAAGATTTTAAAGTTGGCGATGGAATTTTTAGCATAACAACGGCAGAAAAGGATGCTTTGAGTTTAACCACAAAAGAACTTGAAATTGTAAAACCAGAATACACTACCGAGCAAATTGATAGATATTTTGCCGACAACAAAAACACAAGGTGGACAATTTACACAGATTCAAGCTTTAAAAAGCCTGATAAAATCAAGGAATATCCAAACATAAAAAAACATTTGGATAAGTTTGTAAAAGTTATAACATCCGACAATGCACCTTATGGCTTACACAGAGCAAGGGATGAGGACTTTTTTATTGGTGAGAAAATAATATCACTTAGAAAATGCACAGAAAAACCAAGATTTAGCTATGTTGATTTTGACTCTTATGTTTCCGCAACTTTTTATGTCATCAAGCCAACGGACATAAATCTTAAATACCTCACAGGGCTTTTGAATTCAAAGTTAATAGCATTTTACTTAAAAAACAAAGGTAAAATGCAGGGCTCAAATTACCAAATAGACATAGAACCACTTTGTAAAATACCACTTGCCATTGCAAGCGATGATAAACAAGCGGAGATTGTCAAAAAAGTTGAATTGATGATTGAAACGAACAACACAGTCAACACAATAAATCAGCAGTTCTTTAAGCTCCTTGCTGGCGATTTTCCAAAAATCAATATCAACAAACAAATCCAAAAATGGAGTGAGCTTTCTTGGAATGAGTTTTTATCGGAAATTGCAAAGCAAAAATTTGAATTAACGGCAAAACAAGAAGAAAAATGGCTTGAACGCTTTGAAGAAAAACAAGCCGAAATAAGGAAATTGAAATCAGCCTTCACTCAAACCGACACAGAAATCGACAAAATGGTTTATGCTTTATATGGCTTGAGTGAAGAGGAAATTGCAGTGGTGGAGGGTTTAGTTGAGTAGAGTATGAAAGAAGCAAACTTATCTCCACAAGCAAACTTATTTCCACCAGAGACGGCAGATCTGAAAATTGAGTATAAAGAGTATTTAACACCCGAACAGGTAGTGGTATTTTATAACGGACTTAACGAAATTCTTGCACAACTTAACATCAATGACGCTAAGTTTGTTATAGAAAAAGGTAGTTTAAAAACAACACTCTGGATCCTGCAACTTCGTGCAGGATGACAATTAAGAGAGTTCGCGAGAATATGGCGGTGTTGCTGTTGTTCGACTTTTCTGCTATGGATTCTGCACGAAGTTGCAAATATCCATAGTTAATAACGGCACTCGCTCCCTTGTCATCCTGCACTCGCTCCCTTGTCATCCTGCACGAAGCGAAGCGAAGTTGCAGGATCCATGGATAGTAAATATATTTAGCGAAGTGCTGTTTTTATTGATTTTATTACTCTGGATCCTGCAACTTGTGCGAAGATGACGGCGTGGAAAATTGTCGGCAACAAGGGGTTTTAACCCCTTGTGGTGAATGCGAGGGTGGACCGATTCTGCCATTAATAACTTTGCAGTCGATTTCATTTCGCTCGCCTTCGTGACGAGACAAGGGGTTGAAACCCCTTGTTGCCGAATGAACGAGGTTTTATTGGCTTACAAAACCGCCTCAGCTCGTCACCTTGCCCAAAAACTCCCCCCGCCGTCATCCTGCGCACGAAGCGAAAGCGAAGTTGCAAATATCCATAGTTAATAACGGCACTCGCTCCCTTGTCATCCTGCACTCGCTCCCTTGTCATCCTGCACGAAGTTGCAGGATCCATGGATTTATAATACACTTAGCGGAGTTCACTTTAATATTGATTTCATTGCCCTGGATCCTGCAACTTGTGCGAAGATGACGGCAGAAGGTGGATCTTCGCAAGCTTCCGTGCAGGATGACGGCAGAGAAAGTTCGCAAGGAAAAGCGATTTTAACTGCCTAAAACCCCGTCTTCACCTTCGACCGCGGAGCGAAGCGAAGTTGTAAGGTCCGTAGATAGTAAATACCTCGCCGAACAAAATAAATCTTTAATATTCTTGAATCTAAAATAACTATTTGCAATAATCTAAGGGCATAGAATCTGCACTAAATAACTATCAAAACTAAATAAAGCATATTAAAAAGGCTTTTGAAGGTTGTTTAGTTAATAAAATTTCACCAATTTTTACCATTAATAACCACATAATCATGACAAAAATTAACAAAAACACTACGAAAATTAAAACCACAACAGCTAATAAGGCCATAAAAGATAAGGCTCCGCAAAACACTGCTCTACAAAATAAAATCGAGATTTATCAGGAAAAAAACGGCTCTGCTCAAATTGCAATTAAGTTTGAAAAAGAAACTTTGTGGCTTTCTTTAAATCAGATCGCTCAACTTTTTGATCGCGATAAATCGGTAATTTCGAGACATTTGAAAAATATTTTTGCCGAAGAAGAATTAGATAGAAATCAAGTTGTTGCATTTTCTGCAACAAGTGGATCCGATCAAAAAATTTATCAAGTTGAGCATTTTAATCTTGATGCTATTATCTCGGTTGGCTATCGAGTTAATTCAAAACAAGGAACACAATTTAGAATTTGGGCAACGGAAAGGCTTAAAAACTATTTGACGAAAGGCTTTGCGATTAATGAAAAGCGGGTTAAGGAATATCAAGAAAATCTTATTGAACTACAAAAAACCATTAAATTAATTCAAAATTCTGTTGACTTAAAAGAGCTCTCAGCCCTTGAAAGTAAGGGCTTTTTAGACATTATCACCAATTACACCAGTAGTTTTATTTTACTAAACCAATTCGATTCCGACTCGCTTCATCTTGCAAAATTAGATCAAAATATAACTTACGAAATTAGCTATAAAGAGGCTTGCGAAGCAATTGACGAATTAAAAAAGCAGTTGATTCAAAAAAAGGAAGCAAGCGAGCTTTTTGGCAATCAGAAAGATTGCAGTTTTGCAGGAATTTTAGGAAATATTACCCAAAGCTTTGCCGGTGAATATCTTTACAAAAGCATTGAAGAACAGGCTTCGCATTTGCTTTATTTTATTATCAAAAATCATCCATTTTCTGACGGCAATAAAAGAATCGGAGCATTTTTATTTATTTGGTTTCTTGCTAAAAACCAACATTCTTTAAAAAAATCTGGCGAATTAAAAATTAATGATAATGGGCTGGTAGCCTTGGCATTATTGGTTGCACAAAGCAATCCAAAAGAAAAAGAATTGATGATAAAATTAATTATCAACTTAATTAACGAGCAATAATTTAAAAAATGAGTAAAAATACCTCTTCAATAGTTTCAAAAGTTTGGTCTTTCTGCAATCCGCTTCGCGATGTGGGAGTAGGTTATGGCGACTATTTAGAACAACTTACCTATTTGCTATTTTTAAAAATGGCGGATGAATATGAAAAGCCTCCGCACCATCGAAAATTAGGCATTCCAAAAGATTTTAATTGGGAAAGTTTGACTAAAAAAAAAGGTGCGGAGTTAGAATTGCACTACAGCCATCTACTTCGCGAATTGAGCAATGCCAAAGGAATTTTAGGGCAAATTTTTGTGAAGAGTCAAAATAAAATTCAAGACCCGGCAATGCTTGCCAAAATTATCGATATGATCGATAGCGAGCAATGGTTGGTGCTTGGCGCCGATGTTAAAGGCGATATTTACGAAAGCCTTTTAGAGCAAAATGCCAAAGATGTAAAAAGTGGTGCGGGGCAATATTTTACCCCAAGACCGCTAATCAAAGCAATGGTTGAATGTGTTGCCCCGAAGCTTGGCAAAACAATTGCCGACCCCGCTTGTGGCACAGGAGGTTTCTTTTTGGCTACTTATGATTATTTGGTTGCAAGCAATAAATTAGACAAAGAACAAAATAAATTTTTGAAACTTCAAACTTTTTATGGCAATGAGATTGTAGCGGGAACAAGACGATTAGCTTTGATGAATTTGTTTTTGCATAATATTGGCGACATCGACAGTGCTAATTTTATTTCGCCAGCAGATGCCTTAATTGCCTCTTCGCCAATAACTTACGATTATGTTTTAGCCAATCCACCTTTTGGTAAAAAAAGTAGTCAAACATTTACCAACGAAGAAGGCGAACAAGAAAAAGATGATTTGACTTACAATCGTCAAGATTTTTTCGCAACCACTAGCAACAAACAATTAAACTTCGTTCAACCTGCTCTAGAGAATTTTAAGGGAATTGCCCGCGAAATCTCCACAGAAAACTAATCAAAAACTAAATCTTTTTAAATTATCTAGCCGCTAAATGCAATAAATCAGCAGTTCTTTAAGCTTCTTGCTAGCGATCTTTCAAAAATTAACATTAGCAAAAGGCTTGGAAAATCGAGCGAGCTTTCTTGGAATGCTTTCTTGGAATGGATTTTTATTGGAAATTGCAGTGCTGTAGGCGGTGGATTGTTAATTTAGCTATCTGCATTTACTATTTATAGCTAAATTGCCAAGATCGGCGGGCAAGATCCACAGCAATAAAATCAAAAACAAAATTTATAGCCCTTGTTTTTTTTGATAAAGATATTATATAACAGCGGTTATTTACTAAAAATCATCAATCTTAATTATTCTAGCAATGACAGAACAATCTAACAACACAAACAACAACTATCAATTCGATGTCGAAGTTAGCAAGGTTTTAAACCTTATGATAAATTCGCTTTATACTAATCGCGATGTTGCCCTTCGCGAGTTAATATCTAATGCTGCCGATGCTTGCGACAAGTTGCGGTATCTGGCTAATCAACAACATCAAGAAAATTTAGAAGAATTAAAAATTAACATCAAAGTTAATAAAGAAAAAAAGCAATTAATCATTAGCGACAACGGTATCGGAATGAATAAACAAGATTTAATCGACAACCTAGGCACTATTGCTCGCTCTGGCACCGAGAATTTCTTAAAAAACCTTAGCGGAGACAGCAAAAAAGACCTGCAATTAATAGGGCAGTTTGGGGTTGGCTTTTATTCTAGCTTTATGATCGCCGATAAAGTAGAGGTTATTTCTCGTAAATATCAAGAACAAGACACCTATTTCTGGGCCTCAGACGGCAATAGCGGTTTCGAGCTTAATCAACACAATCAAGAATTATCGTCAGATTTTAAACAAGGCACAATTATTACCTTGTTTTTAAAAGACGATGCCTCAGATTTCCTCGATCGCTTCCACATTAAGCACATCGTGCAAACCTATTCCGATCACATCAACTTTAAAATAGATTTCATCCCAGAAAATATCAGCGAAGGAGCAAAAATTGAAACTCTAAATTCGGCATCGGCAATTTGGCAAAGACCAAAAGAACAAATAACCGCAGAACAATATCAAGAATTCTTCCGCCACATCGCTCATTTACCGGGCGAGCCATTCATGACAATCCACAACAAGGTCGAGGGCCTAGTTTCATACAGCAATCTGTTATTTGTTCCTAGCACTAAGCCTTTTGACCTATTCCACCCCGATCGTCGCACCGCTTTAAAACTTTATGTTAAAAGAGTTTTTATTAGCGAAGATTTAAGCCTTGTTCCTGCTTATTTGCGGTTTCTAAGAGGAGTAGTCGATTCGGAAGATTTGCCACTCAACATTAGCCGTGAAAACCTGCAACACAGTGCCTTAATTGAAAAAATCAAAAAATCCCTAATTGGCAAAGTTTTAGGCGAACTCAAGAAAAAAGCCAATGAAAACCAAGAAGAATATCTTAAATTTTGGAATAATTTTGGTGCGGTGTTAAAAGAAGGGCTGTGCGAAGCATCGGAATTCCGCGAAAAAATCCTCGAAATTTCTCGTTTTTACAGCTCGAAATCTCCTAATGAACTAATTAGCCTTAGCGAATATCTCGAAAGAGCAAAAGCGGGGCAAAATAAAATATATTTCCTAACCGGAGAAAATGTTAATAAAATCAAAAATTCTCCTCAGCTAGAAGCCTTCTACAATAAGGATGTCGAGGTGTTATTTCTTACAGATGCTGTCGATGAATTTTGGGTAACCGTTGCTTTGCCTTATCAGAACAAATCAAGCAAAATCGAATGGGAATTTCAGTCGATTAATCGTAACGATATCGATTTAATTAATATTGACAAGCCTCTAGACGAACAAAAAGCAGAAGAGCAAAACGAAGACGGCACAAAAAAGGACGAAAAAATCAAAGACATTACCGAGACAGCATTAGAAGGGCTAATAGGATTCTTTAAAGAAGTTCTTGGCACTCAAGTTGCCGATGTCAGAATCTCAAAAAAACTTACCAATAGCCCGGTATGTTTAGCGGTAGATTCTATCGGCATGGACATTAGGCTCGAAAGATTCTTGCTTGAGCAAAAGCAAATCAATTCTGCAACTGCTAAAATCCTCGAAATCAACAGCAATAACTCAATTATAAAATATCTCAACGACAACTATCAAAACCTTAGTCTAAAAGAAATCTGCACCGACAAAGTAAAAACTTTGTTCGATCTGGCTTGTATCATCGAAGACGAACCAATAAAAGACAGCTCAGACTTCTCTCTTCGTCTCCAAAAAATGCTTGCTTAAGCTCCATTTAGCTAAATGCGAAGGTGGGTTTTTCTAAGGTTCCCGCCGTTGCAGTCTAGTTGAAGCCTTCGAAGTCTAGAAGCCTAGTTTTTCTCCGCGAACCTTCCCACTACACCATCATCCTCGCGCGAAGTCGCAGGATCTACCTTCTGCCGTCATCCTGCGCGAAGTCGCAGGATCTACCTTCTACCGTCATCCTCGCGCGAAGTCGCAGGATCTACCTTCTGCCGTCATCCTCGCGCGAAGTCGCAGGATCTATTGATTTTATTGCTCTGGATACTCGCGACTTTGCGCAAGGATGACAAGGGAGGGAGCCATTGATACTCGCAACTTCGCTACCCTCTTTACGACTTAAGTGTTGATAAGCTTAGGGCTGTGGAAAATTTAACTATTTAAGATATGTATTTAAAAAAGATTTTTATCAAAAACATCGGGGCAATTGAAAAACTCGATATTTCAATGCCATTTAAAGAAAACGGAGAGCCAAAACCACTTATAATAGTTGGTGAAAATGGAACTGGCAAAAGCATTTTATTATCTCATATTGCTGATGCAATACTAGAATTTCAAAACAGCACATTTAAACAAGATGAAGTATTAAAAAGAAACAGTAACGGATATTCCTTTTTTAAAACAGTTGGTGGTGGCAATACAAGGATCGGTGCGTCAAATTCAATTTCTTATTTGCAATTTGAAAACAACAATAAGAAATATGAATATTTGGAAACGACAGGAGAAGTTACGGATTCGGAACTAAAGAATAATATGAATGAATGCACATTGAACATTGATAAAGAGAAAGGTAAACAAATCACAAATCTAACAAATCAAGAACTCGAAAACACTTTCTTACGCAATAGTTATTGCTACTTTCCGCCAAATAGATTTGAGATGCCCCATTGGATTAATAAAGTTTATGATAGCGGAAAAAATAAACTTGTTCACAAGCAAAGATATTCCGGAAGACTTAATGATCCACTTATTATTGAATCTGCTTATGATGATATCAACTCTTGGATTCTTGATGTTTTTCTAGATGCTTCAGTTATCGCAAAACACAGAGAAGGTAGTACTTATGATATTCAAAATAATGATGTAGAGACACGTTCACTGCTCGTAACATCAAAAGAAAATATAGAGCAAATACTAACTAAAATACTCAAGAGAGATGCAGAGCTTGATTTAAATTATAGAAATCATCCACTTTCCCGTATAAAAGTTATAGATGGTACAAACAAACAGGAAATAATTCCAAGTTTAAATAATTTATCAACGGGGCAATCAGTGTTATTCAGTTTATTTTGTACTGTTGTGAGATATGGTGAGCGTGGCAATATTGCACATACAAATGACAAAATGTCTGGTATTGTTATTATAGACGAAATAGACTTACATTTGCATTCTGATTTGCAGAGTAATGTATTGCCAGCGTTAATAAGCCTATTCCCAAAGGTGCAATTTATTATTACAACTCATTCCCCATTGTTTTTATTAGGAATGGAAAAAAAATTCGGCACGAATGGTATAGAAATTAGAGAGATGCCAACTGGTGATGTTATAACAGCGGAGAGATTCAGAGAATTTGATAAAGCCTATGATTATTTTAAGGAGACAAAGAAATTTGAAGAAGACCTTAAAAAAATCATGCAAGCTCAAGATGATAAACCTGTATTGTTTGTAGAAGGAAAAACAGATAAAATTATTTTAGAAAATGCTTGGAGGAAACTTTATCCTAATAGCCAAATACCATTTTACATCCAAGATGCGTTTGATATGCACTTCATTGCTAATACTTTTAAAAGAGGTGATATTTTTCTAAAAAACAAGAAAACCTTTATTGGCATGTTAGATTTTGATGATGCCTATGAAAAATATGAGGAGATTAAAAATAGCAAAGGTAAGAAGTACTTTGATTACGAGGATAATATCAATAAGGGGTTATGTTTAAAGCATGGAAGTCAAAATGGGTTTGTATTTTTATTGCCAATTCCAACAAATAGAATAAATCTTGTCAGTGTAAAATGGGGAAAAGATAGCGAAGTTTGTATTGAATATTTGTTTAGTGATGACAAAATTATAAACTTATTAGAAGATAAAGAACAAGTTGGCGGCAATACAATTAAAATCATTACCAAAGATTATAATAAAAAATCAAAGTTTGCGTCTGATACTGCGAACTTCCAATATTCAGATTTTGAAAATTTCAAAGCAATTTTTGAATTAATCGACAAAATTATTAAAAATAACTCATAATAGGCACCACAAAACAACTAACACCAATTGGCTATTTCACTACCTACAATAGCATAAAACATTGTTTTTTAAGTAAAAAATCGTAAGAAAAAGTGTTTTATTTGCAACCACAAAAAACTTCCTGCACCGTCATCCTGCACGAAGTTGCAGGATCTAAAGTAATGAAATCAATATTAAAAGAAACTTCGCTAAAATGTATTTAGGAATCTATAGATCCTGCGACTTCGCGCAGGATGACGGCTGGAGGGAACCATGGACCTTCGCAAGCTTCGCGCAGGATGACGGCGGTGGAGGGTCGAAGGCGAAAAGCATAATGTTTCCAACCCTCCCCTTGAGGGAGGGTCGCAGAGCCAATAAATTGGCGATGCGGGGCGGGGTAAGAAAACTCATCACAACCTTAGCCCTAATTTTGTTGAAAATACTTCTGACCCCTCCCCGAAATTGCTAGCAAATTTACCCTCCCTCAAGGGGCACTGTTATTTTAGTGTTGCCATAGTAAATTTCTGTTAAAAAAGAGTTTTAGGGTAGTGTCTAGCATCTATAATGTTTTGGAAAATCTTTTGGTTTTGGCAAGATTATCTCTGATGCTACTATTTGACGATTCTATCAAGTGAGTCTCTCTTTTAGTAACGATATGAGGCTCCGTTACTCCAAATATTTCACTCCAAATATTTCACTCCAAATCTGCCACACCAAATCTTTTAAATGCAATATCGTAGCAACTATTGGCATCGGTGCAGATTTTAGCGACATTGGGAACGATGTTTTTTACTTGGAGATATAAATTAGTTGCGGTTCTTACTCCTTCGCCGATGTAATAGGAAATGACACGACCTTGGTTCCTAGAATAAGCAGTCCAGACGACAGCTCCGCTGTCATCCTGCGCAAAGTCGCAGGATCCAGAGTAATGAAGTCAATATTAAAAGAAACTTCGCCAAAATGTATTTAGTAATTAATAGATCCTGCGACTTCGCGCAGGATGACGGCTGGAGGACTATAGATCCTGCGACTTCGCGCAGGATGACAGCGGAGGTGGATCTTCGCGACTTTTTAAAATTTGCATTTATTACCACAAAACCGCCCTCTGTCGTCATCCTGCACGAAGTTGCAGGATCTATAGATTAATGATACATTTTAGCGAAGTTCCGATTAGTGTTGATTTTATCGCTCTGGATCCTGCAACTTCGTGCAGGATGACAGCTGGAGGACTATGACCCTGCGACTTCGCGCAGGGTGACGGTGTTTCCAACCCTCCCCCAGAAATAATTAAGAGGGGATGGTTATTTAACTCCGCTATTTCATTGGCTTTGTCTTCTAGAAAAACAAGTGGCTAGACCTCTTGTTGCCACAATAAACTAATCGGCAATTAACGATTTTACAAAGGCTAGGAAAAGTGGGTGAGGGTCGAATGGCTTAGATTTTAACTCTGGGTGAAATTGCACCCCAATAAAGAACTTATGGTCGGTAATTTCAACAATTTCTGTTAGTTGGTTATCGGGAGACATTCCCGAAAATTTTAGCCCTTCTTGCTCTAGTTTTTGACGATAATTAATATTTACTTCATAGCGATGGCGGTGCCTTTCGCTAATTGTTGGCTTTTGATAGATTGTTGCCACTAAAGAATTAGGGTCGATGTTGCATTTATAAGCCCCAAGCCTCATTGTGCCACCAAGATTTTCGCTTTTCTTGCTAATTTCTCCGCTATCTTTTTGCCATTGCTCCATTGTGCCAATTAGCATCGTGCCATCTTTTTCTATTTCGCTAGAAGTGGCATCGGCAATTCCTAAAACATTGCGGGCATATTCTATTACTGCCATCTGCATTCCAAAGCAAATTCCAAGATAAGGAACCTGATTTTGCCTTGCATAAGAAATCATGGCAATCTTGCCTTCGGTGCCGTCTACTCCAAAGCCTCCGGGCACCAAAATACCATCGATTTTTTCGCTAGAAAATATTTCGGCTGGGTTAGTTTTTTTACGAGCATCAATCCAGATTATTTTGATCTTGGTTTTTAAAGCAAAAGAAGCATGATCTAAAGCTTCTAGGATAGATTTATAAGAATCGCGATAGCCATTATATTTACCAACCAAAGCAATGCGGACTTCCTTTTCTGGGTTTTTTATTGCATCGCTAATGGCATGCCATTTTGCTAAATCTGGCTCTGGGGCGATAATATTAAAAAACCTTAATATTTCACTATCGAGCCCATTTTGATGATAGACTAACGGAACTTCGTAGATATTTTTAACATTAGGGGCGGCGATGACCGAATTTAGAGGCATCGAACACATTTTGGCAATTTTGTCGAGATGGCTTGGGCTAATTTTTCTTTCGGCTCGACATAATAAAACAGAGGGCTGAATGCCGATTGATCGTAATTCCTTAACAGAATGCTGAGTTGGTTTAGTTTTAAGCTCATCGGCACTTTCAATAAAGGGCAATAAGGTTAAATGTAGAAAAGCACATCTTTTTGCCCCAAGATCGTAATCGAGCTGACGAATTGCCTCGAAAAACGGCAAGGCCTCAATATCGCCAACCGTTCCGCCAATTTCACATAAGGCAAAATCGACATCGGCGACATCGTTCAAAATAAATTCTTTGATTAGGTCGGTAACATGCGGTATTACTTGCACCGTTCCGCCTAAATAGTCGCCCTTTCTTTCTTTTGCTAGTAATTTACTGTAAATTTTACCTGCGGTTACACTGTCGGTTTTTTTAGCATTTACCGCAGTAAATCTTTCGT
Organism: Rickettsia typhi; assembly: GCA_945862535.1. Classification (GTDB taxonomy): domain Bacteria; phylum Pseudomonadota; class Alphaproteobacteria; order Rickettsiales; family UBA1997; genus JAJTDS01. The sequence continues at coordinate 57,832 of CAMAYG010000005.1, read as the reverse complement.
AATGCCCAATGTCAAGGTCGGTTTCTGCACCGTCTTCGGTTACAAAAACTTCGCCGTGTTGAGTGGGGCTCATTGTGCCTGGGTCGATATTTAAATAAGGATCGAGCTTTCTAAGCTTTACTTTATAGCCCCGAGCTTGCAACAAAGCCCCAAGAGATGCAGAAGCCAAACCTTTTCCCAAAGAAGAAACCACCCCGCCAGTAATAAAAATGAAGCGAGTATTTTTGATATTAGACATTGATTGATAATTTTTCTGCGAGCTAAAGCCTGCAGTTCTTGATATTTAACATTTGGCAATAATTACTTATTTCCCAACTTTTCTACGATTAACTCTTTTATATTTGCTATTTTTAATAATTCATCAATAAAATAATCGATATTCTCTACACTATCATTTTTTCTTAGCCTTATAATGTTATCGTAGTCGATTTTAACTAGGGCACAAAACTCTTCTCCTGTCATAATTTCATTAACATCAAAAGCGCCTTTTAAGCCATTTTTGATTTTTTCTTTACTGGTTTCATTAAAGCAACAAAACTTGATTTTAGTTGCAAAAGGTATTTGTTTAGCAATATAATTTTCAAAATCTTCTAAATGCCTTCTTTCACCAATCACTTTTTTTGTATCAAAAACGAACCCATCTTTTAACTCGATAATATAGCAACATTGTTGTATTGAGTCAATTTTTAACACGACGAAATCTGGTTCAAAAGTTTTATTTTCAGGGTTTTTTTGAGGCTTTAATGTTTTAGATTTTTTTAATATTTTTTTTGGTATTAATCTTATAATATCAGCTTCTGTATTATTAAATCTTTTAAAATTGTGTAAAAATTCATCACAGTCTTCTACTATAAAATCTTTGACTATATAATGTAAAATCAAATTTTCTAATTCAGATCCGTTAGAAATAGAGGTGCTATGAACCTTGGTAATTAAATCTCCAAGTGCTTTATTGTTAAAGACTCTAGCATATGAGCCGCTCGAATTTTTTGCCTTTGCATCTTTAATTTTAGCCATTTTTTTTTGATTTTAGCCGTTAATATCGCAACCAACAAAAGTTCTATTTGTTTCTAGGCAAGATTGTAAAACAGAACCACTTCCCATCGCAGGGTCAATAACAATATCCCCTTCATTAGTTGTTGCATTAATTAAAATTTTCTGCATTTCTAGGGGTTTTGTATGTGGGTGGATTTTAGTTATCACTTTCTCTTTCCAAACATTAGGAATATTATGGATTGTCCAGGTTGATTTAGCTTTTATTGGCTTCTTTTGTAAAATTAATAAAAATTCGCATTTATTTCTGGTGCGATAACCCATGCCAATATTTGGCTTTTCCCATATCATCAAATCGACCGTTTGTAAAGCTGTATTACTAAACCAACCAGAAACTCCTTCACATAAATGAAACTTATCGATCCACAAAAATAAATAGGCGGAAGGCTGTAAAACTCTATCTATTTCTTTAATAAATTCAACAATCATTTCTTCTGGCATTTGCTCAAGATTACATCTTCTTTTGTCTCGTAAAATTCCTTCATTGCCATATTTTTGTTTATCTAATATACCACGATATTGAGGATCGAAAAATACTGCTTTAGTAGTCTCATTATCTATTTTTGATAATAGATCGATGCCGTTCATTTTTTGTCTTTGATTAAACTGCAAAGAGCTACAAAACTTTATTTCTTTTGGTTCTTCTTTTTGTTTTTCTTTTTTTTTCATTGTCATTAACTTATCTTTTGATAAATTTATTTTGTTTTTAATAAAATTATCAAATAACATTACTTGTATCGACATAATATGGCTAATATTTTGTTAAATAATTTATTATAAATTACTGCGGGTGATTTTAATAAAGCTAATTTATAAAAAACTTCTCAAGAGTCAATAGATTAGCGATTTCTAGCATTATATTGGGTAGTATTAAATTACTACAGTCTAGCAAAATAAATTAAATTTACTTCCCAAGCATGATGCGGTTTATTAATTGCCCAATTGTTGGGATAAAACCATTAGCATAAAATGGGTCGGAGGCAAAGCGATAAGCACTATGACCAGAAAATATTAGCTGATTATCTATGTCTATGCCTTTACGAACTTCTTGCAGAGTTTTTTGAATACAAAAACTGCGAGGATCGGCCTTAAGGCCATTAGTGTAATGATTTTCTTCTTTATCTGACCAGTTGCTAAACCTACACTGACTTAAACAACCCATACAATTTATTTGATCGGTTAATATTTGCTGAGCCTTAGATTTATCGACAAACATTAAGGTTTCATCTGGGGTTTTCATAGGTTCGTTATGTCCTAAAGCAATCCATTGTTCAACTTTTTGATGATCTTGCGATTTAATATAGACAACACGACCACGATTACCAAAAGGAATTTCCTTGTTAAATTCTCCTTCGCTTTTTGAGCGATATTCTACTTGACGAATTTCTCTTTGCTGTAACTCTTTAATAAAATTATTTTCTACTGCAGAAGAATAGAAGCCAGTAGGGCTGAAACGATTTAAATAAACATCGCCTTTTTTCAAATTAAGCATTTTCTGCTTCCAAGACATCGGGACAGGGTATTCTTGAGTAACTATTGGGCGAGTGCCAAATTGAAAGACTATCGGCCCTATTTCGGGGTTTTCGAGCCAACCTTCATATTCTTCAAGATTCCAAACTCCTCCCGCCATAACAATAGGAACATCATTAAGACCAACAGAATTCATAAAGCTTCGTAATTCAGTAACTCTTGGGTAAGGATCTTGAAATTCTGTAGGATTTTCGGCATTAGAAAGACCATTATGGCCTCCTGCCCGCCACGGACATTCATAAACCACACCACCTAAAAGATCTTTCACTTTAAAATAACTTCTTTTCCATAAGGCACGAAAGGCTCGCATTGAAGAAACAATAGGATAGTAATAAACTTTATATTTCTCGGCAATTTCCGATAAGCGATAAGGCATACCTGCTCCACAGGTAACTCCATGAATTAAGTCTTTAGCACCTTCTAAAATACCATGTAAAACCTTTTCAGCTCCACCCATTTCCCATAAAACATTAATATGAATTCGACCACTATTTCCAGAAATATCTTTCGCAATTTTTGCCTGAGATATTCCGCCTTTAATGCTATAATCAATAAGCTCTAGATGCCTCTCTCTTCTAGTGTGAGTATTGTAAATTAACGGAACAAAATTACCATTTTCATCGATATAATCAGCATTAACACCAGAAAAAGTACCAACAGCACCATGTTTTGCAAAATGACCAGCTGTGACACCATTAGTAACTCCAACACCTTTACCGCCTTCTATAATTGGTAAAGAATTTTTACCAGATATTTTAAGAGATTTAATAGATTTTAACAACGAATTCCTCCAAAGATTAGCAAGTATAATGAAACTCTTTTTCAATATAATAAATAAATAAATCAACCAACAAATAGCAAATTATATTTTAACCAATATAATTAATAAATAAAAAGCAAAAAGCAAATTGAAAATTGAAAATATTGTAATAATCTTTTAGAGTTAAAATTATTAACAATTTTCACCATTAATTAAAACCAATAAATAATTTGTTTTAACAGTTTTTTATTAACAATTTACTAAGGTTTTATTAACAATCCTTCTTTTATTAACAATCTATCAACAAGGATTTATTAAAAATAATTTTATTAACAAAAAATTAACTATTATCAACATTTTAATAACAAAAAATATTAACAGAAAAACTATTAACAATTTTATTAAAAATCTTGGTAAAATAAGACTCTATTAAAGTGGTTTTTGTTAATAAAATGTTGATAATTAAGAAATATTAACATTTTATAAACTCTATTAAAATATACTCATTTAAAAATGAAAAAAGAACTGAAAACAATAAATCTTGATGAGAAAAAAATTATTTCCGCTTTAGTCGATAAAAAACCACAAATTTATCCTCCAATATGGATAATGAGGCAAGCAGGAAGATATTTACCTGAATATCGAGAAATAAGAAAAAATGCTGGCAGTTTTTTAGATTTATGTTATAATCCAAAACTTGCCTCCGAAGTAACTTTACAGCCAATAAAACGATTTGATTTTGATGCTGCTATTATTTTTTCCGATATCTTAACGATACCCGATGCTCTTGGTTTAAAAGTAGAATTTATCGAAAAAATAGGACCAAAAATTAACCATATAGACCAAAATTTTAACTTGGAAAAACTTAAAGTAAATCAGGTAAAAAGCCATTTAGCGCCAGTTTTTGAGGCAATAAATATTACAAAAAGTAAAATGCCTTCAGATAAAGCTTTAATAGGTTTCTCTGGGTCTCCTTTTACTTTAGCTTGTTATATGATTGAAGGCGGAGGATCTAAAAATTTTGAAAAAGTTAAAAAAATAATTTGTTCTAACCCAGATTTCTTCGAAAAATTAATAGATATAATAGTAGATGCTGTAGTTATTTATCTTAAACAACAGATATTTGCAGGGGCAGATATAATAAAGCTATTCGACTCTTGGGCTGGAATATTACCTTTTAACGATTATCAAAATTTTGTTATTAAACCAAATGCTAAAATTGTTAATAAAATCAAAGAAGTATTTCCAGATACTCCAATCATATGTTTTGCCAAAGGGAGCGGATCGATGATATTAGATTTTGCTAAAAATGTTAAATTTGATTGCTTGGCAATTGACCAGAATTTTAACAATAATTGGGTGGTTGAAAACATTCAAAAACCTTTTAAAACAACGATTCAAGGTAATTTTGACAATTACTTATTAGCATTTGGTAGTAAAGAAAATATTGTTAAATCGGCAAAGCAAATAGTAAAAGATTTTAATCAAAACTCTTTTATTTTTAATCTTGGACATGGTATATTGCCAGAAACTCCAATTGAAAATGTTGAATTGTTAGTAAAAACGATTCGCGAAAAAAATTAGTTGTAAAATGATAAATAAAGACGAATATTTAAGTTCTTTAGAATGGGTTTTTGAAGATAATTTAATTGATTATTCTACCGCTTTATCTATTATGGAATCTAGGGCTGAAGAGGTTTTTTTAAATAAAAAACCTCAATTAATTTGGTTTTTAGAACATAAAAATGTTTACACCGCTGGAATTAGTGCAAAAGAAGAAGATTTAATTTCCAAAAACGATATTCCGGTAATAATGGTAAATCGTGGCGGAAAATATACTTTTCATGGTCCAAAAATGCAAATATGTTATTTAATTATCGATTTAAAAAGGTTTTTTCTAGGTAAAACCCCAGATATTTCATTTTTTGTTAAATTTTTAGAAGATTGGATTATTGAAATTTTAAAATCATTTGATATTAAAGGAGAAATAAGGCAAAATCGTGTTGGTATTTGGGTTATTAATAAGAAAAACGAAGAAAAAATCGCCGCAATAGGAATTAAATTAAAAAAATGGGTATCTTATCATGGAATAGCAATTAATATTGCTCCAGACTTAAATGCTTTCAATAATATTATTCCTTGTGGTATTAAAGATTTTGGCATTACTTCTATTGAGAAAATTTATCAAGAAAATCTAATAAATTTTAACTATAAAAAATCACAAAATAAAATAATTAATATTGCTAAAGATAAATTTGAAGCCATTTATTACAAACTTTAAAAAATAATTTAATGAATCAGTATTTTAATCCTAGGTATCAAAATTCTAGCAGTATTAAAAAGAGTCTAGAGATTTTTTTAAAAAAATTTGAAACGATTTTTTTAATAATTTTATGTATCTTATTTTTAACTATAACTAAAAATAATCGTGATTTTCATAATAAAATATCGCTATTTTTTATTAAAATTTCATTACCAATAGTAAAAATAATAAATTTCCCTTTTGATGGCTCTATTGAAGCTTTAAACAGCTTTCACGAGCTAATAATTGCAAAAAAAGAAAATATAAAACTAAAACAAGAAAATATTATTTTAAAAAATCATTATCTGGAGATGGTTAATTTAAAAAAAGAATATCAAGAAATAGATAAGATTCTACAAGTAAACCGCCTTAAATTTAATAACTTTAAAATTGCTAAATTTATTGGCAGAAGTGGGCAAATATTTAACAATCATTATTTTATCAATATTGGTTTAGATCATGGGATAGTTGAAAACTCTATTATATTAGGAAGATTAGGAATTATAGGGAGGGTGATAAAGGTAGAGAAAAATAGGTCGATAATTATATTAATAACAGATTCTAAATCAAAAATCCCTGTTATTAGTGAAAATAAGAGAATAAAAGGAATTATAGCTGGTAAGAACAACGGCAATATGGAGATATTATATTTGCAAAAGAATCATTTTCTTAAAGTTGGTGAAAAAATATTTACTTCTGGCGATGGCAATATAATGCCTTCAGGAATATTAGTTGGTACAATTGCTAATGTAAATAATGATATTGTTGAGGTTAAAATGGCAGAGGATGTTGGTAATCTAGATTATATCGCGGTAGCAGTAAATGAAAAAATGGCAGTAAATGAAAAATTATTTTAAAAACAAACTAATGACCTTGAAAAATAAAAAGTTATTACTAAATTGTTTTTGTTATAAAATATGAATCAATCAATAAATTAAATGTCTCAAGAAATTAACGATAGCAATTTTTCCGAAATTCTCGAAAATAGCACTAAACCAATTTTAGTAGATTTTTGGGCTCCATGGTGTGGTCCTTGCCGTCAATTAGGTCCTATTATCGATCAACTTAGCCAAGAAATGGCAGATAAAATTACTATATACAAATGTAATGTCGATGAAAACCCAGAGTTTCCTTCTAAATTCCTTGTTCGCGGTATTCCTGCTTTAATGATTTTTAAACAAAATAAATTGGTAGATACAAAGATTGGAGCATTGCCGAAAAATAGCTTAATAGAATGGATTGAAGAAAATATTTAATCTAATTTTACAAAAAACTACTAATTCATTGTAATTTGCAAGTAAATTTATCGACCAAAGTTAATAAGTTTTTTTATCAACAAGATAAATTTTTTATTTTTTCTAATAAATCTTTTAATAGATTTATTAGAAGATTTAATCTTAAGCTGAAAATTGGCTTTGAGTTAGAATTTTACTTACTAGACACCGATTACAAAAAAAGCAGTAAATTTAAATTAGAGCAAAGAATCGATAATTTTTATTTAATATTTAGTCGATATTTAAAAAATAACTCTTTAAGTAGTAAAATTATAATAGCCAAAGAGGCTGGACATCATCAATTTGAAATAAAAACCTTAGCAAGTACAAGTCTAATTTTACAAATTAACAACTTGAATTTAGCAAAAAAACAAATCGCTAAAATTGCTAATAAGCAAAAATTGAAGCCAAGTTTTGCTGGGCAACCAAATAAAAAAGACTGCGGAAGTGCATTACAAATTAATTTTTCTTTAATCGATAAAAATCAAAAAAATATATTAAACTCACCGGAAGATAAATGTAAAAAATTAATAGATTATTTCTTATTTAATATTTTAGAAAATATTAATAAAACCTTGCCAATATTCGTTCCCAAGGCATCAGATTTTCTTAGGTTTTCAATTGAAATTAATCAATATTTATCTAAAATAGGTAAATACAATTCTCCAACCAGAATTTCTGTTGGTAATAATAATCGCACCGCTGCAATTAGAATAATTCCAAAAGAAAGAATAGAATATAGAATACCTTCTGCAAATTGTAATATTAAGGCTTCATTGGCATTTTTTTTGCTAATAATGATTGATTTCTTTAACAAAAATTATATAAAAAATAATATTGACTATAATGAAGAGTTAAAGAAAAAAACAGTCTTTGGTAATGTTTTCCTTGAGCAATATTCTTATTTGCCGCAAATTATTACTAATCAGCAAGAGGCGATAAAAGAGATGGTTGATAGCCAAATTATTAAAAAAATTAACAATATTTTTAAAAATGAAAAAATTAATTAAAAATTTTAAAAAACACAAAAAAAATTCAACAAAAAAGGTTTTTGTTAAAAAAAGATTCGAAGGGCAAAAAATAGTTGGCATAATTAGCTGGCTACTTAATTTAATCAATAAAAAAACCCGCAAAACATTCTTAATTATTATCAATAACCTTCTTAATAGTTATCGTAACCAAGGAGTTATTACCTTTGAAGAGCAACAATTATTTGTTAAGTTGGCAACTTTATCGGAAAAGAAAATTGGCACCTTAATGACCTCTCGCAACGACATAATTGCAGTTTCTGCTAATGAAAACATTAATAATATTAAGAAGAATATAGTAGAAAAGGGCCATAGTAGAATCCCTGTATTTAAAGAAAATATCGATGAAATTATTGGTTTTATTCATAGTAAGGATTTAATACAATTTTTAAGTGTCGATGTTAAGGATTTTAAAATTAGCAAAATATTACGGAAAATCTTATTTGTTCCAGCCACTATTAAGCCTATAGATTTGCTTCTAAAAATGAGAATTGCCAGAACTCACATGGCAGTAGTTTTAGACGAATTTGGTGCTGTAGACGGCCTAATTACTATTGAAAATATTATGGAAGAAATTGTAGGTAATATCGATGATGAGCACGATTTACCAAGCGATAATTCGTTTTTTCGTATTAAAAAAAAGAGCGAAGATAATTTTGAATTTGGTGCCAGAGTGGCAATTACTAAAATCGAAGAAATATTTGATATAAAAATTAGCAATCTCGAAGATAACTTTGAAACAATAGGAGGTTTTGCTTTAGCTGTTTTTAAAAAAATACCAGAAGTCGGCGAAGAATTAGAGATTAGAAATTTAAAAATCAAAATTATTGAAGGAAATAAAAGAGCCTTAAAAGTTATTTCAATTGCTAAAATTAACTAATTTAACCCCAATCTAAGGCAGTCGTGAAGATGGATAATGCCAATCAAATCTTCGTTGTCATCAACAATAAAAAGGCAAGTAACGGAATTGTTATTCATAATTTTTACCGCCTCAATCGCTAGTAAGTCTTTTGCTATTGTTAACGGGTTGTTGGTCATTATAAAAGATGCATTTCTAGAAAATAAATCGTTATTTTCCTGATTTTTAAAAATTGCTCGACGAATATCGCCATCGGTAATTATTCCAACCAGCTTGTTATTTTCTACTACCGCAGTGCATCCCAAATATTTTGAGCTGATTTCTAATAGAACCTCGGCAATATTGGCGGTTTTTGTAACTTTTGGCAGGTCTTTACCGTTTCGCATTACCATTGATACATTTAGCATTTCTATACCTAGTTTTCCGCCGGGGTGAAATTTACGATAATCTTCAATATTGATGTTTTTTTCGTTAATTAAACTAACGGCAATTGCATCGCCTAAAGCAAGCATCATTGTAGTTGATGTGGTTGGAGCTTTTAATAGGTTTGCCTCGGCCGTATTTGGTAAAACTAATGAAATGGTGCTTAATTTTGCTAATTCAGAATTTTTATTGCGAGTTATGCCAATAACAGCAATGTTAAATTTACTGCAATAATAGATTAGATCTTGAATTTCTTTATTTTCGCCAGAATTAGAAAGAATAATTACTAAATCGTTTTTGCTTATCATTCCTAAGTCGCCATGGCTAGCTTCTGCGGGGTGAACAAAAAAGGCGGGGGTGCCTGTTGAAGCAAAAGTTGCGGCAATTTTACTGGCAATATGACCACTTTTTCCCATTCCACTTAAAATTACTCTGCCGTTAGAGTTTTTTTGGTTATCGATAATTAATTTTATTGCCTTGTTAAAGTTTTCGCAATCTTCAGGGATGTTAAAAAAGTCTAGCAAATCGTTCAAGCCTTTGATTTCTTGCTTTATTGTGCTTATTGCGGAGTTGATAATTGTGCTGTTATTCATTTTAGAACTGATAAGAAATTAAAGTGCGATAGAGGTAGTTTGCAACTAGTTGCATACCATTAACCTCGCGATAAATTGGTAATTGAATTTCGTTGTAAATCTTAAATTTTGAAATGGCAATTTCTAGAGCGGGTGAGATAAAAATTTGCTCGTAACCAGTATTTTTTTTGCTAGCATTTGCCCCAGCATCTCGTGTTTTAGTGATGGCATTAAGTTGTAATAAAGGCGATATCGAATTGACATAGTTGCTAAATTGATAATTGCCAAAATCCTTTTTGTTGAAATTATAAGCAACAGCGGTTGAGAAAGCTAATTCTTTGCCGGGGCGATAGTTGCTGTGAATTAATATTGGTTGCTGAAAGTTGATTTGATTGATGATAGAAAAGTTTTTATTGACAAGAGGGTGGAAAATTTTATAGCCACCGATAACGATATCGGTTGTTGCGGTGCCAATTTGCGACGAGGCAATAAAGTTTTTGTCGCGATAATCGCCAGTCGGAAGTTTTATGCCAATAATAATGCCACTAGATAAATCTGGTTCTATTCCGTTGAAATAGGCACTAAGTTTAAGGTCGCCAATGTTACGGTTACTAATAACTTCTTGCTTGTTATGATGTTGGTTAGTCATTGCTCTGTCAATGATTGGTAAATTTACCCTGAGCCCGTAGTTTTCATTAAAAGATTTTTGCCAACCAATATTGGCTGTTTTGGTAATAATTTTAAGATGATGACTTTTGCTAGAATCTGCTTTTGAAGTTTCTTGCCAATTACGATTTTGATTAAGATATTGATAATCTACATAAAGTAAATTATCGTTTTTTCCAGGAATAATAGAGTTTGTAGAGATATTAAACATATTGCAACCGCAATTGCAAGCATTGGCACGGTTAAAACTAAAAACTAAAGAAGTTATAGTGAGTAATGTTACAAAAAGGTAACGAGAGATTTTTATCATTTTGTTTTTATCGGTTGTTAATTTATTGAGTTGGGATACTTTTACGACAATCTTCGAGGTTTTGCAATGTTCCGATGTGGTAATATTGCTGTTGTAGCGGGTGGCCACGAATATTAATTTTCTTATTTTCTTGCATTTGTTCTGGTTTTGCTTGTTGCCTGATAAATTCCTTATAGAAATACGACATCGAGAATTCGGTTAAGGGCTTATTATTAGTGTTGCAAGGGGCAAGATCTGATATTTTGCTAATATCAACAACTTGCAGGCCAATAAAAGCATAATTATTGATATTTTCCTTGGTTATTAAGCCATTTTCGCTAAGGTTAAAGTCTCCATCGCCATCGTAGCCAAAAAATTTTGACTTATCTTGTAGCCCGAGCAAGATATCGCAAGCAATATTTTGCTTTTTATATTCGATAAATCTGTGATAAATACTTAAAATGTCGTGATTATTATGAAAAATTATATCGCCATTGATTGTAATTAGCGGTCTCGTGCAATCTATTAGATTTTTAGCAAATAGCAATCCTCCGCCTGTTTCTAGCTTTTCTAGCTCTTGAGAAATGATGATTTTAGATTGAATTAGGTGTTGTTGGGCAAAATTATTGCAATATTTGATTATTTGCTCTGCTAAATAATGGCAATTTATAATTATTTTATCGACTTCTGGAATGTTGATGATTTGCTCTAGAATATGGCCTATTAAAGGCTTATTGTTAATTTCCACTAGTGGTTTTGGAGTGGTATTGGTGAGGGGTTTCATTCTCTCGCCCCGACCAGCAGCAAAAATAAAAACTTGTATTTTGTTTGTGTTTTCTAGCTTGTTCATAGCTTATTAATAATGGAGCAAAATAATGAAGCGAAATTTAGGCAATCAGCTTTTTTAATCTAAAAATTAACAAGGTTTTTGTCAAGTTTTATTTATTAAAATTAGCTAATTTTAATAATGTTTTCAATGTTGCGATCAAATTATATTAGCTTAATGTGATAAAATGTCGCCATATCCTTGCAAATCTAGCTCTATTCTTGTTGGCAAAAAAGTTAGGGCCTGTTGAAATAATAACATTTTCCCTTCGCGGTTTAGCATATTTTCTAGCTTTTCTTTGATTTTATGAAGATATAAAACATCTGAAGCTGCATAATCTAGTTGTTTTTGGCTAAGTTTTTCGCTTCCCCAATCCGAGCTTTGTTGTTTCTTAGACATTTCGATGCCAACAATCTCTTCGCACAATGTTTTTAATCCGTGATGATCTGTGTAGGTGCGAACAAGTTTCGAGGCAATTTTGGTGCAGAAAAAATTATTCATCTTAATGTTTAAGTGATATTGCAGAGTTGCAATATCGAAGCGGGCAAAGTGAAAAATAAAGCAAATATTTTCATTGCTAAGTAGTTTTTTTAAATTGGGACATTGATAATTTTGGTTAATTTGAACCAAATGAGAGGTGTTGTCGCCAGTAGAGATTTGCACTAAACACAAGCGATTGTTTTTGATATTTAGCCCCATTGTTTCTGTATCGATAGCGATGCTCGAAGCTTTTTCTAGATTGTAAAAAATATTATCTGGTAAGTCTTGGTGGTGAAGATTAATTTTTGAAAGCATCTTTTGGTTTGTTGTTAAATGTAGAATGAGGGCCCTACAACTCGTAAGTTGCAGGTAAAAATTTCAACTCATAAGTTGCTGGCCACAGTAAGGGCCATAAAATAACTGCCAAAGTAATTAATTTTTGAGAAGGTAAAGCTAAATATTTTATTTTGCAATAAGTTTAATGCTTGATTATTATTTTTTCTTTACTACGATTTTTCGCTTTACCTATTGTCTTTGTTGATTTTGCTATGCTATTTATTAATTTGTAATCTTTTTTAAGTAATGAATCCTTTTTATAAAATCTGTATTAGGCTTTCTGCTAAAATGGTGGGGGTCGATTCTTTTGGCAACCAATATTTTATTACTAGGTCTTTTGATTCCGAAGGAAAACATAAAAGAATGGTAATTTATCGAGGTTTAAACGAGCCCTCTAAGGTTCCGCCAATTTGGAAATTATGGCTTCATTATGCAACAGATAATATTCCCGGTAAAGATATCAACGATTACCAGCAATATTCTTGGCAGAAACCTTATTTGCCAAATCTTACTGGCACTAATCACAAATACCAGCCAAAGCCCCATTATCATAAAAAGAATTATCAATCTTGGTCGCCAAATAAAGAACAAAATTAGTAAAAACTATTAATAAATTAGCATCTTAACCTTGCCAATAAATCAATTTAATTAACAAAGTAACAAAATCATGACAAAAAATAAAAATTATTTCGAAATTATTGTTGGGTTTTTTGTGTTATTTTGCGCTTTGTTTTTTCTTTTTAGTTCGATGAAAACCGCAAATGTTAAAAGTTCTGCTGTGGGATATAGTTTGGTTGCTAGTTTTAATAATGTTGGCGGTATTGCTGTTGGTAGTGATGTTAAGGTTGCTGGGGTAAAAGTTGGGGTAGTTACAGAGGCAAAGCTCGATCCAAAAAGTTACCAAGCAAAAATTGTTTTTTCTGTAGCAAAAGATATCAAAATACCTACAGATTCTTCGGCAAAAATTTCTTCCGACGGTTTATTGGGAGGCAAGTTTTTAGCCATTGAAATTGGCGGAGATAGCGAATATCTTACCGATAATCAAGAAATTACCTTTACCCAGTCCTCGGTTAATTTTGAAGATCTTCTTGGAAAGTTTATTTTTAACAATGACAATAAAGCAAATAATTCAAAGTAATTCCAAAATAATTATGCTCCACCAATTTTTCTTTAATAGTCGTTTTAATTTTTATTCCTTTATAGCTTTTTTTGTCGTTATTTGTTTTTCTAATGCTTTTGCCATAGAAAAAACAGTCAGTAAAGCGGAAGAAACAGCAAATGTTAAAGAAAATAAGGTTAATACGGCGGTTAATCTCGAAAAACCTACAGTGCAAGAGTCAAAAGAAGAGCCAAAAAACAGTGAAAACACCAATGTTCCCAATATTACCGCTAACATTGCCCCCGCTATCGATATTAATCAAATAGAAGAAAACAGCAATCCAAGAAACTTTACCAATATCGCAACTTTGCAAATTCTTAATAAAAACAACTCAAAAACCTTGGTTACTACTTTCAATATCAACAAAAAACAAAAATTTGAAGACCTGAATATTATTGTTTATAAATGCTGGAAGTCGCCAGAATATCAAAAACCAGAAGCAAAAATACTGGTTGAAATCTTTGAAATACAAAAAGATCAATCAAATAACTTCAAAAAAACCACCCAACCGCAGAAAAATCAAGATAAAAGAATTTTTTATGGCTGGCTTTTTGCCTCAAGCCCTTCCGTTTCTTCATTGGAGCATTCGGTATACGATGTCGTTGCGGTTTCTTGTAAATAATTTACCATTTCGCCTGTTAATTATTAATAAATTTACCCATTTTAGATGCAGATTAAAATTTCCCCCTCAATACTTTCGGCAGATTTTGCCAAATTAGGCGAAGAAGTTATTGCCATAGATAAAGCTGGAGCAGATTATATCCATATCGATGTTATGGATGGTGCCTTCGTGCCTAATATTACCATTGGTGCAGATGTTGTATCGGCGATAAAGCCTTACACCAACAAGGTTTTTGATGTTCATCTGATGATTAACAACCCAGATTCACAAATATTAAATTTTGCAAATGCAGGTGCCGACATTATTACAATTCATGCCGAGGCATCGATTCATCTCGATCGCTCGCTCGATCTAATTAGGTCTTTTGGCAAGAAGGTGGGTGTTTCTATTGTTCCATCAACTCACGAATCGGTAATAGAATATGTTATTGACAAGGTTGATCTGATTCTAGTTATGACGGTTAACCCCGGATTTGGCGGACAAAAATTTATCGAGTCGCAATTGGTTAAAATTAGCAATATTGCAAAAATGGTTGCTAAAAGCGGTAGAAACATTGAAATTGCTGTTGATGGTGGTATTAATAATGAAAATGCTAAAAAGGTAATTAATGCCGGAGCAAATGTTTTAATTGCCGGGTCCTATATTTTTAAATCGCAACATTACGGTCAAGCTATTGACAACCTTAGAAATTGTCTTGCCAAATAATAAATTTAACACTTTAGTAAAAATGCTTTTTAAATTGCCCTCTAAATTGCCCGTTAAATTGATAGTTAAATTACTAAGGCCCAGAATTTCATTAAAGTTTTTAATTGTTGCATTGTTTGTTATTGTGTTGTTTTCTATGAAATCTGCCGCTCAGCAATTACTGGACAATTTCGATAATATTAAACCAAAAGACATAACATTAGGTGGCGGATCTCAATGTTATTGGCAAGAAAATGTAAGTGGCAACAAAGAATGGGTGCCGTTTTCGACTATTTCTGGCAATAAAATTAGTAAAAAAGATTGCATGAGTCTCGATTCTTGCTACGGGGGACTGGGTTTGGGGGGTAAGGATTGCTATAAATGGTCTGAAAGTGCCTCGGCAGAACATATTGGCTGGGATAAACAAGACCAAAAGCAAATCGGTTCTGGCCTTCTAGATCCTTAAAAATTACAACAACCTTTTAATTATTAACCATTTATCTTATATTTTAAATGACAATTCATCATTTTAACCCCAATATAGTTCGAGCATATGATATTCGCGGAGTTTTTGGCTCTAATTTGTTCGAAATCGATGCTTATTTCTTAGCCAAATCCCTAGTTGTGGCTTTTCAAAATATTTTACAGCTACAGCCGTCAAATAATTTTATTAAGATTGCAGTTGGTTGCGATGGCAGAACTAGCTCGCCATTACTCAAAAGACAACTTTTGGCTGGTCTTGAGAAATCTGGGGTTAGTGTTGTTGATATTGGTTTAGTGGCAACCCCAATGCTTTATTTTGCGGTTAAAAAACTCAATTGCGATGCTGGAATTATGATTACCGGTTCTCACAATCCGAAAGATCATAATGGTTTCAAAATAACTCTCAACCAACAGCCTTTTTTTGGCGATCAGTTGCTAGAGTTGCAAAATATTCTTGAAAGAAATAATTTTATCGAAGAAACTGGCTCTTATGAAACCTTCGACATTTTGCCAAGCTATATTAAAAGAATTACCGAAGATTGCCTTATTGCTAAAAGCCAAAGCCATTTATTAGACGAAATAGACGAGCCAAATGAAACTGAGCCGCTAAAAATCGCTTGGGATGCTGGAAACGGAGCGGCGGCAGTCTTTCTAGCAAAATTAAGCAGTATCCTTCTTAGTGAAAATCATCTTTTATTTGCCGAAATTGATGGTGATTTTCCTAATCATCATCCCGATCCGACGGTCGAGGAAAATCTTACCGCACTCAAAGATTTTGTTGTTAAAAATCAATGCGATCTAGGAATTGCTTTTGATGGCGATGCCGATCGTATTGGGGTTGTCGATAATTGCGGAGAGGTTTTATGGGGTGATCAGCTTTTGGCAATTTTATCGAGCGACATATTGCTTACCAAACCCGGTAGCTCTATTATTGCCGATGTTAAAGCTAGTAGCACCTTATTTGAAGCAATCAGATCTATGGGGGGCAATGCGATAATGTGTCGCACAGGTCATTCTTTTATTAAGTCAAAAATGCAAGAAACTAAGGCAGTTCTTGCAGGCGAGATGAGTGGGCATATCTTTTTTGCCGATCGTTATTACGGTTTTGACGATGCGGCATATGCTGCAATTAGGTTAATCAATATTTTATATCAACAAAAAAAACCGCTTTCGCAAATTAGGCAAATCTTGCCAAAAGTATTTGCCACCAAAGAAATTCAAATATCTACTAGCGACGATGCTAAATTTAAAATAATTGAAAAAATGCAAGATCAGCTAAATTTAGAAAGCATCTCTTTTAATAATATCGATGGTATTAGGGTCGATTTCGATGGTGGTTGGTGGTTAATTAGGGCTTCTAATACTCAGCCAGCTTTAATTATTCGATGCGAAGGAACTTCGGAAGCAAAACTAGATCTTGCAAAAAATCAACTAACAAAACTATTGAAGCAAAACAATCTTGTTGTTAATTTTTAACAATATTAACTATTTATCGTTATGAATAATCAAAAAAAGCCCAAACATTTTCTCGATATTGCCGATTTTACTCTGCAAGAATTAAGATCGATTGTTGAAAGAGCTAAGTTTTTCAAAAATAACTTAGCTTTAGAGCAACAAAAACAAATATTGCCCCATAAAACTTTGGCAATGATTTTTGAAAAAACCTCGACTCGCACTAGGGTTTCTTTTGAAGTGGCAATTAATCATCTTGGCGGTTCTGCTATTGTGCTAAATAAGGCAGATACTCAGCTTGGCAAAGGAGAAACAGTTGCCGACACTGCTAAAGTTTTAAGTAGAATGGTTGATGCGGTAATGATTCGCTGTTATAATCACCAAACCCTTCTCGATTTTGCAAATAGTAGCAATGTCTCGGTTATCAACGGTCTAACAGATTTTTCTCATCCGTGTCAGGTTGTTGCAAGCATTATGGCAATAGAAGAAAAGCTTGGCAATGTTGCTAATCTCACTTTAACTTGGTTTGGCGATGCTAATAATGTTCTAAATTCTTACATTCAAGCATCGTTAATTTTTAACTTTACTTTGCAAATTGCCAAGCCCGATAGTTATAGTTTTTGCGATGCCGAAATTGCCAAAGCAAAAGAAAAAGGGGCAAAAATCATTGTGAGCGAAAATACAAGGAATCTTGCTAAAAATAGCGATGTTCTTATTTCCGATACTTGGGTTTCAATGGGTGATATTGCCGAAGGTGATGTTAAAGCAAAGCAACAAAAAGTTTTAGAGTTGCAGTCGTTTCAGATTAATCAAGAATTACTAAATTCAGCAAAGCCAAATGCAATATTTACCCATTGTTTACCAATTTATCGAGGCTATGAAGTAACGGCAGAAGTGGCAGATGGAGCAAAATCTATCATTTTTGATGAAGCGGAAAACCGTCTCCATGCTCAAAAGGCAATATTAGAATTTTGCCTAAAAGCTCATTAAGTTAAAATAATAGCATTTTTTTAAACACGGGAAATGGTTATGCCATCTATTATCGATAATTATTAATATTGTGTCTACACTACATTTAAGACTAGCAAAAGATTTTTTTGTTCTAGCTAAAAATTATTATAAATCTTGCCATAAAATTTATGTCGGTAAAATTTATTGCAGTAAAAATATTAATAATTTAACTTTGCCTATCTTATTTTTAATCTTACTTTCTAATGTTTGTTGTGCGGTTCTTCCAGTGGAGTACTCAAAAATAAAGCTTGCCAACGGTCTTAAACTTTCTCCTATCTCTTATCAAAAAATCCAAAATTGGCAAGAAGACGAGCATCAATTAGCCCTCAGAGCATTTTTACATAGTTGTGATAAATTTGCTAAAATGCCACAAAAACAGATAATAGACACCAATTTTCTTGCTACCGCAGAAGATTTCCGCAATGTTTGCGATTTGGCAGAAGCCGTTAAAACTATGGATAGACAAGAATCTAAAGCATTTTTTGAAAACTACTTCGTCCCTTTTAAAGTTAGCGAAGACGGCAGAAACAGTCTTTATAACTTTACAGGTTATTATTATCCAGAAATTAATGGTAGCCTAGTTAAAGATAGCAAATTTCGTTTTCCAATTTATCGTCGCCCTCCAGACCTTAAGCAAAACACACAGCAACCATATTTTACCAGAGAAGAAATTGGCAAAGGAGCCTTGGCAAATAAAAATCTCGAGCTTTTATTTGTCGACGACGAGGTTGAGCTGTTTTTTCTTCATATTCAAGGCTCTGGTAGGGTAAAATTAGCAGATGGGTCTTTTGTTCGTCTAGTTTTTGATGGTAAAAATGGTCATGAATACAGCTCTATTGGCAAATATTTACTTGAAAACAACCTCACAGAGTCTCGAAGTCTCGATGCTAAGAACATTAAAAAGTGGCTAAAAGAGAACTCGGAAAAATCAACAGAGGTAATGAATGTCAACAAATCTTTCATATTTTTTAAAATTAATGAATATGAAGAGGTTTTCGGCTCTCAGGGCGTCCCGCTTACCCCAGAAAGAAGTTTGGCAATAGATAAAAGCCTTATCACTTTCGGTTTGCCGATATGGATAGATACCACAATAATAGATTTCGATCAGGATAATAATCGTTTTAGCAAGATTTATCGCAGATTGTTAATTGCTCAAGATGCTGGATCTGCCATTAAAGGAGCGGTTCGTGGTGACATATTTTTTGGATCTGGCACCTTGGCAGAAAATCGTGCCTCTTATCTTTCTGCAAAAGGGGGCTATTATTTGTTATTGCCTATTACCATTGCTAATAAGTTAATGAAAGCAAATAGCCAATAGTGTCATAGTGTAGTGTAATATTTGCAATGAATAAGGTTGAGTTAAAAAAATTCATAGTTTCGGTATCGGTTGTTGCCAATTCCTCGGCTAATAAGATTGTTAGCGACGAAACCGATCTTTTTGGCTTTAGGTCTATTAAAGCAAAAGTAAATTTGCCAAGAGAAAATGGCAAAGCTAATAATGCTCTCGTCAATCTTCTTGCCGAATATTTTGCAGTTAAACCAAGGCAAATTAAGATAATTAGCGGGAAGCTATTGCCAAAGAAAATAATCGAAGTCATAACTTTTTAATTTATAGAAATTATGAAAAATACATTAGAGTGTCGTTGCGTTAGCACGACCAGAAATAATAATGTGTTGCGTTAGCACGACCAGAAACAAATAATAATGTGTTGCGTTAGCACGACCAGAAATAATAATGTGTTGCGTTAGCACGATCTCCCTTCTGTCGTAACCTCGCCACGAAGTTGCGCGATGATGGTAATAAAATCAATGGACCCTGCAACTTCGCGCGAAGGTGACAATGTGGGGATTGTAGCAGGAATAAACTAGCCCCATTCATTTTCGCAACAGAAGGTTTCAGCTCCCAAAATTCTAAAGGCAACAGACTGTTTCAACCGCTTGTTGCCGATAGAAATGAGTGTTAGCCCATTCCTGCTACACTAACCACACCGTAACCTCCGCAAAAGTTGCAGGATCTACCTTCCACCGTCATCCTTCCGTGCGAAAGTTTGCGAAGATCCACGGTTCCCCCGTAGTCACCTTCGTGCGAAAGCTTGCGAAGATCCACGGTTCCCCCGTAGTCACCTTCGTGCGAAATCTTGCGAAGATCCATAGATTTAATGAGACATTTTAGCGAACTTCCATTTAATATTGATTTTATTGCCATAGATCCTGCATCTTCGCAAGCTTGTGCGAAGATGACAACGGAAGGTAGATCTTCGCAACTTCGCGCGATGGCGATGTCCGTGGAGCAGTATTTAATAGTAATTTGTTGCTTTAGCACGACCAGAAATAAATATTTTGCATAAATGCGTTGTTTTTTATAAGATAATTTAAATGCAAGAAGTGTTATTAGGTATTTGACTTTTAAAAAAACTGTTTTAGTTTAAAAGTCTTAGATTAATTAGATTAAGAAGATTGCCAATACAACAGCAACACAATATTTAATTATAACATTTTCTATGTTTAAAACAAATTACAGCAAATATTTTTGCAATTATTTTTGCAATAAAATATTTAAAAACGAAGCCGTATATTATACAGACAACCGCTTTTGAAGGTTTTGAATCAAAATAGGTTTTGAATCAAAATAGGTTCTGAATCAAAATAGGTTCTGAATCAAAATAGGTTCTGAATCAAAAGGCGATTAGAATTTGGGCGATTAGAATTTGGGCGATTAGAATTTGGGCGATTAGAATTTGGTTAAATCTACCTCATATTTAGACATAGAAAATCTTATTAAACAGAACTTTATAAAACCAACCCCTTATAACATGAGCAACATGGCAACATCTGCGCAGTCTAACCATTTTATCGAATTTTTTAATCAGTCTTTTTTAAGATTGATAGAAAATAATCAATTGTTACAGTTGATTATCGGAACTCTTTTGCCAATTGTCGGCAAGATCATCATTGTAATTTTACCGTTGATTGGTGCTGTTGCCTACCTTACCTTAATGGAAAGAAAGGTTATTGCTGCTATGCAAATGCGGAAAGGTCCTTCTGTAGTTGGTTGGTTTGGCCTGTTACAGCCCTTAGCAGATGGTTTAAAACTGCTTTTTAAAGAAGTTATATTGCCATATAATGCTAATAAAGTTCTTTTTATTCTTGCTCCCATCATCACTTTTACTCTTGCCTTAATTGGTTGGGCGGTAGTGCCTTTTTCTGCCGATTTTGTTATTGCTAACATTAATGTTGGTGCTATTTATTTGCTTGCCACCTCTTCTCTTGGGGTTTATGGAATAATCATTGCTGGCTGGGCTAGTAACTCAAAATATGCTTTTCTGGGGGCAATTCGCTCTGCTGCTCAAATGATCTCCTACGAAGTTTCTATTGGTTTGGCAATAGTTTGTGTGATTCTACTTACTGGCTCTTTACAATTGCAAGAAATCATTAAAGCCCAGCAAAATCAATGGTTTGTTGTACCTCTTTTTCCAATGTTTATTGTTTTCTTTATTTCTGCTTTAGCAGAAACCAACCGCCATCCTTTCGATTTGCCCGAGGCGGAGTCCGAGCTTGTTGCGGGCTATAATGTTGAATATAGCTCTATGCCTTTTTCAATGTTTTTTCTAGGTGAATATGCCAATATGATTCTAATTTCTGCTTTTGCCAGTATATTATTCCTTGGCGGTTGGTTGCCGATTTGTGATAACGATTTGTGCAATGCTATTCCGGGCGGGTTTTGGTTAATTGCTAAAATATTCTTTTTATTATTTTGTTTTATTTGGGTTAGAGCAACTTTGCCTCGCTATCGCTACGACCAGCTGATGCGATTAGGTTGGAAAGTTTTATTACCTTTTTCGTTAATTGGTGTAATTTTAACCGCCTTTTTTGTAGTTTATTATCAATAATGCAATATCAATTCGATGATTAAAAGCAATCAAACGCACTGCGATTCAGAAAAACCAAAATTCTCAAATTCTTTAGCACAAATTTCTTGCTGGAAGAAGTTTTACTGGGGCTGTCGTTCCTTCCTGTTAAAAGAAATATTTTTTGGGCATTTAATGACCCTAAGATATTTTTTTAAAAAAAAAGTAACCATCAATTACCCCTTTGAAAAAAACCCAATTAGCCCTCGTTTTCGTGGCGAACATGCTCTTAGAAGATACCCCAATGGCGAAGAAAGATGCATTGCCTGCAAATTATGCGAAGCAATATGCCCGGCTCAGGCAATAACTATCGAGGCAGAAGAAAGGCCGGATGGGGTTCGCAAAACCACAAGATACGACATCGATATGCTAAAATGTATTTACTGCGGTTTGTGTCAGGAGGCTTGCCCAGTTGATGCAATAGTCGAAGGTCCTAATTTTGAATTTGCCACCGAGACTAGGCAAGAGCTTTATTACAACAAAGAAAAACTACTGGAAAATGGCGATCGCTTCGAAGAAGCACTTCGTCACAATATCGAACTCGATAAAAAATATCGCTAACATCATCTATATGACCAATACAGAAATCTTATTCTATCTTTTTTCCTCTTTGCTTGTTGTTTCGGCAATCGGGGTTGTATCTTTTAAAAATAGTGTTTACGGGGTATTGTCGCTAATATTTGCTTTTGTTAATGCCTCTTTCTTATTTGTGCTATTAAAGGCCGAGTTCTTGGCAATGTTGCTGGTAATTGTTTATGTTGGGGCGATTGCGGTTCTGTTTTTATTTGTTGTGATGATGTTAAATGCCGACAAAATTTCGCCAAATCAAATCCTTGCAAAGCTTAAACCACTGCATTTTGCCCTATTATCTTTGGTTGCGGTAGTATTTTTCTTAGAACTTGTTTTGTCAATTAATTTTGCCAAACACGATAGCAATAGGGGAAATGCGGTAATGTTGCAAGAATATCAATTTCCAATAGATGTTAATATTAAAAACACCGATGCGATAGGTAACATCCTTTACACCGATTTTGCGGTTGCCTTTCAGATTGTTGGGGCTATATTATTGGTGGCGATGATTGGGGCAATTTTACTTACCCTTAAAACCGTCCGCAAAGATCTAAAACTGCAAAATATCTTCTCGCAAGTTAATCGTAGCTCTAAAGACTCAATCTCTTTAGTTAAGGTTGAAAGTGGCAAAGGCATTGATTTATAAACAACTAACAATCTAATATATGGTTTCCGCTGTTCAAATAATTGGCATTGAAAAATTTATCTTATTAAGTTCGATAATCTTTACAATTGGTCTTAGTAGTATTTTTATTAACAGAAAAAATATTATTGCAATTTTAATGTCGATAGAACTGATGTTGCTAGCGGTCAATATTAACTTTATCGCTTTTTCTGCCCAAATCAACGATCTTACTGGGCAAATATTTTCCATCTTTGTTCTTAGTGTTGCTGGTGCCGAAGCGGCTATTGGCTTGGCT
This sequence comes from Rickettsia typhi, assembly GCA_945862535.1. Lineage (GTDB taxonomy): Bacteria > Pseudomonadota > Alphaproteobacteria > Rickettsiales > UBA1997 > JAJTDS01. The sequence goes on along the minus strand of CAMAYG010000005.1, from coordinate 34,625 downwards.
ATTTTACTAATATATTTTAGTAATAATCAAAATATCGACACTAATAGTCTTAACAGAATGAAGGGTTAAAATGTTTTTGTATCTAAAATTGTCTAGGAAATCTTGCTTAATTTCTACTTTACAAGCATTATCGTTTTTTGTTTTATTCGCTTTTTTAATCAGCAAATCGGCAAATGCTAATAATCCCGCAGGTCTCAATCTTGCTAAAAATAACATCCTGCCAAAAAATGGCCAGTTCCCCAGTCAATTATCTGGGCAATTATCTGGGCAATTATCTGGGCAAATGCCACAGGTTAATTTAGCCAAATCTAATGCAGAAATTGCAAGCCCTTCCTTGCCACTAAGTGCCATTAAGGCCGATAATCCATCGTTGGGAAGTAATATTATAGAAAAAAACCAAGACGAGGCTAGCTATATTGAGTCTTGCGAAATTGCCGATAACTCACTAGCTTCTTTAGTGCAAGAAATAAGTCAAAATCTAGCAAAAATCAACGAACTAGACCCTTGTATTCAAGTAAATAGGCAGTTAATGCATCAGCTTGTTTCTAGTAATTACAATATTTTTTCAATGATTCATCCGCAATTACAACAAGATCAAATCTTTGTGCAGGGTTTGCTAAATTTTAATAGTAAAATTTTACCATTGGTGCCCAATAAATTAAGAAACGACCGAGATCTCATGTCTTTTGCGGCCACTCTAGACTCAGATGCTCTTAGTTATTGTGGCAACGACCTTTGTGGTCAATTTGCCTTTATGGAAGAAATGATTATTTTAAACCCTAAAAATTACCGTTATGCAACAAAAAATCTGCAAGAAAATCGCTATTTAGCAGAATTGGCAATATCTGCTAACCCCAATTTAATAGCAGAAGCCCCGCCGTCAATAAAAAACAATATCGACATTGTAAAAATTGCACTAGAAAACAATCCAGACATTGCTTTATCACTAGATGACAAGATAAAACAAAGTCCAGAAATTGCCAGAATATTGAGCGATTTTCGGTCGTTAAAAACTAGTGGCATTAAAGCTAAAAACATTGCCACAATTACTAAAAACTATCTTAAAAAAAATCAGATTAAAGTAGGTAATTACAAGCCTCTAACAACTTATACAATTATCAATCAGGCAACATTATTTCCTGAAGCAAAAATTATCAATCGCCCTTTCATCAACAAATGGCAAAAAGAAAGTGCTAAATCTTCTCTAAGCCTTAAAACACTAGAAGATAGGCATAATTATGGAAAATGGCAGAAAGAACTCGCAGAAAAAGGGCAAGAGAATCAAAATTTAGCCAAAGATATTGTGGCATTGCTTAAGCAAAAATCAATGACAAAAAAAGATATCGATCAGCTTAAACTAACTCAGTTGTGGCAATTTAAAATAAATAAAGACCAAGTTGTTGCACTAAATTTATATAATTTTGAACCAGAAAGCCAAATAGCAAGCGATTATGGCTTTGCTAATATTAACGATATTACCATTATTGCCAAACTAACCAATAATCATTGGCAAATTTCTCTAGTTGACGAGCAAATAAATCGTCGATCAAAGCTTGATATTGGTTTCTTAAACGGTCATCGCCACTCAATAATTTGGGACCTATTAAGCCACGACGAGGAAAAAAAAGACATCAAAATATTGTTTAAAATCGAAGACCGCTACAGTCAATATTTCGAGATTTATAGCGGTATTTATAGCGACAACAAGGAGAGATTTGTAAAAGTAGATGGCTTCCAGCCCGATCTCTAAATAGTCATTAATATATTAACAACGGCAAGATGAGTAATTTGGTTTTTCAGCAAATTAAATTGCATAAGGAAAGTTGGCAAAACTCCTTTTGTTCTGGCCTTGCTCTTGACAAGAATAATAAATATCTGCCTTGGATGGTTTATGAAGCAACGGAATACTTGCTAAAAAAAATTGACCATAATAGTCGAATATTCGAATTTGGCTCTGGGGCTTCGACAATATTTTTATTAAATCAGCGGCCAAAAACCCTTGTTTCCGTTGAAACCAATCCTTTGTGGAAAAAATTTATTTCTTCGTTAATAATAAAAGAATTTGATACAGCTAATAAAAGCTTGGAGGGCGATTTATCTGCAAATTTTATTAGTAATTTTGATTACAGGCTTTTTACAATTAATCACAGCGACGAAGCAAGCAAGATTCAGTATTCGCAAATTCCAACCAATAATAACAGTAAATTCGATATTATTATTATCGATTCTTGCTGTCGTTATCAATGTTTCAATGTGGCGCGAAAATCTCTTGCCGAAGGAGGTATAATAATTCTTGATGATAGCCAAAGAGGAGGCTATAAAAAAATTTTTTCCTTAGCGGAAAGTTGTGGTTTCAGCTTTAGGGTGTTTAAAGGTATTGCTCCGGGCGGTTTAAGAATAAAAGAAACCGCCTTTTTTATCAAAAAATAGATCTTGTAACGGCAATTATTGGTTTTAATAGATATTAAATTTGCTTTAAAAGATAGGTGTTACAATTTATAAAGCCCAACATCTAATAAGATTCTATTAAATCCTTACTAAATACTTGTATTTTATTTTTGTAAAAATATATTTTTATTGATTTTTAATATTTACAGTCATTTCTTTTTAATTTATGGGGCTATAGCACAGCTGGTAGTGTGTTTGCATGGCATGCAAAAGGTCAGGGGTTCGAGTCCCCTTAGCTCCACCATTCTAGTTTTCAAGCTATTATTTCACTTAAAGTTCTAAAATTTAAAACCATAATGTATATGCTACATTCTAAATCAAGGCAAGTTTTTAACTTTTTAGCTTTTCATCTACCTTTACTGCTTTCCTTCTTAATTTTGATTGGTTGCAATGTTCCTAATTGGCATAAGCCATACGGCTATGCCACCTTTAAGCATTTGCCAAAAAATACCTCTCCTGGTTTTGCACTGGGTTGGATACATGGCTGTCAATCTGGCATGGGGACTCAATTTGGCGGAGCATTTTACCAAACATTTTATACTTGGAGCCGCGATCCAGATATTGCCTCTACTAACCCAAATTATCAGGTAATAAAAAGCCGTTATCGCAAAGAGCTGTCAAAAGTTAACTGGTCTTCACGAGAAGATGTCAAAAATAATTTCGACGATTATAATAAAATATTCTGGAAAGCTCATATTTTTTGTCGACATACTGTTTTGGGAACTTTGCAAAATGCTGGATTTAACCCAAGTTTACCAGGGGAAGAGAGGTTTAGTTTTTCTAAACATTCCATTGGTGGCATATGGAGTATTAGTGGCTCAACAGACACTCGTATTGGCACCGGACAATGGTAAACAAAAAGTTGTTAGTATTATTCTGGCGGTAAAATAACTCAAAAAAGTAAAATTTTACTTTGTAATTAGGGGTAATTTATTTTCAAAATGATACAAAGTAAAATTGTTGACAATTAAATTGATGCAATCTATTTTTGCATTTGTTAAATTGGTCTTAATTTAAAAACTGATGTTATAAACAATAAAGTAAATAGGGTAAATGTTGTTTGTTAAGCTCAGTAAAATAGTTAGCAAAATAACCTTTATTAAATCAACTTATTAAATCAACGGCACCCACCAAAACTAAACCACAATAAATCGGATCATTTTGAATCGATTTACTTTTGCTACTTGTTAATAAGTTAGCTTGGATAAATTTTACCATTAACCATATTTGTAAAATTTAGTTGATTGCATTATGTTGTTTACATATTCAGATTTCTAGTATCAAATTTTAGCTGTTAGTAATAATTGAATTAAACATATAAATATGCCAAAATTTCCTGTAAATAACTTAAAGCAGATTCGCAAAAAGAAGGGTATAGGTCAGTCAGAGCTCGCTAATGCTGTTGGGGTTAGTAAGCAACTTTTATCTGGCTTTGAAAATCAAAGAAGCGGAATTTCTAATACTGTAATTAGCAAAATAGCTATATTTCTTAATATTCCGATAGAAAAAATTGTTTCTCATGGCTCTAGCGACACTTTTAGTAAAAAAGAAATCGAAAAGCTCACAATGGTGATGGATGTCGTTTCTAACAATTATGGCGACAATTTCGACAAAGACACTACCATTAAAATAGGTGCGGAGCTATATAATTTAATATCTCGTCACGAAGAAGCAAATGAAGACGGAAAAAAAGAAATTTTTGATAGCCTAGAAGACAAAATGATTATCGGCTTGGCTGCAAAATGTATGATAAAATATATCAAAAACTAAATATGCAAGACAAAAAACAAACAGAAAAACATCTAGAAAAAATCTATAACAATAAGATACATTCTAAAAAGTTTGTAAAAAACTTTAAAGATCAGTTTAACGATAAAATGAAGGAAAGTCCTTCTATTTTAATGATAATTAAACTGTTAATCCTTGCTAATATTGGCATTTGGCTAACTTTGGTGGCGGTTTTTCAAACTCACTAAGAGGCTGTCGCAAATTTAAATCCCAGATTTTTTATCAAAGAAAGTCCAATTGCTAAATAAAATCAGAATTTAAAATTTAAATTATCAAGATTTTTAATAATTTTTAGAATTTTATTGTCTTATAAGACTTTATTTTGGCTTTATTTGATGATTTTTTGTATTTGGTGCAAAAATCCCTATCTTGATGTTGCAAAGCTTGGTTTTTGATCTGTAATCAGCTTTTGATCTGCAAGTTTTATTAGTCTTTTAAAATTAAAAGCCTAAAATTAAAGGCCAAACTTTCCATAAAGACTTGGAACTAACTTTTGGCAATTCCACGATATCTACTTCACAAATCGTTACCTCCCGCGCGAAAAGATGACGGTGTGGGAAGTTTTCGGCAACAAGGGGTGGCCACTTGTGGTGAAACATAGTCGGACTGCTTATTTCAGGTTTCGTTGCACTCATTTTTACTGCCTTTTTTGTTGCCGATCTCATTTCGTCCTTCCGCTAGACGAGGCAAGGGGTTGAAACAGTCTGTTGCCGATATAATTACTGGGGGCTGAAACAGTCTGTTGCCGATAGAAAGTTGCCGAATGAAGAGAGGTGGTCGATATTTCCGACTACACTTCCTGCAACCCTAACCTTCGCCCACGAACTTTGCGAAGATCCATAGATTTCTAAATACATTGCATCCAAAGCGAACTTTGTTCGTCGGCGATTTTTATTCCTTTGCTATTATTGATGTTTTTTGCCGATGTTTTTGCCAAATTTTTTTATAAGCCCAGCAAAATCGATGATTGAAAGCATTTTGCGGTAAGGATAATCTTTTCTTGTCAAATCATTAAGATTGACTATTTCTATTTGCATTACTCCTAACCAAATTTGTTAAAATAACTTTTTTACGAAACCTTGTTAGAATTATATAAAACAAGGCTTCAACTGATTATTCTTTTAAATAAACTGGGTTAATTAACAAGGAATTCTTGCATATTTCTTAAGATTTATTTGTGAGATTGGAGCGATTTTGCGACAGGGCCATTAAAGAGAATCTATAAAATTATAGTTAATAATATTGACAAATTATTCTAGTTAGTTTTAAGTTAACTTTCAGTTAATAGTTTTAACTATTGAATAAAATACTACAACAAACTCAAATTTCATTACTAAACAGTTTGTTGGTCGCTCATAATTCTGTGCAGATTGCTGTTTAGGGGTCTCTAAGTCTGGCTAGTTGCTGTATAATTATATTCCTATGGGGGTTGTAGTTAGGGGGTTGTAGTTAGGGTGTGATTGCCTCTTAAAAAGCCTTCAACCTTATATTTCAGCATTTTAAGCTCATTAAACATTATATGATAAATCTCGAAGTTGGTGCAGTAATTCTTGGCGGGACAATCGTTCTTGCTCTTGCTACCGCTATTGTTATTTTTGGTTTTTTTTATAATATTTTTATCTTACAAATATCAAAAAAATATCTTATCAAGCAAAAAAATATTAACAATTTTTTGCCTTATGCTTTCTTGCGAAAAATTTTACTACTACAAAAAAAAGCTGTCGATTCTAATTTTTTACTGCTAATTTGCCTCTTTATTGCCTCGTTATCTAGTCAGATTATCTTGATTATTGGTTATATTCGCTCGGATTATCGATTGCTAAATGTCTATCAAAACTCTCATCATTTAAAACCCTTATTTTATAAAATTACTGCTAGTTGGGGTAATCACGAGGGCTCGATGTTGCTTCTAATTACGATAATTATTGCAATGCATCTAATATTTTTCTATTTAGGCAGAAAATCTTTTAGTAGAAGATTTTGGCTATTAGTAAATTTAACAGAATTTGTAATTATAGCCCTTTTCTTACTTTTTACCTTATCTAGCTCGAATCCTTTTGCGGTTAATTTACTTGCAATTGGCAATTTAAAGCATCTTGCTTTGGTTAATTTAGAAGGAATGGGCCTAAACCCTATTTTGCAAGATGTGGGTTTGGCAATGCATCCGCCAATGCTTTATAGTGGCTATCTTGGTTTTGTCAATATTTTTGCTGGGGCAATAGCCATTTTAATTATTGGAAAATGTAGCTTTTGGCAATTAAAAATGCTCCGTTTATGGCTTTTGCTTAGCTTTTCTCTTTTGAGTTGTGGCATTGCTCTTGGTGGTTGGTGGGCATATCGTGAGCTTGGTTGGGGCGGTTATTGGTTCTGGGACCCTGTAGAAAATATTTCGCTTATGCCTTGGCTTTTGGCAATTGCTTTATTGCACAGTTTTAAAATGACTGAAAAGAATCAAATGCTGGTTTGGTCGTTATTTTTATCTATTATCACTTTTATTTTTTCCTTAATTGGTATTTTTCTTACTCGTTCTGGCTTGTTGAGTTCTGTGCATAGCTTTGCAGTCGATCGCCATAGGGGCAATGCAATATTGCTGATGTTGGCGGTAATTGGCACCACGGCTACAATTATCTTCGCAACAAGAATTACTGCTTTTCAGTCTAGGAATGTGCAAAATGGGCTTTCGTCGACCGCTTTTAGCTGGAGGCAAAGAATTTGGCAAATGATATTTAACAATTATTTGTTGATTGTGGCACTTTTTACCGTCTTTGTTGGCACGATATATCCGCTGTTGTCGCAGGCAATTTTTGCCCAATCAATAACAATTGGGGCATCTTATTACAATTTAATTTTTCTGGTGCTGCTTTTGCCTTTTGTTTCTTTTTTAATAATGTCTTATTTGTCGCGAATTGAAAAAATTGGCAAATTTTTGTTGTTAAGAATGCTTGTTGCCGTTGCTGTGTTAGTTGTTTTTGCCTGTTATCTGGAAAATTTCGACTTTTTTAATTTTGTTACCGTTGAGAGTGTTTTGGCGATATTTTTGCTCTTATTAGCTATTCTTGCTGTTATTGTCTCTTGTGGGCGAATTTATAACAGGATTAGCCCGCCAGAAGGTTCGAAGATTAAATTTACCAAGCTTTGTAATAATTTGGGGAAGTCGCTGTTAAAAAGCAATGTTAACTTTGCTCATTTTGGTTTTGCAATTATGTTGTGCGGAATTATTGGCAATGGCTTATTTAGCAAAGATTTTCAGGCAAATTTGCAGGTTGGTCAGTCTTTAAAAATTTCGCCAAATTATCGTTTAAATTTTAAAGCTGTAGAATATTACCAATCAACAAATTTTATTGCTAGAGTTGCCGATTTTGACTTGTTTTATCGCGAAAAAGCTATTGCCAATTTAAAGCCAGAATTACGATATTTTCCATTGGCAAAACAGGCAACCAACGAAGCCTCGATAAAACTGATTGGATTGATAAATTTTTATGTGGTAATTGGCGAAGCAGATAAAGACCAATTTTATGCGGTTAATTTCCATTACCAACCGTTGATTATTCTTATCTGGCTTGGTTTGGCAATAACGATAATTACGGGTGTTATTTTTGCGCTCTATCAATTGGTAAGAAAAATTAAAACTTTACATCTAAAATAGTTTGAAAAATATATTTTAGCTTATATAGTCTATGCCAACATTTATTGTTAATTTCTTGCCATTTTGGTGCAAATTATCATTTAAAATCGATTTTATAAATCTGTAATTCTAACAATAGAAGCTATTAATATAATATGAAAAACCCACAAACCCTTTACGATAAAATCTGGTACAGTCACCTTGTTGAAGAAGGTCTTATCTATATCGATCGCCAATTAATTCACGAAGTTACCTCGCCTCAAGCATTTGAAAATATGCGAATTAACAACAGAAAAGTTAAAAGACCAGAAGCTCATCTTGCTGTTGCCGATCATAACGTTCCTACAACTATTGCCGATCGTGGCTTTGGCACCAAAGGAATTAGCGATGCAATATCTCGTTTGCAAGTAGAAACCTTAGAAACAAATTGCAAAGAATTTAATATCAAATATTTCGATCTCGACAGCAAAAAACAAGGTGTTGTGCATATTGTTGGCCCAGAGCAGGGTTTTACCCAACCGGGAATGACTATTGTTTGTGGCGATAGCCATACTTCTACCCATGGAGCATTTGGAGCCTTGGCATTTGGCATTGGCACTTCCGAAGTAGAGCATGTTTTGGCAACTCAAACTTTGGCAATTCCACAGAAGTCAAAAAATATGCTTATTAAAATCGATGGCAAAATAAATGAAGGAATTACCGCCAAAGACATTGTTTTGGCAATTATTGGCAAAATCGGCACTGCTGGTGCCACGGGTTTTGTAATTGAATATGCTGGCGATGCTATTTCGGCATTATCTATCGAAGGAAGAATGACGGTTTGCAATATGTCGATTGAAGCGGGGGCTCGTGCTGGGCTTATTGCTCCAGACGAAAAAACCTTCGCTTATTTGCAAGGAAGGCCAATGGCACCGCAAGGAGAAAGCTTCGACAAAGCGGTTTCTTATTGGAAAACCTTAAAGTCCGATGCCGATGCTTGCTACGATTCGGTAGTAGAAATTAATGCTCAAACTATTGCCCCGCAAGTGACTTGGGGAACTAGCCCAGAAGATGTCTTGCCAATTACCGCAAAAGTTCCTACCCCGCAAGATTTCACAGACCCCTCAAAACAAAAGGCAGTAGCAAGATCTTTAGAATATATGGGGCTTAATGGGGGCGAGTTATTAACGGCAATTAAAATCGATAAAGTCTTTATTGGGTCTTGCACCAACGGCAGAATAGAAGATTTACGAGCTGTTGCAAAAGTTATCGAGGGCAAAAAAGTTGCCAATAATGTTAAGTTAGCAATGATAGTTCCGGGTTCTGGCCTAGTAAAAGAGCAGGCAGAATTAGAAGGTCTCGATAAAATATTTGAAAATGCTGGTTTTGAGTGGCGGGCACCGGGTTGCTCGATGTGTTTAGCAATGAATGCCGATAAATTAGAAGACGGCGAAAGATGTGCCTCGACTTCTAACCGTAACTTTGAGGGCCGTCAGGGTCGTGGCGGGAGGACTCATTTGATGAGCCCTGCAATGGCGGCTTTGGCAGCGATTAACGGCTGTTTATCCGATATTCGTTTGGCATAATTACTGCCCCATAATTACTGATTTTTGGCAAAATTTAGAAAATGAAATTAAAGCTAAATTAACACTAGAAATTAACATTTGTGCCAAATTGCACAAATCTTTCTACTCTATTGGTTTTATTTTGCCCTAAACCACTACTAACTTTGTCGAAATTGTAAATTAACTCTAGGGCAAAATTTTTGGTAAGATAATATTTTACCGAACTGCGATTCTGAAAATCGAAGCTGTTGTTATTTAGAAATAGATAATTTCTGGTGCTTACCCTTATTTTTTTGCTAATTTTGTAGTTCATTCTTAGCGATGGCACAATGAAATCGGCGGTTGTGGTGTCTTTTATTTGATATCTACCAAAGCTCAGATCTAGCTCGATTTGGTCTTTGTCTAGGAAAATCCCCATTCCTAATGCCTGACGATGATCGTAATAATAATTTGAGAGATCGTCATAATTAACTCTTTCGTAGCCCGCTAAGTAATATTTACTATTGCCAATTCTTAATTTGCTTATTAGTTGTAGGTCGTATAATTCGGATGTTTTGGCAAGAAAAACCTTCTTTTTGCCCGTTCCTGTATCTTGCCAGTTGCTATAATGAGAAAAATCAAGTTGGAAAATCTTGCCGAAGTCTTGATAATAGCCCCTTAATAGCAATCGGTAATTTTTAGAATTATAGTCTGAATTATAAGAGCCAGCAACGGTAAGGCTACGATAAATCTTTTTGTTTTTTGAGGCTTTTTTTGCCTTCGATGTTGCAACTTTAGAGCGATCGGTGCGAGAATCGGCGGTTGCAGAATAGGCATTGCTACAACAGGCAATATTAAGATATATTGCCATTAAGAACAATATGATATATTTGAAGCTACAATGGTGTTTGTAGGCAACAAGACACAGGTGTTTGTGCATTTGTTTGGGTTGAAGTTGGTTTATTGGGTGAATTTGGTGTTTTGTTGAATGATTATTTGAATATTTTATTCTTCTGCGGTGTTGTCGAGCTCTTTTGCCGAGTTTTGATTTTCTTGATTTAGATTATTTGTTTCTGCTGTTGATTTTTCTGAGTTGCTTTTAACGGCTTTATAATATGTTTTGTTTTGAACATTGCCACTTGTTTTAGCTTTAACAGGGGCTTCGCCTTCTTTTTGTAGAGGTTTTTGAGGCAATTCGGTGTTGATTTTGTTTTCAGGCTTATTCTCTGGCTTATTCTCTGGCAAGTTTTTGTTGCTGATTTTGCCGTCGGTGCTTGGCTGTGAAGTTGCGGGTTTGTTTTCTGCGGGACCGCTATTGCTAACATCTTTTTGATTTAAGTTGCCAGCACTAGCATTATTAGGGCTAGCATTATTAGGGCTGACAGCATTGCTATTGGTTGAATTATTGCTATTTTGTTCGGCAGAAGTGGGAGAGTTTTTATTTTGTTCGCTATTTGTTTCTGCTTGTTTGTGGATATTTTCCGGAACTTCTAATTCTTGCTCTTTAGACTGGAAAACCCAGCTAAGATTTTGCTTAACGGAATCGGCATTGCTTACCCCAAAGAAAAACGATGAAATTAGGAGGATTAGAATAATAATTGCTTCAAAGATTTTGGTCATAATTGGTCTTAGTTATTTTGGTAAGATGTTATAATTCGTTCAGACATAGAAATGTTATAATTATAAGGCAATGTATTTAGTTTCAATAACGAGGCATTTTATTAATAGAAAATTTATTTGCAACAAGTAATTGAAAATTAACTGCGATATTTTTAATATTTTCCTAAGGTTTCAACTCTTGACTTTAGCTAATTGGCTATTAATATTTTGCTAATATTTCCCTTTCAATAATTTTGCTAAATCATGTTTATTACTACCGAAGAAACTCCTAATCCGTTAACCCTTAAATTTATTCCGGTTGCTAATGCTAAATTTGGCAATGACAACAGAAGTTTTAGCGGTTTTTTCGATAGCCAGAGCAAAGAAAATCATCAATTTAACAATGTTAATCAGGCTTCAAAGGTTTCGCCTTTAGCAATGCAGATATTTCAAATCAAAGGGGTCGATTCTGTTTTCATTGCCCGAGACTTTGTAACCATTACCAGAAATGCCAATTTGGAATGGCAAAATTTAAAACTCGAAATAATCGCCGTTATTATCGATTTTATTATTAGTGGCGAGCCATTTTTCTTTGAAAAGTCAGAGCTAGAGCCAGCAAAAGAAGGCACCGACGACATCGAAGAAGACAATGAAATTGTTAAGCAAATAAAAGAGTTGATAGAAATTAAGGTTAGGCCTGCTGTGGCAATGGACGGTGGCGATATAATATTTCATAGCTTTGTCGACGGCATAGTTAGAGTTACCTTAAAAGGCTCTTGCTCGGGCTGTCCTAGCTCTACCATTACCCTAAAAAGCGGTATCGAGCAAATGCTAAAGCATTATGTGCCAGAAGTTGTGGCGGTAGAGCAAGTTGAGGCAGATTATTAGTATTTTGCAACTAGTATTTACAACATTGTGCCAATCAAAAGCCAAATAATCAAAGGCCAAATGCTAGAAACTGCTGAAAATGCCTGAAGTCGAAAACCCTAAAGTCGAAAGCAAGGCCGAGACCATTATCGATGCAATATTTAACAAAATAATTAAAAGCAAAAACATTATTGCATTTTGCATAATTTTTGCAATAATAAACTATATTTATATAATATTGACCTATATTTTATAAATCTAAATCTTCTTGCTCGCTTGCTCGTGTAAATGTAAGCACTTCAATCACTTTGTAATCATTCGTGTAACCTGTCTTTGTTTTACGCTCAACAAATTCCAATTTTGCATAAAAGGTATCGCCGTTTATGCATTTATTTTTCATATATGATACAACATCGCATGCAGAAATATCTATTGTTTCCGTTTTTCCATTTAATATAAATTGCCATTTATCGGTTTTTTCAAAGCAAGCTTTATAAACTTTAATGTGTGCGTTTATTGTTTGTGATGGAAATATTTCCTCAATTTCATTTGTGTTGTTTTCGTTATCATTGTAAATATCATTGCCAATGGCTGAATCAATCTGTAATTTTTTTGCATTATCATCTTTTTGCCAAAATACATTACCATCTGTTTTTTTAACTCCTCTTGCAAAGAGTTTTACCGCCTTAATCAGTTTTTTTTCATCAAGCAAATATCCTTTTAATTCGTTATTTATCCCGCTATTGTTTAATTCTTCTTTAATTGCGTTGTATATCTTTTTTTCTTTTTCCTTGTTTTCAATTCTTTCATTGTTAATACTAACAAAAGCATCTTTGGAATTTTTTAATAAAAGCCCTACCGCAGCACTATAATCACCACACGCTGCCGCAGTTCCAGCAACCGCTATTTCAATGGCTTGATTAACAACTTTATCTTTTAATTTATAAATAAATGAACCAGCCTCCAATGCTTCAATGTAGGACACTACTTGAATTGTATTATCTATGCTGCCAACAATTGCATGATTAATTTCTTCAAGCGCCATAAGGCACTCCTTCATTCCTTCTACAAATTTATTAACTTCAATTTTCCCCTCTTTCGGAATATCAAAAATGATATTATATATCAAATCTTGCTCTATAATAAGCTGTTTGTCGCTCATGTCACTTTTTTAATTTAATTTATATTAACTTTTAAAAAGGCATCAAGGGTTTTTTTGAAGGTATTCTTACTTTCAACCTTAACTTTCTTTTTGTAAATCTTTTTTGTTGGTTTTACAGCTTTTGTTTTTTCTTCCTTCATAAAATCAAACAATTAATGTCTTGTAAGAAAGTTTTAAAGATTTATTTTGTAAAAAGCAATCAAATCTTTGGCTTTAAACTTCAAATTTTTTTGTGTTGTAGTGGAAATAACACGCAATACAAAGCTGTCGATTTAGCAAATAATGTTATTAAAACGGCCAAGGCGGTAGTTAAAAAGATGACAATGCTACTATTATTTTTGCCGAAATAATGTTATTCTAAAACCTTTGGGACAACAAAATAGTCGAATATTTTCTTGCCACTATTGCTAAAAATATTTTCTTGGTTTAAATTGGCTTTATCTTGCCTAGTTGGAAGGGTTAGGTTGTTGATATTGCTTATTGGTTCGATGTTGTTGGTATTAACTTCTGCCAATTGTTCGACCCAGTTGATAATGCTTCCGACTTGCTCGGTTAAAGGCTTAACTTCTTCTGGCTCGAGAGATATTCTGGCTAATTTGGCAATTTTTTTAATTTGGTCTTCGCTAATCGACATATTTTAGGCTTAGTTAGATTTAATTTATTAACAATGGTTGGTATTTTCAATTGACAATTATAAAACTTTATAACGATAATAATCAAGCAAATAATAGCTTTTTAATCGATAAAAATTTGCTGGAACAAGTTAAATCTTTGTCGTTATTGCAACCAATTATCGCTTTGGATATCGGGTTAAAAAGAATTGGTGTGGCAACCTGCGATCCGCATCATATTGCCATTACCCCCACGGCAATTATCAAAAGAGAAAGTCTGCTAAAAGATTGCACCAAAATTATCGACATTATGATTGCCAAGAACATCGTTTTGGTAGTGGTTGGTATGCCTTTTGCCGAAACAAATATCGCTAATCACATTTTAGATTTTAGCAATTTCTTGCATCAGCAAATATTGGCAGAAATTAAATCGGCAAATTTAATCTTGATAAGTGAAGATTTGTCGAGCTTCGAAGCAAGAAGGATTAATCGTGAAAATTTCTATTTACATCGTCAAAAAAAATATCAAAAACAGCATAAATTCTACGACGACATCGCCTCTGCGGTAATTTTGCAATATTTTTTCGAAATTTTGGGCGAGTAATAATTGCCGTTTTGTTGGCTTATTTTATTGATTAATCTTCTTTTGATTTTTTTAGATAGTGCTTGCTTTATTAGATTATATTTTTAGATTATAAGGCTTAAAGCCCTTTTATCAATCGATGATACCCACTATTTACAAATTTAAATATTATGACAAGTCGCTATCTAATTTCTGGCAAAAAAGACGACTACGAAGTAGTAATTGGCTGTGAAATTCATGCTCAAGTTGCTAGCGAATCGAAGCTTTTTTCTAGTTCTAAGGTGCAATTTGGCGGTGTGCCAAATCAATTTGCTTCTTTTGTTGATGTGGCAATGCCCGGAATGTTGCCAACTATTAATCAAAAATGTGTCGAACAAGCCGTTAGAACGGGCTTAGCGATTAATGCCAAAATTAATCTAACCTCTTATTTCGATCGCAAAAACTACTTTTACCCCGACCTCCCGCAAGGTTATCAAATATCGCAATTCTTTGTGCCAATTGTCGAGGGCGGAGAAGTCTTGATAGAGCTAGAAAGCGGCGAAACAAAAAACATTAGAATCGAAAGAATCCACCTCGAGCAAGATGCCGGAAAGCTAATTCACGATCATCACCCTAATTATTCTTTGGTCGATCTTAACCGTGCAGGGGTGCCGTTAATGGAAATTGTTTCCAAGCCAGATTTAAACAGCCCGGAAGAAGCGGCTACTTATGTAAAAACCATTAGATCGATACTTCGAGCCATAGGCAGTTCCGATGCCGATATGGAAAAAGGCAATTTGCGATGCGATGCCAATGTTTCGGTTAGAAAAGTTGGCGATCCT
Source organism: Rickettsia typhi (assembly GCA_945862535.1). Classification (GTDB taxonomy): domain Bacteria; phylum Pseudomonadota; class Alphaproteobacteria; order Rickettsiales; family UBA1997; genus JAJTDS01. The sequence continues at coordinate 19,598 of CAMAYG010000005.1, read as the reverse complement.
AAGCTTGGAACTCGTTGCGAAATCAAAAACCTTAACTCGACTCGAAACATTGCTAGAGCAATAGTTTTTGAGGCACAAAGACAGGTCGAATTAATTGAAAATGGTGGGGTTGTTGTGCAAGAGACCCGTCTTTTCGATGCCAACAGTGGCGAGACTGCCACAATGCGAAGCAAAGAAGATGCTATGGATTATCGCTATTTTCCAGATCCAGACTTGCCCCCGCTCAATATCACCCAAGATTTTGTTGATAAAATACGGCTTGAATTGCCGGAATTGCCCGCAGTAAAGAAAAGCCGATACATTAATCAGTATAAATTAAACTCAGAAGAAGTTGCGGTTTTGTTAGAAGATTTAGCAATAGCAGAATTTTTTGAAAAAGTAATTTTAAGGAATATCGAGGCAAAGCTTGCTGTAACTTGGCTTAATGTCGAGTTGCTAGGCAGGTTGAATAAGCAAAATATCGCTTTTGACCAAATGCCTATCTCACTAGATAATTTCGTTGAATTGTTGCAATTAATTACACAAAAAACCATTTCTGCCAAAACTGCCAAAGAAATATTCGACTTAATGTTTTCTAGCGGTAAGAATCCAAAGAAAATAGTTAGCGAAATGGGCCTAGAGCAAGTTTCCGACGAAAGCCCTATTGTTGATGCGATAAATAAAGTTTTAGATCTGAACCAAGACTCTCTTGCCGAATATTTTTCTGGAAAAGAAAAGTTATTTGCCTTTTTTATTGGGCAAATAATGAAAGAAACTCGTGGAAAAGCTAATCCGGCAATGGTTAACGACTTGCTGAAAAAGGAAATTGACAAGCGGAAATAGTGTTAATCGGCTTCTAGCCACTATTTCACTGCTAATTATCGACAACTTTTTGTTGGCTGTAAAGATATTTTAAAATTTGTTTTTAATCAGATACCCCCTGTCCTAATTTGAGTTTAGCCTTGACACTAAAAGAAAAAATCTTTCATCATTATCACTTTCTCCAAAAGGAACTAAAAACAAGTGCAGGCTATTTTTTTGTAACCGCCCTTCGCCCCCTCTATTTTATTACTCTGTGCTATATTTATTCTTGCTCGATTCCTTCGGCTTACGAAAGAAAGATTATTGGCAATCGGCTCTACAAAAATAAATATGCTAAAAAAATCAAAGAATTAAAATCGCGATATAAAAGATTGGCACTAAAGCGCGACTTTATTAGAGGTTCAAAAACAAATATACAAATCTCCTACGAATCTCTTTCATATAAAATTCTTGTTGTGACTTGCTCAATTATGATTGCAAATCAGATTATGTTGTTTAATGAGAGCAAAATAGAAATTAATAACAAAATAGAATTATATTCGGCAGTTATTGACAGATCGTTATTTACCATAATAGACTCTGTTGATAGTCATTTAAATTATCTGGGCGAAAAAGTGTTGTTATTTACTAGCAATCAAAGCGCTCATAAAGATAAAATCGTCGAAGTTGCTAAGGTTATCAAAAGAATAGAAGTAAGAAATTTTAACGATAAGAATGTAACTTCTTGGCTCGATGTAGGATTTCTAGACAATTATCGTAATTTAGTAGAAGAAAATAAGAATAATTTATTGGCAAATAGCCTAGTAAAAATTAGCTATCCTATCGATTTATCGCTTAAAAGTCGTTGGCTTCTTAATATTGGCGATTTGCAAACTATTCAAGGGAGATTGGCTAAATATCAATTCTTGCCAGTTGCCATGACTATTGATAACGATTCCCTGAAAATCTTTGGCACTTTGCTTAGTCTTATCAACATCCATCGTCTAAAAAAGCATATTAACGACAGTTTTAACGATGAAGATATTTGTTATTTCGTTATCAATGCCAATCGCAACATTATTGCCAATTCAGACAATCTAGATGTTTTTAGCCAAGATTTGAGCGCTATTAGCAATGTTGCTACTATTCTTGACGGCAAAATAGCTGAAAGATCGGGAACTTTAAAAAAAGGTTTTTTAGTTAATAATTGTCAAATAAAAAAACATATTAGCAATGAATACGGGCTTTACCTTTTTGTTGGCTATAATCGAAGCACGGTTTTCCCAGGATTTTTTGGACAAATCAAGACTCTAACTATTCAATCGGCATTAATTTTTATCTTTTTTGTATTTGTTTTGGCGAGCTTCCGCAACAAGAAGATATTGCCATTTGCCAATGAAATGATAGCAAATAGACAAGCGGCAGAGCAGAACAATTTGGCACAACGGCAGTTTCTTTCTAATATGAGTCACGAATTAAGAACCCCGATGAATGGGATTATGGGGATGATTCAAATTCTTAAAGGATCCACTAATCTGTCGCCAGAAGAATTGGAACAAATCAAAACCATAGATCGATCGTCTGAATCTTTGCTTGAAATTCTTAATGATATTTTAAATATTTCAAAAATAGAAGAAAGAAAAATCACCTTAGAATCAATTAAATTCAGCCTGCAAGACTTATTAGAGGATGTCATAAGGCTAATGTCGACCAATATTTATAAAAAGAATCTTGAAGTAGCTTATTATATTAAGCCAGATGCGAATCAGATATTTCTGGGCGATGTTGCAAGAATTAGGCAAATCGTCACTAATTTAATTAGCAATTCAATCAAATTTACTAATTATGGACAAATTGTTATTGAAGTAAGGCTAAACAATGTCGATAAAAGGATTTACAATCTAAGCTTTGTGGTGAAAGATAGCGGAATTGGTATCGATAAGGCAAAATTAGCAATTATTTTTCAGCAATTTACCCAGGCAGATATTTCGACATCTCGTAAATATGGTGGCACAGGTCTGGGGCTAGCAATTTCTAAGGAATTAATTGAGTTAATGGGCGGAGAGATTCGGGTAGATAGTGAATTTGGTGAAGGGTCAAGCTTTATTTTTAATATTAAAATAAAAAGAGTTCAGCAAAAAACAACATCTGTTGTTCTCAGTGAAAAGCAGTCGAGATTACGAATTGCCATTGTTGACAGTAATCAGGTTATGGCAAATAATTTACTTAAAAAATTAAAAGATCTTAAGCTAAATTGTGATAATTTTTATCTTCCAAGTAATTTTTCCGAGCTAAAACAAGATCAGCTAATTAGTAAAATCAATAATTTCTTTAAAGAAGAAAGATTGCAAGATCTTTCAGCAGAAAAGCCTTGCGGCCATAAAGATGAAGAGGTGGCGGTTATACAATCAATTTTTATTAGCCACGATAACGATAAAGACAAATCTTATTATGCCAAATTGGTTTTGAATCTTAGAAATAGTCTCGGTAACAAGGTTTTTATTGTGTTGATGGTCGACAATCATCATAAATCAAAATTAGACAGCGAGTTGCTAAAAATATTTGATTTTGTGCTAAAAAAACCAATTGAGCAGAAAAATCTTTTGGCAGTGATATGTGCAATAACTCAAGAGGATGTCAATAAGAGTTTTAATTACGACACAATCAACAATCAGGATTTAGAAAATCTTGATTGCAATCAAGAAAAGAAAGAATTGCCAAAGTTAATTGCTAATGGCAATTTTGATTCCTTTATTGCCAAGCCTAGAGTGTTGATTTGCGAGGATAATGAGGTTAATATTAAGGTTATGAAAGTAATTTTTAGTAAAATGGGCTTTGCTGTTGATGTTGCAGAAAACGGCTGGGAGGCTATTAATTGCTTCATTGCTGTTGATTACAAAGTAATATTAATGGATTGTATGATGCCAATAATGGACGGATTCAAGGCAACTTATAACATTAGGTTAATTGAAAAAGAGCAAAAAAGACCAAATTCTCTGATTATTGCAACCACAGCCAATGTTGCAGAAGCCGATAAAAAGAAATGCTTTGAAAGTGGCATGGATGGCTTTATTTCTAAACCCGTTCATCGCGAAGAATTGGAAAGAATAATTACAGAATTATATCTAAAGAGGCAAAATTTAGATACTACAATTCGTAAAAAATAATCAATTAATCATCTGCGAAGCCCTAGGGAAAGTGTTGCATAATTCAAATTTTTTTTAATAATAGGATCAGATTGCCAAGAAGTTAAACACTCCAACCTCGTCACTTCCGTCCGCGAAGATTCGCTAATAACGGCATTCCTCCCTTTGTTATAGTGCATGGAAGCTTGCGAAGATCCATAGATTTATAATACACTTAGCGGACGATAGTTTTATTGATTTCATTACTCTGGATCTTCGCAAATTCGCAAGCTTCCATGCAGGATGACGATGGAAGCTAGATCCTGCGATTTGTGAGATGGATGACGACGGAAATAGTATTATTTTATTTTTCTTGCCTCTTCTATTAGCATTATGGGAATATTTGCAACGACAGGGAAGGCTAAGTTGCAATTAAAACAAGCTAATTCGTTTGACTCTGCGAGATACTCTAATTTAAAGCTAGGAATGGTGTTGATAGAGTGATTTTGCTGTTCTGATATTAGGCAAAATAGCGAAGTGCAATTGGGGCAGGCAAGAATATGTAGTAGATTTTCAATGTTGGTTGCTTTCATCTGTAAGTTAAATTGTTTCTAGAGAGGCGGTGCTTCGTGTGGTGGTTCGTTGACATTAGCTAAAGTGGTAATTTTTGCCAATAATTGATATACCTCAAATAAATCTTTGTTGTCAATTGTAAGCGACCCTTCCAATTCCGCCAAAAGATCGACAAAAAATGCCCCTCGGCTGTTAAGGTTAGACAGATTGTCTTTTTCTGTGTTGACTCGCATTAGATTTGCAACAATTGTGCCGTTGATTAAATATATTAGTGGTTCGGCGGTTTGTTGTTGATAAATATCTGCTGTTGGCAAGCCTTCCTGAATTAGTACCCGATGACTAGCTACCGAATTTTTTACTACTCCCATCTTCTTTCTTTTGTCTTTGTTCATTGTCAATATTTCTTCTGCATTATTGGCAGTTATTATCCCCATGCCATAAGTGCCGTTGTCGGATTTGAGGTAGCAGTAGGGCGATTGTTTTATTTGATATTGTCGATATTTTTCTTCAATTTGCTTGATTTGCAAGTCTAGTTTTGTTGCCAATAGGTTAAATTGTGCTTTCTGCTTGAAGTCGACATCCTCTACAACATCGATTAGAGTGGTAATTAGCCACGGATCGAGGTTGATTTCTTTAGCAAGTAAGGAGGCAAATTTATTATATTGAGTAAAATGCAAAAATTTACTGCGACGGTACCAGCCAAAATGAGGGTCTGGTAAAATATGAGTATTGTGATTATTGATTATAAAATCTTCGGCAACAGTAAGATCGTTGTTTAGAATGGCGATATCGGCAATAAAACCGCTATCGGTAATAAGTTTTTTGTAGTCTTTGGTGAGTAATGTTAGGTCTTTTAATTCTGGATTAAGATTTTGCATCTCGGGCAATGTTGTGCGATAAAATTCTGCTGAATTTATCGATTCTTGCTCTGGAATAATGGTTGCAACGCAGATGTTTGTAGTGATATCGCTATCATTAAATTGAAGCAGTTTTTTTAAATTGCAAATATTCGCCAAATATTTTTGGTTCCTTGTGTGAAATTCGGCAATGAGCAAAATATTTATCGGCCCATTTTTTTCTTGAAAATGCAAATTGCGATAATTTATTAAGAATTTTTTGATTTCTTGTTTTGCTAGAACAGAGCTTTTTTGGCTAAGGTTATTGAAGCCAGCGGGAAAAATATTACTGTCTACGGGTGCAATTTTAAATTGAGAATTACGAAGGTCGATAGAATTGTAAAATAGAGGTGTTTTTTGCTTAAAATTTGCGATAAAGAAGTCGTTGATAAGATCTTTGTGCTGTTTAATTTTATCTGCTAAGATTTCGATAATCGACATTATGATAGAAAATTGTCGGAGTAAGATTTTGGTTTTAAATTAGCAAAATTTGATTTGTTGTCGATAACAATAAATTGATAATTTTGTTGTTGTGCAAAATTAATTGCCTGTTCTTTAGTTCTAAATTTTAGCAATAACTGACTCTTGGTGTCGTTACTTGTTGTCCAGCCCATTAGTGGGTTAATTCCGCGATGTAATTGGTTGTTTCTGGATATTAGCCAATTTTGAGCTTGTTTTCTGCCAGATTGCATCGCGGTTTTTGCTGGCTGATAGATGATGTATTGATCTGAATTAGGCATTGCAATTTAACAAGGTTGATAATTGAATCAAGATTATTTAACGATTTAACGATAAAAAACAACCGTCGCAAGATTATTTACGACGGTTGTTTGATAGCAAATTTGGATATGCTTGGTTGGTTAAGTAAGAATTTGCTAGTTTAGAAACCGCCCATTCCTCCCATTCCTCCCATGCCACCCATACCGCCACCCATTTGAGCAGGGGCTGTATTATCTTCTTTCTTTTCGACGATTGCAGCTTCGGTAGTTATTAGCAGACTAGCAATAGAAGCGGCATCTTTTAGAGCACTTTTAGTAACTTTAGTTGGGTCGACAATTCCTGCCTTAAACATATCGACATATTCACCAGTTTGAGCATTGAAACCAAAAGCCGGATCGTTTTTGCTACGAACTTCGTTAGCAACAACCGCACCGTCTAAGCCAGAGTTTTCTGCAATCTGACGAAGTGGCGACTGTAAAGCGGAGCGAATAATTTTGATACCAAAATTTTGGTCTTCATTTTCGCCTTTAAGTTTTTCTAAAGATTTTATAGCATATAATAATGCAGATCCGCCACCAGCAACAATACCTTCTTTCATTGCAGCGCGAGTAGCATGAAGAGCATCTTCTACACGATCTTTCTTTTCCTTAACTTCTACTTCGGTAGTTCCGCCAACTTTTAGAATTGCCACACCACCAGAAAGTTTTGCTAATCTTTCTTGAAGTTTTTCGCGATCGTAATCGGAAGTAGTTTCTTCCATTTGTTTCTTGATTTGAGAGCAACGAGCTTTAACATCGGTTGCCTTACCAGAACCATCGACGATAGTTGTATTTTCTTTGTCGATAATTACTCTTTTGGCAGTGCCAAGATGATTAAGTGCAACTTCTTCTAGCTTCATACCAAGATCTTCCGAAATTAATTGTCCAGCTGTTAAGCAAGCAATATCTTCCATTATTGATTTACGGCGATCGCCAAAGCCTGGAGCTTTTACAGCAGCAATTTTTAAGCCACCTCTTAATTTGTTGATAACAAGAGCAGCCAAAGCTTCTCCCTCAACATCTTCGGCAATAATTAACAAAGGTTTGCCAGATTGAACAACTGCTTCGAGCAAAGGAACCATTTGTTGTAAATTCGATATTTTTTTCTCGAATAATAAAATGAAAGGATTTTCTAGTTCGACAGTCATTTTTTCGGAGTTAGTAACGAAATATGGTGACAAATAGCCACGGTCAAAGTTCATTCCTTCTACGATGCTAACTTCGAATTCTAGGCCTTTTGCCTCCTCAACAGTTATTGGGCTTTCTGGACCAACTTTTTGTACTGCTTCGGCAATTTTATTGCCAATTTCAGAATCGCCATTAGCAGAAATTGTAGCAACCTGAGCGATTTCTTCTGGTTTGCTAACTTTTTTACTATTTTTTTCTACTTCTTTTAGAACTGCTTCTACGGCTAAATCGATGCCTCTTTTGACATCCATAGGGTTCATTCCGGCAATTACTGCTTTATTACCTTCTTTGACTATCGCTTGGGCAAGAACTGTAGAAGTTGTGGTGCCGTCTCCGGCAACATCGTTGGTTTTAGAAGCGACTTCTTTTATCATTTGCGCTCCCATATTCTGGAATTTGCAAGAAAGCTCGATTTCTTTGGCAACAGTCACACCGTCTTTGGTGATTCTTGGTGCCCCGTAAGATTTTTCGATAATAACATTACGACCTTTTGGCCCTAAAGTTACTTTTACAGCATTGGCGACAATATCGACACCTTCAAAAATTTTGGTGCGAGCATCGCTACCAAATTTAATTTCTTTTGCAGTCATTGTTTCTCCTTAATTTGTTATAGTTATTTATTGATAATGGCAAGAACATCTGATTCTTTAAGAATGATTAATTCTTCGCCATTGTGTTTAATTTCTGTTCCGCCCCATTTAGCAAAAAGAACTCGATCTCCAGCTTTTAGCTCTAGAGGAATAATTTTGCCGTCGCTATTTCTTGTTCCGCTTCCTACGGCAACAACAATTCCTTCTGCAGGTTTTTCTTTAGCATTGTCTGGAATGATAATTCCGCCAGAGGTTTTGCTGTCTGCCTCGACTCTTTTTATTACAAGACGATCTTGTAGAGGTTTGATTTGTGTCATAATTAGTTATTGTTTTAATTAGGATTTAGATTACATTGTTGACAAAGGTCGTTAGCCAAATATTTAAAATAGCCAATAAGTAAGCTAATTAAAATGATTGGTTATGATGTTTGACAATTTCCAATAGCTTATTTAAACATCATTTTTATTTTAACAAGGGGCTATATTAAAAAACTTATCAAAAAATTAATTATTGCTTTTTAAAAAAAGCTTTTTAGCTTATCTAGTAATTTTAAAATTTAACAATATATAAAACTCAGAAAATTTCTAGTAGTTTTATTTTATTCGATACTTTGCAATATATTAATTATATTAATTGCTCTGCGTCTTTTAGTTGTTAGCAAGAGCTAAATCAGATACACAGAATTTTTGCTCTGTTAGCTAATTCAAATAATCGCTTAAATTAAATCAATATGAATAGAAGGGTCGTTATTACAGGTCTGGGTGCAGTTACTCCATTATCAGCTAATGCAGAATCTACTTGGCACAAATTAATAAAATCACAATCTGGTCTTGGAAATATTACTTTCTTCGACACCACGGACTCGCCTTGCAAAGTTGCGGCCGAAGTTAAAGATGGTAATTTGCCCGACCAATTCAATATCGACGAATATATCGATGTCAAAGAGCAAAAAAAGATGGATCGCTTTATCCATTTAGGAATTGCGGCAGCGGAACAGGCAATTAAAGATGCCAATTTTAAAGTAGCAAACGACGAAGAAGCTTATCGTTCTGGGGTTATGATTGGCTCTGGTATTGGTGGCTTGCCATCAATAGAAAGAACGGTTTTGGCAATTCAGGAAAAAGGCATCAGGAAAATATCGCCATTTTTTATTCCTGCGAGCCTAATAAATTTGGTTTCTGGTCATATTTCGATTAAGCATAATCTTATGGGGCCAAATCATGCTCCTGTTACTGCTTGTGCTACAGGGGCTCATGCCATTGGCGATTCCGCAAGAATGATCCAATACGGCGATGTTGATGTGATGATATGCGGTGGAGCAGAAGCGACAATTTGTCAAACAGGTATTGGTGGTTTTGCCGCTTTAAGAGCCTTGTCCACTAATTTTAACGATAATCCAACAATGGCCTCGAGACCATGGGACAAAGACCGCGACGGTTTTGTAATGGGAGAAGGTGCGGGAGTGTTAGTCCTAGAAGAATTAGAACATGCCAAAAAAAGAGGTGCAAAAATTTATGCCGAAATCGTTGGCTATGGCTTGTCTGGTGATGCTTTTCATATTACCGCACCAGAATCTAGCGGTCGCGGAGCAACATTTGCTATGAAATTGGCATTACAACATGCAAAAATTAATGTCGATGAAATAGGTTATATCAATGCTCACGGAACTTCCACTCCACTTGGCGACGAAATAGAAATTCATGCTATTAAAAATGTTTTTGGCGATCATGCTTATAAACTTTCTGTTTCTTCGACTAAATCGGCAACTGGGCATCTGCTTGGGGCTGCTGGTGCGGTTGAAGCGATATTTTCAACTCTTGCAATTCGCGATTCAATATTACCACCAACTCTTAACCTAGAAAACCCTTCCGAATCTTGCGATCTTGACTTGGTGCCAAAAGTTGCCAAAGAAAAAGTAATAAATTTCGCAATGTCAAATTCTTTTGGTTTTGGCGGAACTAATGCCTGCCTAATTCTTAAGAAATTTCTTTAAATAAGCTAGTAAAATAGTCATCCGATGCAATTAAATCCTAAAGCCACACCAATTATCAATATTGCTAAATTAATCTTTCATTGGTTTCTTATTTTAGTTTTTTGCTATATTTTTGTTGTTTTTGCTGTGATTACTTACTTCAATGCTCCCAATAGCTACCACCGCGAAGATAAAAAATTTGTTATAATTAGTGGCATGACCTTCCGAGAGGTGGTAGAAAAGCTCCACGAGGAAAAAATAGTAAAAAACCCTACCGCTTTTCTTTATATTTCTCAGATTATCAAGGGCATCGATCCCAAAGTGCGATATGGCGAATATTTCTTCGAAAAAAATACTTCCTACGAAAAAATATTGCATAAGATGATAAAAGGCTATATTTACTTCCGCAAAATTACAATTAGCGAAGGTCTTTCAGCTAATTCAGCTCTAAAAATTATCGATAAGGCTTCTGGTCTTGCAGGAGAATTGCCAACAAATATTGCCGAAGGCAGTTTATTGCCAGAAACCTACTTCTATTCATTTAGCGACAATAAGGCAAATGTCGTGAAAAGGATGCAAGATTCGCTAATTCGTCATATTGATGAGCTTTGGGAAAAAAGAGATTTGAATATACCAATAAAAACCAAACAAGAAGCGATAATTCTTGCCTCGATAGTTGAAAAAGAAACTGGAATTGCTCAAGAGAGACCAAAAGTGGCATCGGTCTTTATTAATCGCCTTAGAAAAGGAATGAAATTGCAGTCCGACCCTACTATCATCTATTCCTTTGCTTTTGGCGATAAATCACTAGAGCGAAAAATATTTCTTAAAGATATTCAAAATAATTCTAATTACAATACCTATAACATTTACGGACTACCGCCAGCCCCAATTTGCAATCCTGGTCTTGCTTCGATTAAGGCGGTTCTAAACCCAATTAACACCGATTTCCTATATTTTGTTGCAACGGGCAGTGGCGATCATCACTTCTCTAGCAATATTGCTGAACATAATCAATATGTTGCCAAATATCGAGCAATTATTAAAAACAGCCAACAAAACAATAATAAAGTTCCGCAATCAAGCGATTCGCAAGATCAAAGCACAGAAACAAATAATCCTGTATCACAAAATCCTTAGAATGTAAAGCCCGAGCCTTAACAAACTAATTAATAATCGACTATGTCTGCAAAAAAAATTTATATCAAAACTTACGGTTGCCAAATGAATGTCTATGATTCTGAAAGAATGCAAGACATGATGACGAACATTGGCTATCAAATTAGTGACGAGGTGAGTGATTCTGACCTTGTTATTATTAACACTTGCCACATTCGTGAAAAAGCCTCGGAAAAACTATTTTCCGACCTAGGCAGAATCTTGCCTCACAAAAAAGAAAAGGCAAAAAATGGCGAACAAATGATTGTTGCCGTTGCTGGCTGTGTTGCCCAAGCCGAAGGCGAAGAAATATTCCGCCGTGCCCCAGTTGTCGACATTATCGTAGGCCCTGAAAGTTATCAAAACTTGCCAGATTTAGTGGCAAAAGTTATCAGAGACAAAACCCCGCAAATCAATCTTAAATTCGATGCTAATAAAAAATTCGATCAAATAATCTATCAAGAAAACAGCGGTAAAAGCAGTGCTTTTCTAACAATTCAAGAAGGTTGTGACAAATTTTGTAGCTTTTGTGTTGTTCCTTACACCCGCGGAGCCGAATATTCTCGCGATATCGAGCCAATATTGCAGGAAGTAGAGATTCTGGCAAATAACGGAGCCTCGGAAGTCTATCTTTTAGGGCAGAATGTCAATGCCTTTCGTGGCAAGAATAAGGCGGGCGAGCCTTATGATTTAGCAAAACTAATTGCAGATATTGCAAAAAATCCAAAAATTACAAGAATTCGCTACACCACTTCTCATCCCCGCGATATGTCTAGTTCGTTGATTGATGCTCATAAAAATATTAGCAAATTAATGCCTTTTTTGCATTTGCCGGTGCAATCTGGCTCTAACAGCATTTTAAAAGCAATGAATCGCAAGCACGATCGCTCGGAATATTTCTCAACAATAGAGAATCTACGATTGGCAAGGCCAGATATTGGCTTGTCCTCCGATTTTATCGTTGGTTTCCCTGGTGAAACAGATGAAGATTTTGCCGACACTATAGATCTGGTAAAAAAAATTGGCTTTACTCAATGTTATTCTTTTAAATATTCGCCAAGGCCGGGCACCCCAGCCGCAGATGCTAAAAATCAAGTCCCAGAACATATTAAAGAACAAAGGCTCGAAATCTTGCAACAGCTATTAAGCGAGCAACAAATTGCTTTTAATCAAAAATTCGAAGGTAAAAATATGGCGGTGCTTTTTGAAAAAGAATCGCCAAAATCTAAGAAGCAGAATCAAGAACAACAGCAAAATGGCCTGATTCAGCTTTGGGGCAAGAGCCCGTGGCTACAGTCTGTAGTGCTAGAAGTGCCAGAGCAAGATGCGGTAAAATATCTTGGCCGTGTTGTCGAGGTTCATATTAAAAAATCGCGACCGAGTAGCCTAGTTGCTGTTCTAGCCAATAATTTAACAGCCAATTAACATGAACATTAGTGCGGAAAATAAGCCAGTAATAGCAATATTTGGTATTGGTTATGTTGGCTTGGTAAGTGCAATTTGTTTAGCAAAAATTGGCAATAAAGTTATTGCAGTAGATAGCAACCAAGAAAAAATAGCCAAATTACAGGATGGCAAAATACCAATTTACGAGCCAGATTTAGCCGAATTATTAGCAGAAATGCCTGCTGAACAAAGACCGATTTTTACCACAGATGCCGATTTTGCTATCAACCAATCGCAGGCGATATTTATTGCCGTAGGAACTCCGCAAAGCGATGATGGCAGTGCCGATATGTCTGCGGTCTTTGATTGTGTCGAAAAAATCACGAAACTTGCTAAAGAATCGAAAATTATTGTAACTAAATCGACAGTGCCAGCTGGAACTGGCGAAGAAATTGCCAAAATTATTAACAAAAATAAGCAAGAAAGCCCAGAAATTCAAGATCTGCAATTTGTAGTTGCCTCAAATCCAGAATTCCTGCGGGAAGGCTTTGCTGTGTTCGATTTTCTTAATCCGCAAAGAATTATTATTGGCTGTAATAGCGAGAAATCACGAGAATTCCTTGCAAAAATTTATCGTTATTTTCCTAGCGAGAAATTAATTTTTACCAGCATCGTTACCGCCGAAATCATTAAATATTCTGCCAATAGTTTTTTAGCAATGAAAGTTGCTTTTATTAACGAAATGGCAAATTTAGCAACAAAATTTAGTGCCGATATTAATCAATTGGCAATAGGCATTGGTAGCGATAGCCGTATTGGGGCAGATTTTCTTAAGCCCGGCCCCGGTTTTGGCGGTTCGTGCTTCCCAAAAGATTTGGCAGCGATTAATTATTTTGCTAAAAAGAATATGGTCGATTTGCCACTAATTGCCACAACCATTAACAGCAATAATTTGCATCAGGAAAGAATTGCCAGAAATATTGCGATTTTAATTAATAATATCTACAAGCAAAACAACGAAAAGGTGAATATTGCTATTATCGGCACCGCTTTTAAAGCCAATACCGACGACATTCGCGAATCTCCGGCCTTAAAAATTGCCGATCTAATTATTGCTAATTGCATTACAGATCGGGCAGAAAATATTGTTAAATCGATGGTTTTTAGCGATCCGCAGGCAATGAAGCCAACAGAAATCTACTATCAGCCAATTATTGCTAATAATAAAAATAGATTAATCGACAAAATAATTAGCTTCAACGAGAATCACGAAGATGCCATAAGAGATGCCGATTTAATTATTATTGCCACCGAATGGTTGCAATATCGCCATATTAATTGGCAAGAATATATTAGCCCGCACCGCCCTCAAAATGGCAAAACTATCTACGACTTACGAAATATTGCCAATGAGGCAAATATTTTAGCATGTAATTTTAGCTATTATTGCATTGGCAAAGACAATATTATTGATTTATTGTCGTAGATCTTGCAACTATTTAATTATAAGTAGTCATAATAAATTATCTTGATTTTATTTTAATACAGATTTATCTTATTAAATTATCTCGATTTTATTTATTAAGACCTACCTTTATTTAGATAAATTATTAATTTATGAACCTTTCAAGATTTAAAGCACTCGATAAATTCGAAGATCAGGTATTTTTTGACAGCAAAAAACAGATCAAAACCCCATATAAAGCATTCGTGCCATCAAAAATTAATCACCAATGGGATTTTAGCGACATGCAGAATGTATTAAACTTAGCCGAAGAGGCGATGCAAGTTATTACAAGGCTCGATGAAAGAATTGCCAACATCGCAGATGCTGGGATTGTAAATCAAGAAGCAATTATTCGAATGATTGCCAATAAAGAGTCTAACGAATCAAGTGTTATAGAAGGAACTTAAACTGTAATCGAAGATGCATTTGCCGATATCAGATTTCTCCCGCCAGAAAAACGAGAAAATGCAGAAGAATTGCAAAATTATATTAAAGCACTAGATTACGGCATTGATAATCTTAGCAAAATACCTTTGTCGGAAGATAGGGACCCTAGTAAATTGCCACTATCCGAAAGATTAATTAAAAATATTCACGAGAAATTAATGGGCGGAGTAAGGGGTGACAAAAAAAGACCAGGTGAATTTAAAGATAAGCAAAACTATATTGCTCAAAATCAGGAAGATGATATTGCCAAAGCAATTTTTATTCCACCGCACCAAAGCCATATAGCAGATTTAATGCACGATTTGTGCGAGCTGGCAAATCGTGAGAGTTATCGACCTTCAAATAAACTTATTATTATTGCATTGTTGCATTATCAATTTGAAACGATTCACCCCTTTAACGATGGCAATGGCAGAATCGGCAGAATGATAATAATTTTATATTTGGTGCAACACAGAATAATTAACTGCAAGGGCATATATTTATCTGCTTATTTTCAGAAACACAGAGACAGATATTATACCTATCTTACCGAAATAAGAGAAACCGCCAATTTTGTAATTTCGGCACCAAATTTATTCAATCAACAGCCCCAAAAACATTATTCTGCAATTATCAACTGGATAGAGTTTTTTCTTCAAGGATTAAAAGAAACAGCAAATGACGGTCTAAAGGTAATAGAATCAAGCATAAAATTAAAACGAGATTATAATAGAATTATAGAGGAAAATTCGAAAGACCAGAGAGAATATAAAACAATGACAATAATTCTTGATGCAATATTTGAAAAACCTTCCTTTACGGCAAGGGAATTGAGTGAAATTACAAAAATCTCATTTCCGTCGGTTAATAAAGTTGTGCTCAGGTTCATAAATCTTGGCATTTTAAAAGAACAAACGGGATACACAAGAAACAGAACCTACATATTATGGAGCTTTGTTGAGTTATTTAGGTAAATATTTTGCATTTTCTTCCCCCGTCGTCACCTCCCCGCGCGAAGTCGCAGAATCTAACTTCTACCGTCATCCTTTCGTAAAGATGACGGCTCTAGGGAGTGCCGTTATTAACTAAGGCTCCTCGCAAGCTTCGAGGAAATGGTGGCGATGGTCGAGATTTATATCGACTTGCTACTTTTCTCTTCTTCTTTACACTTTAGATTAGTGAGCTCTGGATTACCAACATTTGCAGATTCGGGAGTAAACACCTTTAACTCCCTTGATTTCCCAGAGCCATCTGTGCCAAGAGTTACTATAGCAAGTCTTTTACCACCATCTGTTTTACTCACCTTGATTCCACCCACACATGTTCTATCTTTTGGTGCAGATCTAACTCCTATAACTACCCCGTGTTCATTTGCAACATCTTGTGCCACTTCGAGGAAGTGGTGAGCGGTGCCTCCTTTGCAGGCGAGGTCTGATATTTTAATCTCTGTGAATCTTGCATCGACAAGTATTTTCAGTATTTTTTTTGCAGATTCTGAGTCGATCGACATATCATTCAATCCTGTAGCATTGCCATGTTGATTAAACACAATTCTGCATTTTGAATTTTCTTCTGTAATGTTTTTTTTGTTTTTGATGAATTTCTCAATTGCCGCAAGAGCTCCTGCTGAATTTTCGCAGACTGCAACTTCAACTGGCTTGCCACCCAGAAGAAATTTATCATTTTTGTATTTTAAAGCCCTATTTTCTTCGTCTATTTCTTTTGAACGAAGCTCTAATGTGTCAATTTCGTTCTTTTCTTTAGGTTTATTTGACGAAGTCATCATTTTATCATCTTTCCAATCTCCTTCGTATATGCTGCCGTCTGGATAAGTGCATATTCCTTTGCCATGTCTTTGATTATCTTTCCAATCTCCTTCGTATATGCTACCGTCTGCAAAAGTGCGTTTTCCTTTGCCATTTAATTTATTATCTTTCCAATCTCCTTCGTATATGCTACCGTCTGGATAAGTGTATATTCCTTTGCCATGTTTTTTACCATCTTTCCAATCTCCTTCGTATATGCTACCGTCTACCTCAGTGTGTTTTCCTTTGCCATGTTTTTTATCATCTTGCCAATCTCCTTCGTATTTTTCGCCGTCTGGATAAGTGAATATTCCTCTGCCATGTCTTTGACCATCTTTCCAATCTCCTTCGTATATGCTACCGTCTGGATAAGTGAATATTCCTTTGCCATGTTTTTGATTATCTTTCCAATCTCCATCGTATATGTTGCCGTTTTTCCAAGTGTATATTCCTTTGCCATCTAGTTTGCCATCTTGCCAACATCCATCGTATTTTTCGCCGTCTGCAAGAGTGTATGTTCCTTTGCCATGTTTTTTATCATCTTGCCAATCTCCTTCGTATTTTTCGCCGTCTGCAAAAGTGTATGTTCCTTTGCCATGGAATTTATTATCTTGCCAATCTCCTTCGTATATGCTACCGCCTGCAAAAGTGCGTTTTCCTTTGCCATGTAATTTATTATCTTGCCAATCTCCTTCGTATATGCTACCGTCTGCAAAAGTGCATTTTCCTTTGCCATGTAATTTATTATCTAAAAACTCTCCATTGTATTTATCGTCTTTATATAAGCCATCTGTAAACTTTCCAGATCCTAAAACAAGTTGACCTGAACCATCTATGAATTGACCACCGGATTCTGTCTGAAACGTTGCTAGCTCTTCTTGAGATTGAACTGTTATTTTGAATAAATCAGATTTTTCTTGAAATGTTATTTTTATTTCTAGTTCTTTTCCTCTTTCAAGTTTCCATTCTTCGATAGGAGTGCCATCCTTACTACATAATCCACTATATTTATTGTCGCCTACGGTAATTTCTACGGAAAAATCTGCCTCTGAACCTTCAGTTGAATCTTTAGTAATGTTGAATTGAGATCCTGCAGGAAAAAGGTCCTTTAGTTTTTGTAGTGCATCTGCATTTAGGTCTTGCGATACATCTTGAGGTATATCTAATTTTATTTCTTCCGCTTCTATTGGTTTTTTGTTTTGTTGTTCCATGGTTTCATTATGTTGCTTATTATTTATATATTTGAAAAATAAAGTTAATATCAATATAATATTTGTCAAATAAAATTATTGCAAAGTATAAGACCACTGCACATCAGCCTAATCTTCTCTAATTTGGTTTTGAGGGAGGGTTATTTCTGATTTTTTATTGATTTTTGGGTAGAAATGGGTGGTATTTTGGGTTTTTTTGTCGATTTTGGATAAAATTATCCCGTCGGAAGCTCTCCTAGCCTTTAGGGCATCTTCTAATCTGGCATCGCTTAAACAACCCCAATTCTGCAGAAGAATTGCTTAAACATAGCCTTATTAAATCGATAGGGCATCATAGAGAATAACGCCTCCGATGTTGCCATCGCCTAAATTTTTGTTTATTCTTCTCACTTTGTAATCAATTCTTCCCCAATTGATTAGCTTATTCATCTTCATTAATTGGTTATTATCGCCAATTCTTCTAACCGCATATAAAGAAAAGAAAGTAACCATAATTAATTAAAAATTAAAATTAATACAATAATAACACAATAAAACAAGCAAAAACACAAATAACAATCTTAGATAAAGCCAAATAAATAGTAGCTTTATCTGAGATTGTTATTACTTTTTTACAAGAAAAAATTAATAACAATTGACTTGATTTGCAGGGGTCTTACCAAAGATATTTGGAATGAAAAATTATCTTGCTATTTTGTTTTTTTAAATTATTTTTTTTATTCTAAGCATTACCATTATTATAAAAAATAAATATAAAAACAACATGAAAAATATAATACATACAGAAAGTAAAATAAAACCAAGTAACATTCACACTGATGATGCAGTGCAATTTAATATGGGTAACGGTAAGACAGGTTCCATAAGATTAAGACAATACGGCAAAGTTCAAATGAATTTTCCTGAACCAAGTTACGAGAGAGATGTTGTTAATGGAAAAGCACACGGCCTAGTGGTTTTAAACTATGCAAATGGTGCTAGTTACAGAGGCGAATGGAAAGATGGCAAAAGACACGGCAAAGGGATTAAACAATATGCAAAAAATGGCCTTAGTTACATTGGCGAATGGATGTATGACGAAAGACACGGCGAAGGGTGTTTAAAAGATAAGGATGGTAATGTTATTTACGACGGCGAATGGCAATATGGCAGATATTACAACGGCCAAGGGGTTAAACAATATGCAAATAGCAGTAGTTACATCGGCGAATGGAAAAAGGGCAAAAAACACGGCAAAGGGTGTTTAAAAGATAAGGATGGTAATGTTATTTACGACGGCGAATGGATAGATGGCAAAAAACACGGCGAAGGGGTTGAAAAATATGCAAATGGCCTTAGTTACAGCGGCACATGGCAAAATGGCAAAAGAGACGGCAAAGGGTGTTTAACAGGTAAGGATCGTGAGGTTATTTTCAAAGGCCAATGGAAAGATGACAGATATTACAACGGCCAAGGGGTTTTAAAATATGCAGATGGCAGTAGTTACAGCGGCGGATGGAAAGATGGCGAAAGAGACGGCAAAGGGGTTGAAAGATATGCAGATGGCAGTAGTTACAGCGGCGGATGGAAAGAGGGCAAAAAACACGGCCTAGGGGTTGAAAGATATGCAGATGGCAGTAGTTACAGCGGCGGATGGAAAGATGGCGAAAGAGACGGCCTAGGGGTTTTAAAATGTGCAAATGGCGATAGTTACAGAGGCAAATGGCAAAATGGCAAAATCCTAGCTCAGCTGTGTCTTTTGCCTGCAACAATAGAAGTGAAACCAGGAAGAGTTTTCACCTGCCTATCTGCCGCAAATCCTCGGCGGTAAAAACTAGTAACGAGGTAATAAGGCTAACAATTGTCACACTACTAAATGCTAACCAAGGAGAATTGATATTATTTTTTCCTTGGTTAAGCAATTCCCCTAAAGAAGTATTTTCTTCGATAAAACCAATTCCAAGAAAATCAAGCGATGCCAAAGAAACAATGCTTGCCGAAATCATAAACGGAAAATTAGCCCCAATCATGGGTTTGAGGCTAGGAATTAAGTGGCGAACAATAATGGTAAAGCTATTTAGTCCCGTAATTCTCGATGCCATAACAAAGCCAGAATTTCTGAGTCGTAAAAATTCTGCCCTAACTAAATTGGCAAATCCCATCCAGCTAAATAAGGTCATTAAAATTAAAAAACCAAAATAACCCAAAGAAAATATTGTTGAAAATAGCAATAATATCATA